>NZ_JBAKHU010000142.1:0-5424 GCF_036906895.1 Micromonospora sp. CPCC 206060
ATTGCCGGACCTGGACCGCATCGAGCAGGCGTTGCGCGCCGACGCGGCCCGGCGGGGCGTCACCGTGCGGGACAACGAATGGGAACAGTTGAATGAGCGGCTGCTCAACAACTACCCGCAGGTGGTCGCCCCGGACGGGTACCTGTTCACGCTGGGCGGCATGGAGGTGCGGGCCCGCCTGCGGCCGGACGGCCCGCAGCTGGTGTCGAACCCGGCCGGTTCGTTCGACACGGAGACGCCCGGGCCGTCGCTGGACGACACCGAGGGCCTGACGAGTGAGAACGGCCGTTTCCACGCCAACCAGTTCACCCAGGGTGTTTTCCAGACCGGTGCGCACAGCCAGTCGGACGGCACCAACACCCGGGCGGTGCGGCTGCGCGGCGACTTCAACGCCGACGTGCCGCTCGGCCCGACGACCCACTGGGGGCCCCGCTTCAACGCCACCCTCAACAAGGTGGACCAGAAGTCCGCCTACCTGATCGACGCGGAGAAGGGTCGGGTGTTCGACACCCGCGCGGATTCGACGTTCTACTCGTACAAGCCGGGGTGGTTGATCGAGGCGCGCGGCGACGAACAGCCGTGGCAGGCGGTGGAGGTGCCGGAGCCGCCGGACGGGCAGGAACCGGCCCGGCTGGTGGTGGCGATCCCCGATCACCTGCTGGAGAGCGCCGGCGAGCAGGTGGTCGCCGACCTGCCCGAGCACATGCGGGACAACCTGACGCGGGTGCCGGAGCTCTTCTCCGCCAGCAACATCACCGGTCTGAACGAGCTGTACGACCTCGTCATCGACCGGCTGCGTGCCGACGGCTTCGACATGTCCATCGAAAGTCCGATGCGCAACGAGTTGCAGCGCAAGCTGTGGAACCTGGAGACCCACTTCGACGAGGCGGTGAACAACCGGCGGACGCCGGAGGCGGACGGCGACGCCGGCGCGCTGACCCGGGGCTACGCGTTCACGTTGCACGACGACGGGCACGCGGCGGCCAGCATCCGGGTCTACGGCCGTCGTCTCGGCGGCTCCGTGCAGGTGGGCCTCGGCGGCGGCTCCACGCGGGTGGGCGCCAGCAGCGACAAGGCCCACATCGAGCAGGTGCGTACCGGCATCGTGGGGCAGGGCGGCGAGTTCACCCTCCAGCAGTCCGCCGGGCTGTCCCTCGGTGGCGCGGTAGACCTGCCCTTGGCCAGGCGTCTCGACGATCCACGGGCGTACAAGGAGAACGCCAAGCTCGGTCTCTCCGCCCGTGGGGGAATGAGCTGGACCAGCAACGACGGTGGTGGCGTCACGGTGGCGTCGCTGAACGTCGTGGTCGGCCGGTACACCGGTCAGACGGTTGGCCATGAGGTGCCGTTCGAGTGGCACGCCGAGGTAATCACCTCCCGCCGGCCGCGTGAGTGGCCGCATCCGACGCCGGTGGTGAGCGGGTCGGCGGTGCTCCGGATGTCCGAGCCGGACGCCTTCGACTACGGGTTCAGCGTCGACGCGGACGCCTTCGCCCCCGATCCCATGCCCGGTCTTGCGGACGGTGACCTGGCGGTGGTGCCGGCAGGCGGACGACGCCGGTCGGTGCCGCACGACCAGTGGCGGCCGCGGTTGCGCAACACCGGCGTGCACCCGGAGGACACCGGCGGCAACCTGCTGCCCCGGCACGTCCTTCAGGGGCGGGGCCTGCTGGGTCAGTCCCTGCCGAGGATCGACAAGCCGGCGGTGCGGCAGCTCCGGGCCGGTCTCATGCGGGTGCTGGCCGGTGAGGGGTTCCTTCCGACGGACCCGGACCGGCCGTGGGCGCACGGGGAGCAGAGCCGGCCGGCGACCCCGGATTCCGGTACGCCCCTGGAGGAACGGCCGCTGCTGGGCCGGGTGGTCGACGGGGTGCGGGACGCCTACGACGAGGTCGTCCACCGCGACACCGACGCCGCGATCGACAACCTGGACCTGTTCAACAAGATGGTGAGCGGCGACGGCCTGGAGTCGCACTTCGACTCGCTCGGCCAGGACGGCGCCGCTGCCGTCGACGACCCGGACGCGCCCGCCCCGGAGGCGGGAATGCCGTTCACCCTGCACAGTTGGCGCAACGGGGTGATGCGTACCGCCGATGTGATCGTCTACGCGATCCCCCGGATCTCCGCGGACGTCGACGCGGACGGCAACTCGGTGCACTTCGAACGGCTCAGCGACGAGGTGAGCACGGTCACCCTCGGGATGTCGCTCGGCATCGCCGGCCAGGGCGCGAGCGGCAACCAGGGCTGGTCGGCGGAGGCCGGGGTGAACACCGCGCTGCCGCCGAGCGTCAAGGAGCTCCGGTCCGTCGGACTCCTCGGCGGGTCGGTGAGCCGCAACGTCGGCGCCGCCGAGCGGGTGACCCGTGTGGTCAACCGGCCGGAGCTGAAGGAGACCGGCAGCCGGGTGATGTTCGTCAACGCGCCGTACGACCTGGGCTTCGTGGTCCGGATCAGCGACCGGGACGCCCCGATCGTCTCGCCGGAGCTGATCCGCGCCAACGTGCACGCCGCGCTGCTGAAGTTCAACTCCGATCCGGCCACCTTCAGCGAGGTGGCCCGGGCCGACACCGCACCGTCGGTGCTCAACCAGGGCATCGTGTACTTCGTCGACGCGCACGGCCTGCGCGCCGCGGCGCAGGACCAGTTGCCACGGGACCTGACCCTGGCTGGCCGGCCGATGACCGGGCCGGTGGCCAGTCTGACCAACCACATCACCTTCCAGGCGCGGTTCAAGGAGGCCGTGCTCGGCCAGTACGGCGCGACCACCCTGGTCGAGCCCGGCTTCGTGGCGAACACCAGCGCCGCGATCTCGATCAAGGTGCCCCGTATCCGGGGGGCGCGGTTCGTCGGAGCCACCCCGGACCAGTACGTCACCGGCCTGATCGAGCTGTACCTGGCCGAGACCGTCAACGTCGCCAACCGGTCGTTCGCGAAGGCGTTCAACCTGCCCAACATCGGCCTCGGCCACAAGTTCGGTCCGCTGAACGTCAGCTACGGCGAGTCGGGGGGCGTGCGGTTCAGCGAGAGCGAGTCGGCGGAGACCAAGCGCGTCGGCGGCCTGGAGATGCTCAAGCTGGCCTTCGGCCGGGGGTACGCCTTCGAGGCGGAATACGACATCAACGTCCGCGCCGGCATCCACAAGCAGGTCGGGTTCGTCGTCAGCCGGGTCAGCGTGCCACCCGGGGCCGACCTGCGGGGCCGCATGATGCAGTTCATCCTGCCCGAGGCGGAGGCCCTGGCGCAGTACGCGGCCGGAAAGCTGCCGATCAGCGATGTGCAGCTGCTCGACGCGATGGGCCGGTGGTCCCGCGGCGAGTTGGTGCTCAGCGGCAACACCGTGGCCGGGCTGCTCAGCCGGTGGCGTGGCGAACTGGCCGACCGCGCCGCCAGCCGTACCGTCGCCGGTCTGCCCGACCTCGGCACGTACCTGATCCAGAACCGGGTCCAGACGTGGGCGCACACGCTCGCCGACCGGCACGTGGACCTGGCCCAGCGCGGCGCGGTGCTCGACCCGCGCCGCCGCGCGCAGTTCACCACCGACTTCGGGATCACCCTGGATCCGAACGTCAACCCGTTCAGCGCGTTGACCATGCCGCCCTACCTGACCCGTACCGGTGACCGGACGCTGGGCCACGCGGGCGTCGACGAGTTGGCGCTGTTTACCGGGCCGGCTCCGGCCGACGGCGGGCCGCGCCCCACCACGACCCTGCTGGACGCCGTCCGGGAGCTGGTGGACGCCGGCCGGCCCGGGCTGCTCGGCGCCAGCCACGACAACTGGCCGGGGGCGGGGACCAGCTGGGGCGTCCTGATGGTCTCGCCCGACGAGTCGGTGGTCGGCGCGCTGCCCGGCGGCCTCGAAACGCTTCAGTCCACGCTGGCCGGCCAGCGCGCCAACATCGTGTTCGCCGACATGCTGCACCGGTACAACGGCGTGTCGTTCTACCTGGTCGACCAGCGCAACCCGGTGGCGGTCCAGATGTTCAAGCTGAAGATCTCGGGCACCCTGGGCGGCCGGCCGCGGTTCACCGGCTGGCGGGCCGACTACGGCATCGAGAACTACGAGCACGCCTACGGCGCGACCGCTCGTATCATCGGGCAGGCGCTGGGCTGGAACCTCATGCCGGCCAAGTTCGGCTTCTCGGTGGACGGCGTCCCGGTGTCCACCGCCGGGTCGCTGTCGTTCGCGCCGGGAGGGGGGCGCGGCGTCAAGGGTGCCGCGCAGGTCGTCCGGGAACGGACCGTCTACGACTGGACGGGGAACTACGAAGCCGAAGACGACATCGGCCTGACCATGGAGCTCAGCCGGGTGCAGATGCACGGCTGGCAGCCGAGCTACCTGGTGAACCACGTGATGACGGCCCTGAACGACGCGGCGGACTGGGCGTTGCACCACGCGCCCGCCGGTTTCGCCGACTGGGTCTCCCTCGCGCCGGTGGAGCCGGTGCTGACCCGTCACTACGAGGGGCGGATCGACTTCAAGGTGCCCCGGGGGTTGGCCGAGGCCACCCCCGTGCCCCGGTCGCCGCAGCTGGACCTGCGCGCGCTGCCGTCGCTGCCCGGCGACGCCTACGTCAGCGGCGCCCTGGTCGACGACCTCTACCCGGCCGCCCGGCACCTCATGGGCAACGTGCTCGGCCCTCAGGCCAGCGACCCGGCCTACCGGGGCAGCGTGGCGCTCGACGGCCTGCTGTCCCGGCTCAACGTCGACAACCACCTCTCCGAAGGGCTGGGCGACGGCGGATACCTGCTCGGCTCGCACCTGTTCGTCGCCGGCGCGTCCAACAACCGGGTCGCCATGCGGATGTACGTCAAGCTGCACTCGCTGGAGATCATCAGCAGGCTCACCACCACCGGCACCGGCCGATACGCCAAGTTCGCGTCCACCACCGCGGCCACCCAGTCGCGCAACCGGTGGCGGCCCAACCTCGACGCGGAGATGTCCTACGGCGCGCCGATCGGGACGACGAACATCGGCGTGCAGGAGGACAAGACGGTCGCCGGCAAGATCTCCACCGGCGCGAACCGGACCGCGCCGGCCAGCCACAGCGCCACCTTCGACGACACCAAGCGGCTCGAGAACCACCTCAAGATGCAGGGGGTGACGTACCTGGTCCGGATCCGCACCCAGGCGCGTTTCGTCGCGGTCCCGCACTGGCACAGCGCGTTCCACCGCGACGCCGGCCTGGCGCCGATCGGACCGGAGCGGTTCGAGGCCGACGATGCCCCCGCCACCGGTTGGATGAGCGGCGACGGGTTCTACGAGATGTACGCCGACGCGGTACACGAGCTCCAGCGGGCGCTCTCCGAACGGTACGACTGGAAGGCGAACAACCCGGCCGGCTGGCCCGCGCCGGCGGCGGGCGCCCCCACGATCGGCCTGGAGGGTCTGCTGCAACGCGCCACCCCGGCGGCGATGGCCGCCGC
>NZ_JBAKHU010000143.1:0-5364 GCF_036906895.1 Micromonospora sp. CPCC 206060
TGTCCGGCGGCGTCCTACTCTCCCACACCCTCCCGAGTGCAGTACCATCGGCGCTGGAAGGCTTAGCTTCCGGGTTCGGAATGTAACCGGGCGTTTCCCCTCCGCCATGACCGCCGTAACCCTATCGACTTATCAAACACCACACCCAACCAAAACCACTTTGGCGGGGGTGTTCGTTTGTCGAGAGTTGCACAGTGGACGCGTAGCAGCCTTGTTATCAAGTCCTCGGCCTATTAGTACCGGTCGACTGAACCCGTTACCGGGCTTACATCTCCAGCCTATCAACCCAGTCGTCTAGCTGGGGGCCTTACCCCACCAAAGGTGGGCGGGATACCTCATCTTGAAGCGAGCTTCCCGCTTAGATGCTTTCAGCGGTTATCCCTTCCGAACGTAGCCAACCAGCCGTGCCCCTGGCGGGACAACTGGCACACCAGAGGTTCGTCCGTCCCGGTCCTCTCGTACTAGGGACAGCCCTTCTCAAGTATCCTACGCGCACGGCGGATAGGGACCGAACTGTCTCACGACGTTCTAAACCCAGCTCGCGTACCGCTTTAATGGGCGAACAGCCCAACCCTTGGGACCTGCTACAGCCCCAGGATGCGACGAGCCGACATCGAGGTGCCAAACCATCCCGTCGATATGGACTCTTGGGGAAGATCAGCCTGTTATCCCCGGGGTACCTTTTATCCGTTGAGCGACACCGCTTCCACACGCAAGTGCCGGATCACTAGTCCCGACTTTCGTCCCTGCTCGACCTGTCAGTCTCACAGTCAAGCTCCCTTGTGTACTTGCACTCAACACCTGATTGCCAACCAGGCTGAGGGAACCTTTGGGCGCCTCCGTTACCCTTTAGGAGGCAACCGCCCCAGTTAAACTACCCACCAGACACTGTCCCTGAACCGGATCACGGTCCGAAGTTAGATACCCAAATCAACCAGAGTGGTATTTCAAGATTGCCTCCACCCATACTGGCGTATGGACTTCACCGGCTCCCACCTATCCTACACAAGCTAATTCAGATACCAATGTCAAGCTATAGTAAAGGTCCCGGGGTCTTTCCGTCCTGCCGCGCGTAACGAGCATCTTTACTCGTAATGCAATTTCGCCGGGCCTGTGGTTGAGACAGTGGGGAAGTCGTTACGCCATTCGTGCAGGTCGGAACTTACCCGACAAGGAATTTCGCTACCTTAGGATGGTTATAGTTACCACCGCCGTTTACTGGCGCTTAAGTTCTCAGCTTCGCCCCGAAAGACTAACCGGTCCCCTTAACGTTCCAGCACCGGGCAGGCGTCAGTCCATATACATCGAATTACTTCTTCGCATGGACCTGTGTTTTTAGTAAACAGTCGCTTCCCCCTGCTCTCTGCGGCCATACAACGCTCCACCAGCAAGTGGCTTCACGTCTCCGGCCCCCCTTCTCCCTAAGTTACGGGGGCAATTTGCCGAGTTCCTTAACCACAGTTCGCCCGATCGCCTCGGTATTCTCTACCTGACCACCTGTGTCGGTTTGGGGTACGGGCCGCTCGGAACATCGCTAGAGGCTTTTCTCGGCAGCATAGGATCACTGACTTCACCTGAATCGGCTCGGCATCACGTCTCAGCCACAAGGTGTGCGGATTTGCCTACACACCGGCCTACACGCTTACCCCGGCACAACCACCGGCCGGGATCAGCTACCTTCCTGCGTCACCCCATCGCTTGACTACTACCCGCCAGGTTCCCACGCTCCCCGTGATCAGTCCGAAGACCTCACACAGCTCGGGTGGTTAGCACAACAAGGTTCGTCATGGGCGCTCCTACGCGGGTACGGGAATATCAACCCGTTGTCCATCGACTACGCCTCTCGGCCTCGCCTTAGGTCCCGACTCACCCAGGGCGGATTAGCCTGGCCCTGGAACCCTTGGTCATCCGGCGGAAGGGTTTCTCACCCTTCTTTCGCTACTCATGCCTGCATTCTCACTCGTGCCGCGTCCACAACTCGATCACTCGGCTGCTTCACCCCCGGCACGACGCTCCCCTACCCATCCACACACCTGCACCAGAATCCGAAAACCCTGGCGAAGTAAAATGTGAATGCCACAGCTTCGGCGGTGTACTTGAGCCCCGCTACATTGTCGGCGCGGAACCACTTGACCAGTGAGCTATTACGCACTCTTTAAAGGGTGGCTGCTTCTAAGCCAACCTCCTGGTTGTCTATGCGACCCCACATCCTTTTCCACTTAGCACACGCTTAGGGGCCTTAGCTGGTGATCTGGGCTGTTTCCCTCTCGACTACGAAGCTTATCCCCCGCAGTCTCACTGCCGCGCTCTCACTTACCGGCATTCGGAGTTTGGCTGATTTCGGTAAGCTTGTGGGCCCCCTAGACCATCCAGTGCTCTACCTCCGGCAAGAAACACGCGACGCTGCACCTAAATGCATTTCGGGGAGAACCAGCTATCACGGAGTTTGATTGGCCTTTCACCCCTAACCACAGGTCATCCCCCAACTTTTCAACGTTGGTGGGTTCGGCCCTCCACGCGGTCTTACCCGCGCTTCAGCCTGCCCATGGCTAGATCACTCCGCTTCGGGTCTAGGACACGCGACTGAATCGCCCTATTCAGACTCGCTTTCGCTACGGCTACCCCACACGGGTTAACCTCGCCACATGCCACTAACTCGCAGGCTCATTCTTCAAAAGGCACGCCGTCACCCCTAAAGGCTCCGACGGATTGTAGGCGAACGGTTTCAGGTACTATTTCACTCCCCTCCCGGGGTACTTTTCACCATTCCCTCACGGTACTAGTCCGCTATCGGTCACCAGGAAGTATTTAGGCTTACCAGGTGGTCCTGGCAGATTCACGGCAGATTTCAGGAGTCCGCCGCTACTCGGGAACACCCACAGAAGACCAGCCACTTTCACCTACCGGACTCTCACCGCCTACGGTCAGCCATTCCAGACTGTTCGGCTAGCAACTGGCTTTGTAACTCCTCGAACGAGTGTCAGCCCGCTCAGCAGGGTCCCACAACCCCGACCACGCAACCCCTGACAGGTATCACACGCAACCGGTTTAGCCTACATCCGCTTTCGCTCGCCACTACTCACGGAATCACTATTTGTTTTCTCTTCCTACGGGTACTGAGATGTTTCACTTCCCCGCGTTCCCCCCATACACCCTATGTGTTCAGGTGCAGGTGACACCACATGACTGGTGCCAGGTTTCCCCATTCGGACACCCTGGGATCACAGCTTGGTTGACAGCTCCCCCAGGCCTATCGCGGCCTCCCACGTCCTTCATCGGCTCCTGGTGCCAAGGCATCCACCGTTCGCCCTTGACAACTTGACCACAAAGATGCTCGCGTCCACTGTGCAATTCTCAACAAACGACCAACCCACAACCCACAGCACCACACCAAACACCCACCCACAGGCGGACCGGTATGCGGCACCAGGCCATGCCTGGCAAGCCCACGGAACCAACGTCCCGCACACGGCTCTGAAAGACAACCAACGGTTGTTCCTTCAGGACCCAACAGGGTGCCCATCATCCACCACCAGCCGCACCACCACGATCGTTCCACCACCCCGAAAGATGCGTACTAGACGCCGCAGCCGTTGCCGACAGCAAACTCACCAGTGTCTCCGCCATCGAGCACCCCACCACCACATCCGGGTGATGCGGGCTCCTTACCACCATTACGGTGGAAGGTGCTCCTTAGAAAGGAGGTGATCCAGCCGCACCTTCCGGTACGGCTACCTTGTTACGACTTCGTCCCAATCGCCAGCCCCACCTTCGACGGCTCCCTCCACAAGGGTTGGGCCACCGGCTTCGGGTGTTGCCGACTTTCGTGACGTGACGGGCGGTGTGTACAAGGCCCGGGAACGTATTCACCGCAGCGTTGCTGATCTGCGATTACTAGCGACTCCGACTTCACGGGGTCGAGTTGCAGACCCCGATCCGAACTGAGACCGGCTTTTTGGGATTCGCTCCACCTCACGGTATCGCAGCCCATTGTACCGGCCATTGTAGCATGCGTGAAGCCCTGGACATAAGGGGCATGATGACTTGACGTCATCCCCACCTTCCTCCGAGTTGACCCCGGCAGTCTTCGATGAGTCCCCGCCATAACGCGCTGGCAACATCGAACGAGGGTTGCGCTCGTTGCGGGACTTAACCCAACATCTCACGACACGAGCTGACGACAGCCATGCACCACCTGTGACCGCCCCCGAAGGACCCCCCATCTCTGGAGGATTTGCGGCCATGTCAAACCCAGGTAAGGTTCTTCGCGTTGCATCGAATTAATCCGCATGCTCCGCCGCTTGTGCGGGCCCCCGTCAATTCCTTTGAGTTTTAGCCTTGCGGCCGTACTCCCCAGGCGGGGCGCTTAATGCGTTAGCTGCGGCACAGAGAACCGGAGAGGTCCCCCACACCTAGCGCCCAACGTTTACAGCGTGGACTACCAGGGTATCTAATCCTGTTCGCTCCCCACGCTTTCGCTCCTCAGCGTCAGTATCGGCCCAGAGACCCGCCTTCGCCACCGGTGTTCCTCCTGATATCTGCGCATTTCACCGCTACACCAGGAATTCCAGTCTCCCCTACCGAACTCTAGCCTGCCCGTATCGGCTGCAAGCCCGCAGTTGAGCTGCGGGTTTTCACAGTCGACGCGACAAGCCGCCTACGAGCTCTTTACGCCCAATAAATCCGGACAACGCTCGCACCCTACGTCTTACCGCGGCTGCTGGCACGTAGTTGGCCGGTGCTTCTTCTGCAGGTACCGTCACTTGCGCTTCGTCCCTGCTGAAAGAGGTTTACAACCCGAAGGCCGTCATCCCTCACGCGGCGTCGCTGCATCAGGCTTCCGCCCATTGTGCAATATTCCCCACTGCTGCCTCCCGTAGGAGTCTGGGCCGTGTCTCAGTCCCAGTGTGGCCGGTCGCCCTCTCAGGCCGGCTACCCGTCGTCGCCTTGGTAGGCCATCACCCCACCAACAAGCTGATAGGCCGCGAGCCCATCCCAGGCCGAAAAACTTTCCACCCACCACCATGCAGTGACAGGTCATATTCGGTATTAGCCCCGGTTTCCCGGGGTTATCCCAAAGCCTAGGGCAGGTTGCTCACGTGTTACTCACCCGTTCGCCGCTCGAGTACCCCGAAGGGCCTTTCCGCTCGACTTGCATGTGTTAAGCACGCCGCCAGCGTTCGTCCTGAGCCAGGATCAAACTCTCCAACAAAAACTTTCGTTGAAAAACGTCCTGACAACAAAGTGTTGCCAAAGGAATCCAAGACCAACCACACCCAAAGATGTGACCAGTCCGGGGTATAAACAAATTGGCACTGGCTTATCAAGCACCCTGTTGAGTTCTCAAAGAACAACCACACACCA
>NZ_JBAKHU010000144.1:0-5152 GCF_036906895.1 Micromonospora sp. CPCC 206060
TGTCCACCGACCCCGGCCAGCCGCGCATCGACGATCAGGCCGGCGACGGCAGCGGGAACCTCGGCGCTTGGGCCACCTACCAGGGGCCGGACATGGACTGGCAACCATCCCTCGCGCCCTCTCCAGCGGTGACCCGCACCGACGCCGGCACTCTCCACGCCGGCGACACCCTTCATTACCCGGCCTACGAGCCACCCACCACCCCCGCCCCACTCCACCCCGACCAACCCCAACCCACTGCGGGCAGCCGGCGGGTGCGCGACCGGGATGAGGCCCGGACGCTGTTCGACCAGCACGCCGACCACATCGCCACCACAACGCAGCAGCGGGATCAGCTGCGGCAGCTGTGGAACGCCCTGATCGACCGTATGGACGGCGACGGGTTCATCACCGCCAGCGAGTCAACCCTCGCCGATGCGACATCCACATTGCAGCAGACGGTGCATGGCCGGATCGTGGCATTGCGCGGCCGTGGTCTGCTGCGGCTGGTCCGGGAAGCACACGGTGGCGTGGCGGCGCGGTACAGGGTGACCGATCCGGGTCAGCCCCGGCAAGCATCGTTGCCGGCCCTTCCTGCGGGCAGCCGATGGGTGAGCGACCCGGATGAGGCCCGGACGCTGTTCGACCAGCACGCCGACCACATCGCCACCACAACGCAGCAGCAGGATCAGCTGCGGCAGCTGTGGAACGCCCTGATCGACCATATAAACGACGACGGGCTCATCCCCGCCAGCGAGCCAGAACTCGCCGATGCGGCATCCATACCGCAGCGGACGGTACATAGGCGGATCAGGGTATTGCTCGACAGTGGTCTGCTGCGGCTGGTTCAGGAAGGTCGGGGTCGCGTGGGGGCGCGGTACGGGGTGATCGATCCGGGTCAGCCCCGGCAAGTATCGGTCCCGGTCGACTCGGCCGGCTCGGCCCCAGCCAGGCAGCCGTCCGATCCGGTGGAAGGTGACGGACCGTCTGCTCCTGCCCTGTCGACCGTGGTGGACACCGGGGCGTTGAGTGGCCGGGTTGGCCGGGTTGAGGCAGCGGCCGCGGAGTTGGACGCGCACGTCGGGCAGGCTCCCGCCGGTGCTGCCACGCAGCCGCCGGCGGTGGTGTCTCCGCAGTTGCTGACCGGCCACACCGGCCCGGTGTGGGCGGTGACGTCGTGGCAGGAGGAGTCGGGCCGGCGGCTGCTGGCCTCTGCCAGCACGGATGGGACGGTGCGGATCTGGGATGCGGCCGACGGTCGCCTGGTCCGGAGGTTGGAAGGCCACACCGACGCGGTGTCGGCGGTGACGTCGTGGCAGGAGGAGTCGGGCCGGCGGCTGCTGGCCTCTGCCAGCGGGGATGGGACGGTGCGGATCTGGGATGCGGCCGACGGTCGCCCGGCCGGGAGGTTGGACGGCCACACCGACGCGGTGTCGGCGGTGACGTCGTGGCAGGAGGAGTCGGGCCGGCGGATGCTGGCCTCTGCCAGCATGGATCGGACGGTGCGGATCTGGGATGCGGCCGACGGTCGCCCGGCCGGGACGTTGGAAGGCCACACCGACGCGGTGTCGGCGGTGACATCGTGGCAGGAGGAGTCGGGCCGGCGGATGCTGGCCTCTGCCAGCGAGGATCGGACGGTGCGGATCTGGGATGCGGCCGACGGTCGCCCGGCCGGGACGTTGGAAGGCCACACCGACGCGGTATCGGCGGTGACATCGTGGCAGGAGGAGTCGGGCCAGCGGCTGCTGGCCTCCGCCAGCTTCGACGAGACGGTGCGGATCTGGGATGCGGCCGACGGCCGCCTGATCCAGACATTGGAAGGCCACACCAGCTCGGTGTCGGCGGTGACGTCGTGGCAGGAGGAGTCGGGCCAGCGGCTGCTGGCCTCCGCCAGCATGGATCGGACGGTGCGGATCTGGGATGCGGCCGACGGCCGCCTGATCCAGACATTGGAAGGCCACACCAGCTCGGTGTGGGCGGTGACGTCGTGGCAGGAGGAGTCGGGCCAGCGGCTGCTGGCCTCCACCAGCATGGATCAGACGGTGCGGTTGTGGACCCTGCCGGAGGCTGCTGCGGGGCTGGCGGGGTTGCCTGCCGTGCCGGGTGGGCGGGTTGCCGCTGGAAACGACCCCGGACCTGTGTCCGCGGTGTCGGGGGAGGTGTTCCGGACGGTTCGGGGTTTCGCCAGTGCTGCCGGCCCCGCCGAGGCGGTGGTGGTGTATCCGGATGGTGTGGGCGCTGAGGTTGATCCGCGAGGTCTGTCTGTGGTGGCGCAGCGGCAGGCGGTGACGGATGCCGAAACGTGGGCGGCGAGGGCGAGTGAGAGGACGTGGGATCGGTCTGCGGCTGAACTGCTGGCCGGGGTGCAGGGCCGTGGTGGGGTGTGGCGGGTGGTGCTGGCGTTCGGCGATCGCGGGCATGAGGGTGTGCTGGATCTGGTGGGGCGATTGCTTGATGGTCGGCTCCGGGGGGTGGACGTGCCTGCGGCGGCGGTGATCGAGTTGTCGCCGTATGGTGCTGATCCGTCGGTGGAGCCTCGGACGTTGGTCGAGGTCGCGGCGTTGCGGCTGGCGCGTGGCCAGTCGGGGGCGGTAGCGATCCGTTCGCGGTATGTGGCGGGCGCGGCGGCGAGGTCCGTTCCTGAGGGTCTGATTCCTGTCGATTTCTCGGGTCGGGACACGTTCGCGGGTGGGGCGTTGCTGTGGGAGTTCCACGCGCGTCCGATCTCTCCGGAGGATGCCCGGACGGCTCAGTTCTACCGGGAGGCGACGGGATTGCACGGTGTGCATGCGCCGTACCTTCTGCCGACGGACGGGCGTTGGGCGCGGTTCGGGCAGCAAGCGGCCTCGTATATGCGGAATTGGGTGTTCCCTCCGGTGCCGTGGTCAGGGCTTGGTCGTTGGCGGGTGGTGGAGTTGCGGCAGGCGGAGTTGCTTGCCGGGGAGAGTGTGGCTGGGGCGACGCCGGACGTGGGGCCGGTGGGGTGGGTGCCGGATGGCGCGCGGGTGTTGGTGCTGGGTGTGCCGCGGCCGCATCGGGCGCATCCCACGGCGGTGGTGGGGACATTGTTCGACACGTTCCTGAACAGTGCGTTGCCGCCGGTGGAGTCGGGGTTGCGGGAGCCGGTGTATGTGGTGGTGCACGGGTTCGGTGGGCGGGCATCGCCGGTGGTGTTGGCGCATGTGGCGGAGGATGACCTGTGGCCGGTGCGGATGGGTGAGATGGTCACCGGCCAGCCGGTGGTAGGCACTCGGGAGGTGTCGAACCTCGTCGAGGCGCAGAGTTGGACCCGTGTGCGGCTCGAGTTGCGCCCGATCGCGGCGGCGCTGCAACCGGGCGGGGCGGCTGAGCAATGGCGGGCTCGGGTTCCGGAGCTGACGGCGATGCTTCCCGATGTGACCGTGACTGATCCGGTGGCGGTCGACCTGTCGGACCCGGACGCCGCCGGCACGGTAGGGGTGCGGGCGCATCGCCGGATGGGTGAGCGGGTGGATCAGCTGATCGCGTTGGGTGAGGAGTTGGTCCGGCATACACGCGAGTGGGTGGGTGGGGCTGCGGAAACGGATCGGCTCGATCTGCGGCTGGAGGAATGGGCGGGGCACCGCGACAGTCAGCAGTTGGTGACGGCGTTCGCGAGGGCTGGGCGGTTGACCGATGAGGTGGAAGGCCTGGTAGCGGAGCAGATTGGGCGGGTGTGGGCCGCGGTGGTGCCACCGGGGATCGTCTTGGCCGGAGAGGGCGCGACGGTACCGGACGCCGTCCGGGACGTGTTGCGGGCGGTGTATCTGGGTGCCTGGGTCCTCTCTACGGGACCGGACGGGCCGGTCGTGGTTCGAGGATACGCTGGGCGGCAGCGTGCTGACCTGTCCCGCGTGCGGTCTGGCAGTGGGGCGGAGTTCACCCGGTTCCTGGCTGGTCATGGCGGGGATGTGGCGTTGTTGTGGTCGGCGGACGGTCCGGCAGACCCGGGAGCGCGGGTTTCCAGGCTCCGGACTGCCCTTGACGTGCCGCTGGTGCCGCGGCAGGTGGACGTGGTGGGGCGGGTGCCGGAGGTGTCCGAGCAGCGGCGTGCGGAGTTGTTCTCCGCGGTGAGCGCGTTCGGGGTGGCGCGGGAGTTGTTGGAGGATCAGATCCGGTTGTTGCCGGTTCGGGCGGCGGTGTTGCCGGGGCAGGCCAGCGTTACCGCGCCACCACCGGAAGCGGCACCGTCACCACACGCCGGCGATGCTCCGGTGGTGTACGAGTGGGTGGCCGGGCCGGACGGTGTGGTTCCGGGTGGGGGGCAGTCGTCGGCGGGTGGGTTGCCGGAGTGGATGTACCGGGGGGATCGCCGGGGTGACGGGCTGCTGTGTTTGCTGGACTCGTTGGCGCAGACGCTCAATGGTGTGCGGCCGGGCCAGTATCGCGGGTTCGACAACGTGGAGACACGGACGGGGGCGCTGCTGGACCGGATGGAGGGGTGGCTGGGTTCCGATCATGTGGTGATCCGGGATCTGCGGTCTGGGCGCGGTGCCGAAGTGTATTCGGGTGGGTTCCTGAACGCGTTGGCGGAGCTTTTCCAGGTGCGGGTCCAGGTCGTTGAGCAAGGAGGCGACCGCAGGTGGTACGGACACCCGGTGGTGGGACGGGACGGAGACGCGCCGTTGATGTTGGTCGAGTTCGTGTCACCCGGTTCGGGTGGTGGGCGCGGTTCGGCCGATGAGGAAATGGGTACGTTCTATCCGTTGTTCGTCGATACGGTTCATGCCGCCGCTCTCGGTGGCGCGGCCACCATCACCGATCATCTCATCCAGCGGTGGGAGGCTCTGGTCGGTGGCCATACGGCGCGTATTGACAGGCTTCAAGCCGCTGAGAGGCCGTTGGCGGGGGCGGCCGACCGCGGCCAGGACGTCAGCCAGGCGCGGTCGGTCCTGGATCGGCTGTCGCGCCGGTACCTCGACGGGCTGCGGGAATTCAGGCTCGCGCGGGGGTCGGGTGACCTGAGCGAGTACGTCCGATCGGTGTCCGACATCGCTGCGTTGAGCGGCCGGATTGGCCGGGTTGAGGCAGCGGCCGCGGAGTTGGACGCGCACGTCGGGCAGGCTCCCGCCGGTGCTGCCACGCAGCCGCCGGCGGTGGTGTCTCCGCAGTTGCTGACCGGCCACACCGGCCCGGTGTGGGCGGTGACGTCGTG
>NZ_JBAKHU010000145.1:0-4906 GCF_036906895.1 Micromonospora sp. CPCC 206060
ACTCACCCCATATCGAAATGATCAACCGGTGATCGCCGCCAACCGCGTCGGTGGATCGAGGCTCAGGGTGCAGCTGAGCTAGGCGGAGCTCACTGCGGTATCGATGCGCTGGTAGCCGCATTCGACGGGAGATGACGAATGGCGCGCCGTGACTACCTCAACGACCCCAATGCGCCAGCTGCCAACAGCGTGGTGCCGTCGGTTGTGGCGGCGGTGCGTAACCAGCACGGTGAGCTGTTGATGATCCACCGCACCGACAACAACCTGTGGGCGCTACCCGGCGGTGGCCACGACATCGGCGAGTCGATCTCTGACACGGTGGTGCGGGAGGTGCGCGAGGAGACCGGCATCGAGGTGGAGGTCACCGGCCTGGTCGGGATCTACACCAACCCCCACCACGTGATGGCCTACGACGACGGTGAGGTACGCCAGCAATTCTCGATCTGCTTCACAGCCCGACCCGTCGGCGGGGAGCTGACGACCTCTAGTGAGTCGCGGCAGGTCCGCTGGGTGGATCCCGCCCAGCTCGACCAGTTGGACATACATCCCTCGATGCGGCTGCGTATCGACCACGCCCTCGAGGAACGGGCAACTCCGTACATCGGTTGAACAAGAAGGGGCGTTTCACCGTCGGAGGACGTCCCAGCGGTCCCGACAACAGGGTGGGGCGGTACCCGTTGTGCGGCTACCGTTCGGGGGTGTCAAACCTCATGACCGTCGCTCGAGACCTTGCCGCTGGCTTGCTCGACACCCCGCAGATGGGCCGGCGCTGGGCCCATGTCCAGGGTGTCGGCCGGCGGGCCGCGCAGTTGACGGTCGCGGTCGAACCGGGTGATCGTGATCTGCTGGTGGTAGCCGCGTGGCTGCACGACATCGGCTACGCACCCGGCCTTGTGGATACCGGCCTGCACTCCCTGGACGGCGCGCGATACCTGCAGCACCACGACTACCCGCCGCGGCTTGTCGGCCTGGTGGCCCATCACACCTGTGCACGGATCGAAGCAGCCGAGCGCGGTCTCGCGAACCAACTCGCCGACTTTCCGCTCGAAGAGGGACCCGTGATGGACGCGCTCGTCACCGCTGACCTCACGGTCGGGCCGAATGGACAACGCCTCGACGTCGACGAGCGCATCAAGGAAATCCTCCGCCGGTACCCGGCCCAGAGCCCAGTTCACCGGGCGATCCAGCGTGCCGAGCCCCTTCTCGTCGCGCACGTCCGTCGGACACTGAACCGGCTCGACGAGGCGGAGCACAGGGCACAATGACGGTCGCTGGCGATGGGCGTAGATCAGCTCAGTGATCCGTGCTGCTGGTGGCTGTGGCAGGAGCGGTCGCGACCGTGGCCCGGCTCGCACCGTCAGGTCCTCGCCCGGCCCCGATGGTCAGAGGATCTGCCACTGGCCGAAGTCTCGGTCGCCCTGCCGAAGGCCAGCGATGCGGCGGTGAACCTCGGTTGCGGCTTCAGTGCCGGGCCGAGACTTGCGGGCGTTGGTGGCGATCATCTGTAGTTCGCGGAGTTGGCAGAGGTCTTCGAAGCCCTGCCACGAGGTGACATCCCAGCCGTACGCGGCAGTGAAGTCGGCGAAAGCAGCAGGAGCCGGTTGGGTGAACCGGCGACAGTGAACGGCGACGGTGGCCAGGTCCCACTCCCGCGGGCCGATGGCAGCCCCGTCCCAGTCGGCAAGTACCGGCGTGCCGTCGAAGCGGCGCAGAGCGTTACGGGTCTGAGGGTCGGACTGAATCAGGCTCATGCCGCGGGGGAAACCCATCTCGAACCAGCGTGTGGCCAGCGACTCCAGATGCTGCAGCAGCAGGTCGCGATCCTCCGCACTGATGATCGTCGAGCGTTGCAGCGATCGGCGGATGTTGTCGATCGGCTGAAGCGTCGGCAGGTCCACCGGCGGGGCAGGAAGGGCGTGCAACTCCCCGAGCAGCGCACCGAGCTCAGCCGCGGTGACCGGTGAGTCGTACGCCGGGTCTAACCGCTGCCAAACGGTCACGGCATGCTCGCTAATAAGCAAGGGTTGGGGTAGCCACGGGATCAGGCAGACGGTCGGGAACCCACGAGCAGCCAGCCACTGCACGACGGCCACCACAGCGCGGGTGCGCTCCAGGCCGAACTCTACCGGCGCGATCTTGACGACCATGTCGCCGACGGCGTACACGGCGTTGGTGTGATGCCGCAACAGGCTGGCACCGGCGTCAGACATGTCCAGGCGACGACACACCTCGGCGAGCACCGGACGTGTTCGCGCTTCGACGAACATGGGGCTCCTACGGATCGAGCGCTGCGGTTCCGCCAGCAAGCGTACGGCCGCGCTTCCGACCGGCCCGTACATAGCCGCAACCCTCCGGCAAACCGGGGACTCACCCGGGCCAACCTCGCATAATCAGGTGACGGCCAGGCGAAAGACCTGCCGGGAACCGCCCTCCAGACCGGGATCGACGGCCTCGGCAGGGGCAAAACCAAGGCGCTCGTAGAAGACACGGGCACCGCTGACGGAGGCACCAGGGTGATCGGCCCCAAAGGTGACCACCTCAACGATGCCCGGGCCACGCACAAACCTGCGCATCGCCTCCGCCATTAGCGCACGGCCGACGCCCTTCCCACGTGACTGCTCAGATACGACAAGCCAGTGAACGTGGTAGGTCGGGGCCTTCACCGCGAACAACACCCCACCCAGCAGATCCGGCCCCGAGGAAACAGCGACGATCGCCGTGGACCGGCGAACGTGCTTGCGCACAGCGTCATGGAAGCCGAGATCCTCGGCCATCGGGCCGAACCAGCACTCGACCTGGGCCGCCAGGCCAAGGAAACCATGGAAGTCTTGCTCTCCCGCAAGTCTGACGATCACCCGAGCAGTCTGACAGGAACGAGGCAAACCTTGCCTGATGCGGCACCAGGCACGCGGGTGGACGGGATCATCCGGCGGATCGGCTCCCGCCGCTGCCGGGCGGCCACTGCGCTTGCGTTTACCGACCGAGTCTCCCGACGCGAACACCCGCACCGCCATCCGCGCGAGTGCTCACTCGCGGCGGCTGTCTGCGGGCGCCGACCGCCTTACCGGTGTCTGGTGGCCTCGCGAGTAGCCCGGTAGGTTCAGGCATCAAGCACTTTCATTACCGTCGATTGGAATGCCGGTCACGTGTCGCAGGTCGAGAAGATCACCGGTGAGCTCCGCGCGCTGATGACCGGGGTCGAACGTGCGCAGGGGTTGGCAGCCGCCGCTGACAGTCAGGCGCAGGAGGTGGCGTTGCGAGCCGCCGGCGCGGGCTTCGTCGCCGTAGCGGCGGGCGTGGCGCGGGTGCGCAACGCGATCACGGGCATCCAGGGCGGCCTGGGAAGTCTCGCCGGTTCGATCGGTGAGGCGACGAAGGCCACCGCGGCGGTGCCGAACGAGGCCACCCCGCAGGAGACGATCGCCGGGCTGGCGCCTGTGCAGAGCGCCGTGGACGCCGCTCGTGACGCGGCGACCGGGGCCATCACCGGCGTCGGTGAGGCGCAGCAGCTCGTCGCCATGGTTCTGCAGGGCGGGCAGCCCGGGCCGCTGTTGCAGGCCCTGGAGGCCATCAAGCAGGTCCTGGTGCTGGTCGTTCAGCGCACCGGCGGGGCCCGGCAGGCCATCGAAGGGGCGATCGCGCAGGCCCGGCAGTTGGGGTCGTCGGGAAACTGACGGGGGCTGGCGGTCATCCACCGGCCAGCCCTGCCCCTGCTACCACCGGCAGCCCATCCCCGACGACCTCCACCCTGGGCGGAACTGTCTCCATGGACACTGACGCGTCAATCCCGTGGACCAGGCGTCCCACCGGCGTCGCCGGCGGGTCGCCTACCGGACGTCGAACCCGGATCTCCGCGAACGAGAAGCCACGGGAGCGACGTGCCCTGGAGTTGGAGAACGAGTGTGCCGACAGGGTCGCCGGCAAGGGGTACCGGGTTCACCAGAACCCCACGAGGCAGGAGGTCGCGGACGCTCGACGCGAAACCGGGGATTCTGGGAGGCCGGAGAAGGCCCCCGACTTCCTCATCGAGGGGCATGTCTTCGACTGCTACGCGCCTACTCCTCCTGTGCCGGCCCGCGCCGTCTGGAGCGCGGTGTCCAGGAAGGTTGACACGGAGCAGACCCAACGCGTGATGTTGAACCTCCACGACTGGCGAGGAGACCTCGCCGCCCTGCACAAGCAGTTCCACGACTGGCCCATCACAGGGCTGAAGGAACTGGCGGCGGTAACGCGCGACGGTGCGATCATTCAGATCATCCGGCGAGACTGATGAAGGGGTGCAGATGGCTGTCGAGTACCGGCTGACGCTGGCGGGCGACATCCCACTCGAGCAGGTGGCGGAGCTGGCTGCTCCCGAAGCGGTCGAGACGGTAACGGCGTCCGGCGGCCGGAGGCTCAGCGCCGACCTGAACGACGAGCACGGGTACGTCGTGGACATCACCGGCGGCAGGCACGGCTACTACTGCGCCGAGGATGACGGGGGTTCCCTGTGGCAATGGGAGCCGGAGACCTACGTCGACGTCAGCTTCTACATGCGCAAGGACACCCTGGTCGACAAGGGCAAGCCCCACATGCTGGCGACCGTGGCCAGGATCCTCGCCGGCAGGGCCGAGGACGCGGCCCTAACCCTGAACGGCGACGTGCTGATGCTGACGCGCGTCGCGGGCACCCTTCAGAAGCACAACACCGACGGGTGGTACGACGAAGATTACGACAGAATTCTCCACCTCTGACGCGCCAATAAATCGATTCGGCGAGGGCGTGTTCTGGCTCGCCACCGTGAGAGGCGTCGTCTGCAGCAGCATCGCGCGTAACCGCGAAGGAACTCAGAACGGTAGCGCTGAGCCTCGATCCACCGACGCGGTTGGCGGCGATCACCGGTTGATCATTTCGATATGGGGTGAGT
>NZ_JBAKHU010000146.1:0-4892 GCF_036906895.1 Micromonospora sp. CPCC 206060
CACCGAACTCGTCGCCGGCTGTCCCTGGCTACCCACCGGCGCAGCGACCACCTGACCAGTCACGGACGAACCACCTGAAACGACCACTACGCACAGTTGCAGACCGTTACTCGGAAACCTTCACTGAGCCATGAGTGAGTGGCATGCCTGGCGGCAAGGCGACAAGGTTTTGTTTGACTCTCTCGAGCATCGCAAGGACTTACACGTCTACATGGACCCGGTAGTTGCAGGGGAGGGAAAAGCGTGAATATTCGTAGTCTCAGAAAGGGTGGCGTTCTCGTTGCCGGCCGCACCGTGCCCGCATTGGAGACAGGCGCGATTCAAGTGCTATGGGTCGACCGCCGATCCCTGCAAGTTCTGATCCTGTCCTGTCCAAAGTCGTACCATCACAGGTGAGGATGGTGGGGTGGGTCGCCGGCCCGGTCTAGGGGCCCTCTGGCCAAAAGTCCTCGGCTAGAGCGGCTTCGCGCAGTTCTTTACGCCGCCCGCCAGCGACGAGGAGTTCCGTGACGACCAGGCTGACACTGACAGCCGCCAGCAGGCCGAGCGCTACCACCGCCGAAAGCTGGCCGGCGGCCGGATGAGCGCCACCAGCAGTGCTGCGGTAATCAGTCGCGGCCAGATGACCCGTCTGAGCAGGCGTGTGATCCGCAGTTGGAAGCCGACGTGGGAGAGCAGGAACAGGGCTGCTCCACCGTAGAGGGCGTGGAGGCCCAGGCTCTCCAGTTGCGCGGGCGAATGGTGCAGTTCGTTGTCTTTGATGATCGTCACCACTTTGTGCAGTCCGAGGGCGAGCAGCATGATGCCGGCGATCATCGGCAGGTGCAGATAGCTGTAGGCGTCGCGGGCGTAGGCAACCCGGCGCTGGACGGGGTTCTGGATCAGCGTCCGCTCGGCGGCGATCGCGACGGCGTCGAAATAGGTCCAGCCCAATGCGGCGGCGGTGACGACGGCGAAGACGAGGGCCGCGATGAGCGATCCAGTCATCGGCACGCTGCTGCTGGTCAGGCCAACCGCTATGAGCGACTCGCCAAGGGCGACGAGCATGATGAGGCCATGCCGCTCCGCCCAGTGCCGGGCCGAGATGATGTGCCACCCCCACGACCGCATCACCAAGGCGCGGCCATAGTCGATGATGATGGCAATCATCCAGAGCCCGGTCTGGCTCGCCTTGACCAGCCACGGGTCGTGGAACAGTCGCTGCGGCACGACGGCGGCGGAAAACAGAAGGACGGAGGCGACAAACAGTGGCGCGGCGATCAGCAGGACGATGCGCGGCTCCGTGTCTGGAATGGCGTACCAGCGCAGCGCCAGATCCACCAGCCGAACGACCACGAAGCACGCGACGAACACCACCGGGCCCGAGACAGCCGCGCCCCGGAGGTCGGTGAATGCCTGCCGGACCGCTACCGCCATCACAAGGGTGACCACCGTCACAAACAGCAGCGCGATCCGGATCAGCCCGACCCGAGCTTGGAGGCTGTTGCCCAACCAGGCATAGATGGACCACGTCGACCACAACAAGGCCAGCGCAAGCATCCCGTTCAGCACGCCGTGACTGGTGAAGTCGTCTTCCATCAACGCAACGACCTGGATGAACGCGAGGACGAACACCAGATCGAAGAAGAGCTCCACGCTGGTTACGCCGACGCCCTCGCGTAGCGGTCGAACGCCGCGCGGCGTTCGTGCTGACCTGCCATCGGACGCCCCGCCCCCCACCGGACAAAGTGTGCCAGCCGGCCACACCGAAGATGCCCGAATCACTGATCGCGGCCGACGTCGTCGCCGAGATCCGACGCCTGGACCGGCGCATCAACGCGGCCGGTGGCGCGATCGAAGCTGCCGTCGCCTCTTCCGGCAGCACCCTGACTCGTACGCGCGATGCGCCCGGAGCTGCCCGCAAGCTAACGATCAGCCGGCGGAGGTAAGTGGGCGTCCGAAGATCATCGGGCACAGATCCGGCACAGTCGACACCGAGAACGTATGCGAAAGGTCGGGCGACTGCCGCACCGCTTCGCGGCTTGCCAACGGGTACCAAAGTCCGGGCGGGAGTGCCGCCGCCCCTGCGCGGCCAACTCGGCGCGCACCCGAGGTGCGCCGTAGGTGCCGGCCGAGACGGCGTGGATGTCGACGGTCTGTGCGGTCAGGTCAGCGTCGTCACGCTCACGCCGCGACAAGCCGGCGGTGCGGTGCTGGTAGTAGGCGGACCGGGAGACCTCCAACAGCTCACAGGAATGCTTCACGTTCCCGTCCTGCCGTGCTTTCTCCGCCTCGATGAACGGGTACACGTTCACCGGGTCTCCTTCGGGAAGAAAGCCGTGGCCCGTTTGAGGATGTCGACGTCCTCGCGCAACCGGCGATTCTCCCGCCGCAGCCGCGCCAACTCTTCCCGCTCATCGCTGGTCAACCCGTCCGTACGGGTGCCGGCGTCGAGGTCGGCCTAATTGACCCACTCCCGCACTGCGGTCTCGGTCAGATCGAAGTCCCTCGCGACCTGCACGATCGTCCGGTCACCGCGCCGGCACACCTCGACGATCTCCGCCTTGAACTCCGGCGTGAACGCCCGACGCGGCCGGCGTGGCTTCTTACCCATGCCTTCCATGATGAACATCCTCCGGAGGAGCACACAGCCCCTCTGAACTGGGATGTCCGTCAAACCGGGTCAAGCCCAGACGGAGCCGAACTGGCGGTGTGTGGATGACCTGCTGTGACAGGCCATCCGCACCACCCCAAGGTCGTCCTCGTTCGTGTGCCCCGTTAGGGAGCCGGTGCTCCCTGGTCCCTTCTACCGGTTGGGCCGCGGTTGGCCTGCTCCCTGGCTTGGTTCACTGGCTCCCCGGGTGCGGGCGTGGGCGGCGAGTTCCCGGAAGAACACCGGTGGTGGTACGACCTTGCCCTCGCTTCCGATCGGTGAGGGCGCCAGCGGTATGAGCAGGTCGGTGGTGGGTGAGTGCAGCCACAGGGCCATCAGGTACAGCGCGGGGATCCGTAGCAGCCGTAATTCGAAACGGGCTGTCGCGAGCTGCGGCAGCGCCCGTGCGGCCTTCACCGCGGTCGCGGTGGCTCCCACGTAGGGGCCTTCGTTGAACGTTGGTGGACGAGCGCCTTCCGGTGTTTCCGCAGTCTCGGCACTGGCGATGACCTCGCCGCCGGACTCAAGCAGGAAGCGCCAGCCCCCCGGGCGTGCCCGCTCCAGGCCGCCACCGGCCTCGACATCGTCTAGTCCCATGGTGAACACCTGGTGTGGGGTGGACACCTCCACGTTCTCGGGGGCGGCCGCGCCCAGCGCAGGCAGGCCCATGCCTCGAACTCCAGCGACGCGGCCGAGCTTGGCGCGTGTTTCTTCCCGCATCCGCCCCGGCGGCTCAGGCATGTTCAACGGCATTGCGAACCTCCTTAGGGCTGAGATTTCATGGAAGCGGTCCAAGTGCCGTTGGTTTTGTACTCGTCCCGCAGTTCCTCGTACGGGATGATGTACGTGCCGTCCCACGGGTCATGCACCCAGACATCTGTCACGGTGCCATCGGCGAGGTGACTATACCCGAAGATGTTTACTATGTGGCCGCCACCGCCTGCCCACGCTATATTCAGGAGAATCGGCCGGTTGTCTGCCACCTCTTGTGCGATCTCTTGCTTCGACAGCACTCCGAGCCTCGGGCCATCGGCCTTATGCCCGACTGTTTGCAGTGGCCCTTCATCCGGCCACCCGCCCTCGTCGCAGTTCCAAGGCCCCCCATTAGGTCCGCAGCAATCGAACTTTGGCTGGCCAGGGTTCTGCGTGAACCACCCACTGTACCTATCGTTGAGCACCGCGGTGGCCAATTTACACTGAGTCCAGTCGGTCATCTTGTCGTAGTGATGGGTGATGCTGACGGTAGTCGCATTCCAGCACCACATGCTTTTCTGCTGCGATTGGCCCACGTAGCCAGCGAGTGCCCGGAATTGGGTCATCCGATGTCCTTTCGCTATGCCGGTCGGCACCGACGACGCACCCCAGGTGACGGAACCCGAAGTATGGCACAGGAGGCGCAGGCACTCAATATCGTCATTCGATAGCCGTCGGATGGGTGCTTTGCTCCGGTTCGCTGGATATGCACATTTCACTTGTGGATATTATTGGTGCAATTGCTGCTGCCCGGGGCGAACATTGAGCCTTGCCGGGTAACGGGTCGTGGTGTTGGGTGATCAGGTGGTTCGTTCGCGATCGATGTGAAGGATGACCAGGGCTGCCGCGACGATGTCACCGATCTTCCAGGGGCAGAGGCTGATGTTGCGTAGCGCCCGGAAGGTGGTCTTGAGCAGGCTGTTCGCCGGGCCGAGAAGTGAGTCCCGAGCATCGCGAGGGGCGTTGACTCTCAGTGATCCCGCTCCGGGCATCACCGGGGTTGTTCAAACTTCCTATCTGTCAAGGCGGCCCTGAACGGGCCGCACGCGCTGCCGCCAGGGCGCGCGCCGGCCGCTGCCGCTGTCGCTTTGCGGCCGTCACGCCAGACGCCCGGCGGCTGGCGCGGAAAGCGGCAAGCCCGGAGAGCCGCCGCAGAACAACAGGCCGTTTTGGTGAGGAGTTGGTGGGCCGGCAGCCGGCCGGGGCGCGGCGACCGTCGCACCGCCGCACGGTAGGGCGGGTCACCACCGCCTCGTCGCGACGGACGGCGTCAACCCTCGCTTGACGGAAGGCCTGCCAGTCGCGCAGGTCGGACCGCCACAGAGTCGATCTACAGAGATAAAGTCGGCGGGCATGCGACGACGTTCGAAGGTTCGGCTGTCGGTGGGTGCCGGTGCAGCGGCGAAGGTCAGGGCGTTCGGATGCAGTCTGCCTTTCATCGTTAGTGACTGGTCAGGTGCTCGTCGGCGGGTCGGCTTGACCTGGGTCGTTCGGGTTGGATCATGGT
>NZ_JBAKHU010000147.1:0-4881 GCF_036906895.1 Micromonospora sp. CPCC 206060
AAGGGCTGTTTCCGTGATCGGTCAGGGTCCCCGCAGAACCCTCGGAGGTTAAAGATCAAGCTAGGGGCCACCGGCGACGGGCCAGGTCGCCGGGATCAGGGTTTGGCGACTGGCGGGTCGCGTCACACGGATCCGGTCCGTACGGTTGGATTCAGGACATCGCCGTGTGTCCTGGGAGCGCCGCCGTGAGTCCATATGATCAGCTTGCTGGCCTTGACCTGCCGACCCTTCAGGTATTGGAGGCAGCTCTGGCGCTGGGTGGCCTGGTCACCGAGGCGGAGGTGTCGGCGTTGGTCGGTGCCGACGCGACGCCGTACCTGCAGCACGCCGCCGATGCGGGGCTTGTCGCGCGGCTGCGGGGCCGGCTCACGGTGAGCGGCATCCTGCGAGAGGTCTTCGCCCGTCCGCTGGGTGTCGGCCCGTCGGCTGGGCAGCTCGCCGCCGGGTTGAACGTCGATGGTCTGAAGGTGGTGGCGCGCAACCTGGGGTTGCCCTCGAAGGGCCGCAAGGCGGACCTGCTGGAGGCGGTGGCGGAGTTCTTCCTCGACACGGAGAACGTGCACGGTCTCGTCAAGCGGATGCCGGCCGCGACGCGGACGGTGTTGGAGGAGGCTGACCGCGACGGTGGAGAGCTCCGTCGCTACGGCGGCAGCAGCATCGCCCACCGGAGTCGGTATCAGAACCGCTATCGGCAGGTGCATCCGCTGGACTGGGCCGAGGAGCACGGGCTGGTCTACCGCGTGACGTGGGAGGACTATCAGCTGGCCGGTCAGGTCGCGCTCGCCTTGCGAGGAGCGGACTACACGGCTCCGTTCCAGCCGCAGGAACCACCGGTTGCCTGGCATACACCGGCTCCCCCGGCAGTGCGCCGCGACGCACAGGCCCAGGGCATTGCCGTGGTCGGCCTGTTGTCGGCACTGCTGGACGGGGCTGGGCGTGAGCCGCTGGCTACGGTCAAGGCCGGCGGCGTGGGCGTGCGCGAGCTGACCCGGACGGCGAAGACGCTGGGCGTGACGGTTGCGACCGTGCGGCTGCTACTGGCGGTCGCCCATGGGGCCAAGCTGGTCGACCTCGACGAACGCGTGGTCCCGACGGCCGCGTACGACCGCTGGCTCAAGCTCGGCCTGGACCGGCGGCTCGCGGTGATGCTGAAGGCATGGCGCGAGCTGGACTATCTGCCGTCGTCGCAGACTGGGCCGTGGGTTCCGGAGCATCGCCAAAGCTGGTCTGCGCGAGCCCGGATGGCCGCGCTGCGGGCGTTGGGTGGCCGGGCGACCATGGAACGTGAGGAGGCGGCGCAGTGGTTATGGTGGCGGCAGCCGCTGACCTTCGGCGGCACCACGACCGTGCGTGGTCTGCTGGACGAGGCCGCGACCCTGGGGGCTCTCGGCGCGGGGGCCGTCAGTCCCGCCGGGCGGGCGCTGCTGGCCGACACGGACATCGCCGAGGCCGTCGGTGACCTGGGTGAGGTCACCCGTACCGCCAGGCTACAGGCCGACCTGACCGCGGTCGTGGCGGGAACACCGAGCCCGGAGCTAGCTGAACTCCTCGGTGCGACCGCCGTCGTCGAGTCCCGCGGCACAGCCACGACCTGGCGCTTCAGCCCAGCTACGGTACGCGGCGCGTACGACGCAGGCTGGACCGAGCAGCGCCTGACCAACGCCCTGACGAAAATCGCCGACGGCGGACTGCCGCAACCACTGGTCTACCTGCTCGCCGACGTCGCCCGCCAACACGGATCGGTACGGGTCGCGCCCGTGGCCAGCACCCTGGTCAGCGACGACACCGCGCTGCTGGCGCAGATCTGCGCCGACAAACGGCTGGACCAGCTCAACCTGCGTCTGCTCGCCCCGACCGTGCTGGCCAGCCAAGCCAACACCGCCGACACGATGGCCGTCCTACGCAAAGCCGGCTACGCACCCCGGCAGCAGAACGCCGACGGCCACGACGTCATCGAGAAGACCCGCCGCCACCGCGCCTGACGGGCTGGAGAGCACCATGCTGATCGTACGCGCGACCAAGAAACTCCTCGATCACACCAACCCGCCTCGGGCTGTCGATGGAGACCACGACACGACCCTGCTGGGCCCGTGGTACGCCACCGCGCTGTTCTGGCGGCCCCGGCTCGCGCTGCTGGTCAACGAGCGGACCCCACTACCGGTCCTGCTGCCGCTGGCACCAGCGCGCAGCCTTCCCGCCCGCGTCCCCGCAGAGATCGCAACGGTGCTCGACGCCCACCAGGTGCCCAGCACCTTTACCGCCGACGAGCTACAACACATGCAGGACTGCCGATTCACCACGACGGCCAACCGCAGCGTCGTCGGGATCATGAACGAGTTCACCAAGCTCTCCGAGATCTACACCGACGATTCAGCCCGCCCCGACCTCGTCCCACTGTCGCTGCGGCTGGCCACGACACCCTGCAGCCCCTTGTACGCGACGAACGTCAGCCCCGACCGCGAGCTGGCAGCACTGGTAGGCTCCACCGCTGCCCGATCACGGAAGAGGGTCGACGGCATGCAACATGGTGAGTAGACCGTCGATCGCCCCCACTCGTTCGGGATGGGATCCGGCGAGAAGTGGATCATCTTGTTGCCGATGTCCACGACGTCCTTGACCTGCTACACGACCTGGGCGTCGTCTAGCAGCCGGTCGAGGAGCAGGAACTACTTCTCGTCCAAAAAGACGTGGACGCAGGCTCCGAAGGTCGAGTCGTAGCCGGTTTCCGTCTTCCGTGTCGTACCGGCCAGTCGAAGCCGAACTGCCGGTCGGCTTCCGCACTGCCGCCCGGTCAGGCACTGCCGGTGGCGCACCGACAACTCACCGACACGGTCACCGCACAGCCGCCAGTCGACCAGTCAGGCCCATCCCCACCGGTTGAGCCAACAGATGTTGCGAGTGGCCGAGTCCCACGAACCGCAACTTCGTTAGCCATCTATATCGGGGCGAATGACTGGTTGCCCGTTGTGTGGGGAGGGTCCGGGGAGGGTCCTGATGCAATACGCGCCGGAACTCCACGGCCCCGACCTGCTCGGCTGGTGGATACGGCAGCCGAACCCGCGAGGCCGCCAACGGGCGCAGCACCGGACGACATCACCTCCACCCGGCATCCGCTTCGCCTTCTACGGGCGGAAATCCACCGTCGACTTCCAGGACCGGGCGTCGTCGTGCCGCTGGCAGCGCAACTACGCCGACGACCTGATCGCCGGCCGCGGTCGGATCGTGGCCGACTTCTTCGACGAGGCTGTCTCCCGCAGGGTAGCCTGGCCCGACCGGCCACAAGCGGCACGGCTGCTCGCCGCAGTGGCGGACCCGGCGCGCGGGTTCGACGCGATCGTCGTGGGTGAGTACGAACGGGCTTTCCACGGCCAGCAGCTCGAACAGCTCACCCCTATGCGGTTCGGGCACGGTGTGCAGCTATGGCTGCCGGAAACCTACGGCCCCGTGGACTTCAACAACCCCCGACAGCTGGCGCTGCTGGACCTACTCGGTGTGCACTCCCAGCGGGAGGTGTCCCGAGCCCGGCACCGCACCACCGCCGCCATGCGCGCCCAAGCCGAGCTGCAGGGTCGACATCTCGGCGGCCGGCCACCCTACGGCTACCGACTCGTCGACGCCGTCCCCCATCCGAACCGCGCCCACGCCGCCTGGGGACGCCGCCTGCACCGCTTGGAACCCGACCCGGCCACCGCACCCTGGGTGAGGTGGATCTTCGAACAACGGCTGGCCGGCAACAGCGTGGCCAGTATCGCCCGCGCCCTCAACGACACCGGTGTGCCGTGCCCGTCCGGCGCCGATCCGGCGCGTAACCGGCACCGCAGCGGCCAACGCTGGATGCTGACCACCGTTACGGCGATCCTGGCCAACCCCCGCTACACCGGCCGCCAAGTGTGGAACCGCCAACGCACCGACCTAGGGCCTGTGTCGAAGTCGGTTACAGCCATTCGTTGATGGCGGCGATGTGAACGGTGGCTTCGTAGCGGACGGCGAGTTTGTCGAAACGCGTCGCGACGGCTCGGTTGCGTTTCAGGCGGTTGATCCCGCACTCCACGGCGTGGCGCTGCTTCTACCGCTCAGGGTCGAAGGTCGGTGGCCGGCCGCCCTTCGACCCCTTCCTACGCCGGTTGGCGTCCTGGTCAGCCTTGGACGGGATGGTCGCGGCGATCCCTCGCCGGCGTAGGTAGCGGCGGTTCGCCCGGTACGTGTACGCCTTGTCCGCCAGGACCCGATCCGGACGGGTCCTGGGCCGACCGGTGACCAGGCGGGGAACACGGATGGCGGCCAGGACCGGGATGAACTGCGGACTGTCACCGCGCTGCCCGGCGGTCAGCACCATCGCGAGGGGCTTCTGACCCTGCTCGCAGGCCAGGTGCAGCTTCGTGGTCAACCCACCCCGCGACCGGCCGAGCGCATGATCAGCCGGCTCGACACTGACTCCACCGGGTGGTTCGGCCTGAAGATCCCCCTTTTTCGCGCCCCTGCGGCGTGCTGATGGGCGCGGGCGCTGGTCGAGTCCACGGACACGTCCCAGGTGATCCGACCCGCCGCGTCGGCGAGGGCCTGCAACGCGGTGAGGACCTGCTGCCAGGTCCCGTTGCGCTGCCAGCGCCGGAACAGGGCATACACCGCCGACCAGGACCCGTACTGCGGTGGCACATCCCGCCACGGGGCACCCACCCGAATCCGCCACCGGATCCCGTCGATCAACTGCCGCCTGCTCCATGACGACGGTCGACCTGGCCGCTTCGGCACCGGCAGCAACGGCTCCAGCACCGCCCACTGCACGTCGGTCAGGTCGAACCGCCCCGTCACCGCTAACCTCGGTCTTTCATTTGGGCGGCTGTTCATAGTTGCTGTTCGATGAAGACGGTTCGGGATTCG
>NZ_JBAKHU010000148.1:0-4677 GCF_036906895.1 Micromonospora sp. CPCC 206060
GCAGAAGGTGCAGGTGTCGGCGTTCCCGGATCATTATGCGCAGTGGGAGAAGCTGGCTGCTGACCTGGTCGCCGAGCACTGGAACAACAGCTGAACCTGACAGGTGGCAGAGCGTTGGCCGGGTCCCCGACACGGGGACCCGGCCAACGGCACGTCCGCGACCGGCCCTGACCGGTTGGCTGCGACGGACCGGGGCGGTGGCGCGGTGGGGTGAAACCCGGCTGCGTCGCCAGTGGACGGTGTACTAGCGTGCGGTGCTACGGCGAGGGCGGCTCCTGGGCGTGCTTCCTTCTCACCTTTCTTGGTCGAAATCTAGTGCGCCCGATCTCCGCCCTCGCCGGCTGTCCAGCCCCTTGGAGGTGCCCGGTGCCGGGCTTCATGGCGTTACGCCGAGCGCAGGCTTCCGTCGACCCGGTCGCGGTCGTCCTGGTACGCCGGACCGGGCTGGTCGCGACCGGGCTGCTCAGCACCGGTCGACGGGGGATCAAGCGCGCCGGACGTCGGCCGGCCCTGCCCGGAGACGGGCTGGCCGCGCTGGAGGCCGACGCCCTTGCGCTGGGTTACCTGCTCGGCCCCCGCCTCCGGGCCCGGTTGGCGGGGCAGCCGGCCGACCAACTCGCCGTGACCGGGCACGGTCTGCTCGCCGTCCTGGCGGCCACCGTCGGCGCCGATGTCCCGCACGTACCGCTCTTCCGTGACTTCCCGCGTCGCGTACCGGCCGACACCTACGAGCTGTACGTCCGGCGGGTCTTCACCCTGCTCTGCCAGGAGCCGCAGCAGCCCTGTGTACTCTGCGGTCTGGTCGGCACGGTCTCGCCGGTGTCACCCTGTGCCCACCTGATCTGCGCTGCCTGCTGGGGGACGGAGAAGTACTCCGGATGCCCGCTGTGCCACCGCCGGGTCGACACCAATGGGCCGTTCCTCACCGTGACCGCCCCGGCACGGAACATCACCAGGCGGCCGATGCCCCGGCGGGCTGCCGTACTCGAACTCGCCGACGACGTCGACCGTGCCGTGCACCGGGAACTCGGTCTGTTGCTCGCCCGCCGTACCCCGTTGGCCCCGCAGGACCGGGCGGATCTGCTGGTACTGCTCGACCGGGCAGGCACCGAGTTGCACTGGCTACCGCCGGACGTGCCGGTACGGGAGACCCGGGCACTCGTGCTGGGTGGGCTGGCCGCCGATCCGGCGCTCGCCGCCCGGCTGCCGGACCTGCTCGTCCGATACGTCGACACGGCGACAGACGTGCTGCGACTGCTGTACGTGGTGCACGGCGCCGCCCCCGGCCTGGTCGACCCCCCGGCCCGGCGGCGCTCCCTGCCCCGCCGGCTGCGCCGGACCCTCCTCGCCCGGCTGGACGCCCTGCCGCTGCCGGCGCTGGTGGAGGACCTGCACCGGCACCGCCCGGCCTGGCTGGCGATGGCCGAGAATCTGCATCCCTTCGAGCAGGCCGCCCGGCACCCCCGGGCGGCGGCGGCCTTCGCCGCGCTGCGTCGTACCGCCGTCGACCCGTCGACCCCGCTGGGTCGGCTGCTCGCCGGAGTCGCCGACGCGCATCCGGCGGTGCTGTCCGTCCGGCAGGGCCGGCTGTGTCCGGCGTCCTGGGGCGGTCGGGTCGAGGCGGCCCTGCACACCGGCGCGGTCGACACCGCCGTGGACCTGCTCGCCCGACGCCCCGGGGAACTGCTCCGGCGGACGGTCGCGCTCGCCGCCCGTACCGGCGATCCCCGGCACCTGCTCGCCACGACGGCGGAGGCGGCCCGGTCGGTGTCCCCGGGGGTGCTGCTGGCGGCGCTCGGTGCGGTACGCGCGGCGACCTGGCCGGCCGGCACCCGGTTGTACTTCCCCCGGGGCGGCAGCGCCCGGCTGTGGGCCGAACCCGATCACCGGCCCCGGCTGCCGGCGGCCCTCGGTGGCGCGCTGGACGACCTGCTCGCCGGTGAACTGCGCCGGCGGGCCGGGGAACTGCCCGGGGCCGAGGTGGCCCTGCTGGACGCGGCACTGGCCGACCTGGTCGCGCCGTTCACCGAACGGACCGCGTCGGCGGCCCTGGTCCGGCTGCCCCGGGGCAGCAGCCAGCCGCTGCCGGCCGGGCGGACGGTCCGGCTCTTCCTGCACTGGACCGAACCGGCGGGTACCCGGGTCGACCTGGACCTGTCGGTGGCCATGAGCGACGAGGCGGGGGCGTTCGTCGGCTGGTGCGACTACACCCGGCTGCGGTTCGCGGACAACGCCGCCGTGCACTCCGGCGACCTCACGTCGGCTCCGGCTCCGCTGGGCGCCAGCGAGTTCGTCGATTTGGACGTGTCGGCGCTGCGTCGTCGGGGCATCCGCTACCTGACCATGGTGGTCTTCAGTTACAACGACGTGCCGTTCGACGCCATGGACGACGCGTTCGCCGGGTTCATGGCCGATCCGGGGCGCTCCGGTGCGCCGTTCGAGCCGAAGGCGGTAGAGCAGCGGTTCGATCTGACCGGCCGGGTCCGGGTGGCCACCCCGCTGGTGGTGGACCTGAGGGCCGGCGTGCTGCGCTGGGTCGACGCCGCGCTCGGCGGTACCGGCGGCGAGCACTCGGTTGCCCGCTACTCGCGTACCCTCGGGCGCCTCACCGCCGCCGTGGACGGGTACTTCGCCGCCGGCCGCCGGGTCGGGCTCTGGGAGGTGGCCTGCTGGCACGCCGTGATGCGCGCCGGCACCATCCTGGTCCGGCACGGCGACGGGGCGGTCAGCGGGTACCGGCGGGGTGACGACGAACCGGAGGCGGCGTTCGCCGCGCGGGTGGCCGCGCTCGGTCCGGCTGACCCGGTGCCGGTCGACGGGTTGCCCCGCCCCGGCTTCGCGGCCGTGATCCGTGGCGATGTGCCGGTGGCACCGGGTGCCCAGGTGTACGCCCTGTACCGGGCCGGACTGGACGCCGATCGGGTGGACCTGGTCGGGGCGGCCGACCTGGTCGGCGCGCTCGCCCCGGTGTCCCGGCGGACGGCCTGACCGACGGCGTGCGGCGGCGACTGGCCTGACCGACGGCGTGCGGCGGTTGCCGGCCTGGACGGCGGTCCCCGACGATCCCCGAACAACGTCGAACAGCACTCTGACCAGCCGGGACGGGCGGTGGGTGACCGTCATGCCCGCTCACCGTAGGATCCGCCGACCGTGATGCGGGGTCGCGACGATGTTCGGAACCGTTCGGGACGTGTTCGGGGATCCGGGTTACCGGCGGGTAGGGTCTGGTCGTAGCCTGGACCGGTGACCATGGCACTGGAATACCGGCAGGAGTTCGTGGACGTCGACGGCGCCCGGCTCGGGGTACAGATCTACCCTGAACCGGCCGGCGCCGAGGGCGCGCCGATGGTGGTGATCTGCCCCGCCATGGGGGTACGTGCCCGCTACTACCGCCCGTTCGCCGCCGCCCTGCACGCCGCTGGCCTCGCCGTCGCGGTGGCGGACCTGCGCGGCACCGGCGAGAGCACCCCGCTACCGACCCGCGCCTGCCGGTACGGCTACGCCGAACTCGCCAGCGACGTGGGGGCGGTACTGGCGGCGCTGAAGCCCCGGCTGGACGGCCGACCCCGGCTGCTGCTCGGGCACTCCCTCGGCGGTCACGCCACTCTGCTGCACCTCGCCCTGCACGGGACGGACGCGGTGGACGGGCTCGCCCTGGTGGCCGTCGGCCTGCCCTGCTGGCGCAGTTACACCGGCCTGCGCCGGTACACCGTGCTGCCGTACACCCAGAGCATCAACGCCGTGGCGGGGCTGCTCGGGGTCTGGCCCGGCTGGGGGTTCGGCGGTCGGCAGGCCCGGGGCGTGATCCGGGACTGGGCGTACACCGCCCGGACCGGGCTCTTCCCGCCCGTCGACGGGGTGGACGCCGAGGCCGCCGTGTCGGCGCTGCGGCTCCCGGTGCTCGCGGTCAGCATCGACGACGACCCTTACACGCCGCACCGCACCGTCGACCATCTCTGCGGCAAGCTCACCTCGGCGGCCGTCACCCGTCAGCGGTACACCGCCGCGCAGGCCGGCGCCCCGGTGGACCACTTCACCTGGGTACGCGCGGCGGAGCCGCTGGCCGCCCAGGTGGCCGCCTTCACCACCGGCCTGCCCGTCCGGCCATGACCCGTCGGGTCGCGCCGGCGGAGATCGTGCCCTGGCTGCGGACCCCCACCGGCCGCCCTGGCGTCGCGGTTAGCGCAGCACCCGGCGGGTCTTCATCACGCCCAGCACGAACACGCCGATCAGGGCGATCGCGCCGATGAGTACCAGCCAGCGGGCCGCCTCGAGCAGCAGACCGAGCAGGATGAGCGCGGCAGCGATGACGCCCACCACGATGAGCAGCGTCCGCATGGTCATCCTCCTGTCGTCGACTCCGCCGGCTGCCGGTACCGGCGGGCGCCTGTCTTCCCCGTCCGGGGCCGGATATGCCGGCTGACCGTCGGGTGGCCGGCGGATATGCCGGCTGACCGTCGGGTGGCCCGCAGCGCCGTGCCCGGCAGGGGAGACCGGCGGAACGCGTGGGAGCGGGGGACCGGGTGCCGGATCCGCAGGATCCGACGCCGTCATGCGGGAACGGCGACGGGCCCGCCCCGGTGTGGGGCGGGCCCGAAGCCGGTGGGACTGGGATTACGGGCCGACGAAGAGGGCCTTGGCCCGCCAGTCGACACCGTCCACGGCGGGACCGCTGCG
>NZ_JBAKHU010000149.1:0-4637 GCF_036906895.1 Micromonospora sp. CPCC 206060
CTCGTTTCAGCCATGAGCCTCTATCCCTCAAGTCCTGGCCTCCACGTTACGAGGGGAACCACACCTCGGGTGTACGGCGCTGCCAGTGGCTGGTTGAACGCTGCGGTCCGTCACCAGCGACTTCCCGGCTGGACGAAGCGTGGCCCTCGCACCCGACCCCGATCCGGCCTGGCCGCGGGCGCATGCGTGGGTGCTCCGTGGGTGCTCGGACGTCGGGGAACCAGGGGCGGAGGGGCTGGACTGAGCCGGATTCTCGACCCCGCAGCGAGTGACGATTAAGTAGATGTCTATCGCACCTACGGATCAGAAGGTTAGGGGTTCGAGTCCCTTCGGGCGCGCAAGATCAAGAGGGTCATGACCTGCGGAAACGCAGTTCACGACCCTCTTTGTTTTCGTCCTCCGTGGACGGTTGGGTGCTCGGTGGGTGCTCGTGCGACGAGCATCCCTCGCGTCCGGGTCTGTCCGGCCGGCGTGCGCCTTGTCCGGGTGGGTTTCGATCATGGTTCGGCCTGTTGAGCCGCGGCTCGGGGAGTCCGACAACCCGGGCGGCGCTGCGGGTGCCGAGAATCTCATCCGCGCTGGTCAGGCGGCATGCTCGTACTCATGTAAAAGCCCGCCGAGTCGGTCGTGTCGATGGCGTTCAGGTGTGTCAGCGCTGCGGGGTCGGTCATCGGTTCGGGTAGTGGACAGAGCGGTCGGGTGTTGGCGATGCCGCGATGCGGCCGATGCTGGCTGTGGTGGTGTTCGTACTCCCGGAGTGCGTGTACCAGGTGGGCGTGGTTCCAGATCAGTGTTCGGTCGAGCAGTTCATGCCGGCAGGCTTGGATCCAGCGTTCCGTGATCGAGTTCATGCGTGGCATCCGGACGTCGCTGCGCACGACCGTGATCCCGGCGTCGGCGAGGACCGTGTCGAACAGGGCGGGGTACTTGCCGTCTCGATCCCGGATCAGGTATTTCACCTGGCATCCGGCATCTTCGAGATCCATCACGAGGTTCCGGGCGGCCTGGATGACCCAGCCAGCGGCCGGGTGGGCGGTGGCGCCGAGAACGCGGACTCGACGGGTGGCGTGTTCGATGACCGCAAGGACGTAGAGGCGGGCGCCGGTCAGCGTGGTGGTGTCGAAGAAGTCGGCGGCGTTGATGGCGTGCGCCTGCGAGCGCAGGAACGTTGCCCAGGTGGTGGCGGTGCGCTGGGGTGCCGGGTCGATACCGGCTTGCTGCAGGATCTCCCAGACGGTGGAGGCGGTGACCTTCACACCCAGGACGAGAAGTTGGCCGTGGATGCGGCGGTACCCCTACGTGGTGTTGTCTCGGGCCATGTGCAGCACCAGCCGGCGGATTGATCGCACGGTGCGTGGCCGTCCGGCCCGTTGGGGTCGGGAGATTCTGGCGTGCCGGCGGGCGATCAGGTCACGGTGCCAGCGCAGCACGGTCTCCGGGCGGACCAGCAGTCGCAGGTTGCGGGGCACGTCGCGGGGTAGCCGGTGGAGCACAGCAGCAAGCCAGGCTCGGTCGGCCCGCGTGAACCGGACCGTCTCGCCGTGAAGTTGCCGCTGCAGGACGGTGACCTGGTGGCGCAGCGCGAGGATCTCGGCGTCCTTGTCTCGGTCGTTTATCGGCAGCAGCCGTAGCAGCGCGAGAGTGTTGGTTGTGCCGAGGTAGGCCAGTCGCAGCAGCACGGCAGGTCATCCTCGCGCACCGCTCAACGTCGATCATCTGGTGCATCCGGGCTGAGCGGGCTTGGGGCCGCACCCGGCGTTCTGATCTCAGCACGAAGGGTTGTGACCAGGATGGACGAGGTTTTCGGCACCCGCAGAGTCGCACGCCTCGATTTTCCTGTTCAGGAGCTGCGCCCAGTCTCCGGACCGGGCGAGGATCGCAACCTCCCGGCGGATGATCAGCCGGTGGATGTGAGGCCGCCTCGCGCCTGGTGCAACTGACCTACGAAGACGCCGGGCATCATCTCACTACAGCCTTTTGCGGCATTTCACCGTATTGCTCCCCTTTGCGGAGATAACCTCCTGTAGAAGGCTTTTGGGCGTCCGTCACCTGACGCTGCGCCAGTTAACAACCTTTGCGCTCCGAATCTCGCCGGGGGGCGGGATCTTGATTGGTGGGGGAAATCTGTGTCGGTGATCCGTTTGGCTCGCGCGTGTCGTAGACGCCGTCGGTCTATTGCGATGGCGATGGCGGGGGCTGTCGTCTCTACGACGATTTTCGTAGGGGTCGTCGGGATGCCGGCGGCGTGGGCCCAGGCCCCGGTCCCGTTGGGGGTTGCCGAGTCCTACGGGGTGTTGGCTGGCCAGGCGGTCACTGACGTCCCGCCTCCCGTCGGCCCTTCGGTCATCAACGGGGACCTGGGTGTCTGGCCGGGCACGTCGGTCACCGGCGCCCCCGTGGTGAACGGCGACACACACGTCGGTGACACCGCAGCGATGCAGGCCCAGGCCGCTCTGACCACGGCGTACAACTTTGCCGCAGCGGAACCAACAACCGGTACGGTGAGCTCCGACCTCGGCGGCCAAACTCTGCCCGCAGGGGTGTACAGGTCTCCCTCCACCATGTCTCTGACGGGCACTGTCACGCTGGATGGGGAGAATGATCCCAACGCGGTGTTCATCTTCCAGGTGGGATCCGACCTGGTCACCGCGACGGATAGCCGGGTCAGCCTGATCCGTGGCGCGCAACCGTGCAACGTGTTCTGGCAGGTCACCAGCTCGGCGACCCTGAATACCAGAACAATTTTCGCCGGAAGCATCTTGGCGTTGCAATCGGCGACGCTGGGGGAAGGAGCCACCGTTGCTGGACGGGTGCTGGCCCGCAACGGCGCCGTCACGCTGATCCACAACACCATCACGCGACCGTTCTGCGCCGCATCCATCGCGCCACCGACGATCTCCAAGGCTTTCGGGGACGCGACCATCCCTTCGGGCGGGACGACGTCGCTTGGTTTCACCCTCAGTAACCCCAACCCGGGCACGTCGTTGACCGGGGTCGGTTTCAGTGACACCCTGCCCGCAGGGCTCGTGGTCGCCACGCCCAACGGGTTGAGTGGTTCCTGTGGCGGCGGCACGATCACCGCGACTGCTGGTAGCAGCAGCATCAGCCTGGCTGGTGCGACCTTGCCGGCCAACGGAAGTTGCACCTTTTCGGTGAACGTCACCGGCACCACCAGCGGAACGAAGGTGAACACCAGCGGCCCGGTGGACTCGAACGAAAGCGGCCCGGGCGCCCCCGCCTCGGCAACCGTCACAGTCGGCGCGGCGGTCGTCGCACCACCAACAATCGCCAAAGCCTTCGGAGATGCGACCATCCCTTCGGGCGGGACGACGTCGCTTGGTTTCACCCTCAGTAACCCCAACCCGGGCACGTCGTTGACCGGGGTCGGTTTCAGTGACACCCTGCCCGCAGGGCTCGTGGTCGCCACGCCCAACGGGTTGAGTGGTTCCTGTGGCGGCGGCACGATCACCGCGACTGCTGGTAGCAGCAGCATCAGCCTGGCTGGTGCGACCTTGCCGGCCAACGGAAGTTGCACCTTTTCGGTGAACGTCACCGGCACCACCAGCGGAACGAAGGTGAACACCAGCGGCCCGGTGGACTCGAACGAAAGCGGCCCGGGCGCCCCCGCTGCGGCGAGCATCACGGTCGCCGTCGCTACACCACCGACGATTTCCAAGGCTTTCGGGACCACGACTATCGGTGCCGGCGGGACGACGTCGCTTGGTTTCACCCTCAGTAACCCCAACGCGCGTACGTCGTTGACCGGGGTTGGTTTCAGTGACACCCTGCCCGCAGGGCTCGTGGTCGCCACGCCCAACGGGTTGAGTGGTTCCTGTGGCGGCGGCACGATCACCGCGACTGCTGGTAGCAGCAGCATCAGCCTGGCTGGTGCGACCTTGCCGGCCAACGGAAGTTGCACCTTTTCGGTGAACGTCACCGGCACCACCAGCGGAACGAAGGTGAACACCAGCGGCCCGGTGGACTCGAACGAAAGCGGCCCGGGCGCCCCCGCTGCGGCGAGCATCACGGTCGCCGTCGCTACACCACCGACGATTTCCAAGGCTTTCGGGAAAGCGACCATCCCCCTCAACGGGACGACGTCACTGGGTTTCACCCTCACCAACCCCAATACAGAGACTTCGCTGACCGGCGTCAGTTTCGTCGACAGCCTTCCTACGGGACTGGTGGTCGCCACACCCAGCGCCGCGCAGACCAACTGCGCCTCCGGCACGATCGCGGCGACTCCCGGTAGCAGCAGCATCAGCCTGTTCAGCGCCACCCTGCCGGCCAACGGGAGTTGCACAGTGTCGGTCAACGTCACCGGCACCACCACCGGAACAAAAGTCAATACGACGACTGCCGTCACCTCGGTCCAAAGCGGCCCAGGCGCCCCCGCCTCGGCAACCGTCACAGTCGGCGCGGCGGTCGTCACGCCGCCGACAATCGCCAAGGCTTTCGGGGATGCGACGATCCCTCTTGGCGGGACGACGTCGCTTGCTTTCACCCTCAGTAACCCCAACGCGCGTACGTCGTTGACCGGGGTCGGTTTCAGTGACACCCTGCCCGCAGGGCTCGTGGTCGCCACGCCCAACGGGTTGAGTGGTTCCTGTGGCGGCGGCACGATCACCGCGACTGCT
>NZ_JBAKHU010000150.1:0-4618 GCF_036906895.1 Micromonospora sp. CPCC 206060
ATGGATCAACAAACCCGACAACAGCGACCCCGAACAGACCACCGCCCCGCCCGTGCCCAACCGACCAGCAGCACAAAGCTGAACAAAATCAAGAAAATGTCTCAGTTGACTTGACAGGTTCCGCCCGCCCGCTACGGTAGGGGGCGGCCGGCTAACGCCGCGTCGAAACGGTCGGCGAGTGCGAGGAACTCATCTCCCCATCCGCTGGACAGCGACACCTCCTGGATGGGACCCGTGGGCGCGAACAGGACCGTGAGTGTGAATGGCACGGGACCACCAGCGTGGACCATCGCGGTCAGCCCATCAAGTTCCTCCAACGCGGCTGCCATGTCATGGAACGATGACCAGGAGAAATCGTTGTCTGGTCGTGCCAGGTATGCTCGTGCCTCCTCGAGTACGGCCAGCAACGCAGCCGTGTCAGCGCCCATGCCGGTAGCATCACACGACCTGGGGCAGGAGACTGGTCCCGTTCATCCGCATCTACCTGGTCACGTTCTCCGTACGCCGACAGCTCCAGCTTCAACCGCTCCGTCAGCTCCGGATGGAGCACGTCGACCGTCAGCCGGAACTCCTGCGACGCTTCGTAGCCCTGCCCAGGTCAGACAGCCCAAGGGTTTTTGTGTCAAGCAGTGACGAGACGGACCTGTCCGGTGTGTTGCGGCCAGGCGTGTGCTTCGTCGTATCGGGTGCCGGTCTTGAGGCAGCCGTGCAGGATGCCGACCAGGCGGTTGCTGAGCTGGCGTAGAGCGGAGTTGTGGCTGGCTCCGCGGGTTCGCTGCTTGTCGTAGTAGGCGCGGGCGCCCGCTGACCCCGTCAGTGCCGAGAGCGCCTGCGAGTGCAGGGCGTCGGCGAGCCGGTCGTTGCGCACGTAGCGGGCCAGTACGATCCGGCTGCGGCCGGATGCGCGGGTGATGGGGCTGGACCCGGCGTAGTTCTTGCGGGCCTTGGCGCTGGCGTAGCGGTCGGGGTCGTCGCCGAACTCGGCGAGGATGCGGGGGCCGTTGACGTCGCCGATTCCGGGCTGGGACAGGTAGATGTCCGCGTCGGGGTGCTGGTGGAAGTGCGTGTCCACTTGGGCCTGCAGCCGGGTGATCTGCTCGTTCAGAGTGATCAGCACGGCGGCGATCGCCTGCACCGTGGCCGCGTACGCGGCGCTGAGCGCCTCGGGCTGGGCCAGGTGCGAGGTCCGCAGCGCGGTCTTGACCTGCTCGGCCTTGGCCGCGACGTCGCGGCGGCGCGCGTGCTTGAGCGCGGCCGTGATCTGCCCGCCCGTCAGCCGGGCCGCGCGTACCGGGTCCGGTGCCCTGGCCAGCAGTTGCAGGGTGTCGGCGCCGGTCAGCCCCAGGGGCGTGTAGGCGTCCAGGGCGGCCGGGAAGAACTCCCGCAACGCCACGCGCAGGCGCAGCAGATGCCGGGTCCGTTCCCAGATCAGCGTCTGATGCGCCCGGGCGATCACCTTGATCGCCTCGGCCTGTGCGCTGTCACCGGCCATGGCGCGCAGCTGATGCCGCTCGGTGCGCACCATGTCGGCGAGGGCGTGCGCGTCGGCAGCGTCGCTCTTGGCCCCCGAGGTGACGTAGCGTTCCTTGAACCGGGCCACCTGCTTGGGATTGAGCCCGTACACCTGATAGCCGGCCGCCAGCAGCGCCTGCACCCACAGGCCCCGGTCGGTCTCGATCCCGACCACGACCTGCCCCGGGTCATCGGACTCGCCCAGGTGCTCACCGATCAGCTCGTGCAGTCGGCCGATCCCGTCCGCTCCCTCGGGCAGCCGCCGCACGGCGAGCCTGCGTCCACTCTCGTCCTGGATCTCCACGTCGTGGTGATCCTCGGCCCAGTCGTCCCCCACGAACAGCAATTCCTCACCCCCAGCTCTGCCCGGCATGATCAGCAGCCTGCGGGAGAAACGCTCGCGCTCTAATGGATCAGTGCTCACGCCCACCGGACGGGCACGACAGCCCAACAGCAGTCTCGTCTCCCGACCACCGGCGGGGGCACGGTCTGACCCTAGGACTCACCTGCTCCTGAGCCTTGCAGTGCTCACCCGCCAGCGGCTACCGGAACCGAGTCTGCGCCCGAACAGGGCTAAAGCCCCGAACCGACACCAACCCGGTAGCCCCCATTAGAGCCGTCATCGCCGGCAGCGTCGACGAACCGACCCTGCGGACCCTACGCGCGCTACGCAGCCAGGGAACCCCCGCAGGGGTGCTGGTGGTGACCCACACCGACGACGCCGGCTAACAACTCCTGACTCTTTGAGCGTTGGAGTTGGCGCCAGCAGCCGCGATGTCCGGGTTCTGGTCCGACGCACAGACCATGGACTGCGCCCGACGCTAGGCGGGTTCGACCCGGTAGCCGCCGCTCTGCACCGTGAAGAACGGCGCGGGCGCCATGACGGGTGCATTCGGGTTCCCGGCCATGCACTTGGCCAGATTCTCCACTGGCCCCGTGGAACCCATCTGGTCGAGGCTGTGGACGGATTCGTCGTCGCCACCGTCGAAGACGGTGAAGCCGAGGTGCTTGCCCATCCAGCTTTGACTGAGCTCGGGCGAGGTCTTCGTGACAATTGCGGTCAGTGTCGCGGCTCGGCCGCTGGTCATCACGCAGTTCACCTCTCCTTCGGCCCAGAGGGTGAGGTTCAAGGCGGCCACCCGGTGATAGACGCGGACCGTGCCCTGGGCATCGGCTGGGTGAGGGATCTGACCGGTAGTGGGGGAGACGGCGTGGGCGTCGAAGGTGAAACGGACGTCGTCGTCGGGCGCTGGGGAGTAGAAGACCCGCGCCGACCCGGTTACGCTCGCCTCCGATTGTGTCTGGGTGGTGGCTGTCGCCGGCGAAGCGGCCGGGATCGCGGATGCGGCCACCGCCGCCACGCCGAGGGCCGCCAACGTTTGGAAGACTGTTTTGGTCAAGGCGATCTCCTGGTGAGTGTGAATTGTGTTTCCACTCGAAGGATCGCGAGTCCTCCTGGGCCGTTGCCTCCCTCGCGCGGGTGATCTCGTGACAGGGCGGCTCGCTACCTCCCTCGCACGGGTGATCTCGTTACACGGCGGCTCGGCGCGGGAGTGAATGAGCCGGCGCGTCGTGTACGTGCTAGAGCAGCACGTTCATCGCCGTCCCTCCGCCGGCGTGGGCGCCCAAGGCGAGTTGAGCAGCCGCACGGCGGCAACCACGTCTTCCGGGTCGACGCCCGTCAGGCCGGACGGCCGGGCACGGAGCAGACACCGGCCCGGGTGTCCCGGCAGGCGGCCCTGGCGTCACCGACCCGGACCAGCGGAACCTGGTAGGGCGCCCACTGTTCGAACGGGACGGTGGGAGCGAACAGGCTGACCACCGGCGTGCCGACTGCGGCGGCCAGGTGCGCCGGTCCGGTGTTACCGACCATCACACAGTCGGCCCGGGCCAGGACGGCGGTCAGTTCGGCCAGCGACGTACGACCGCCTGATTCGGCACCTGCCGGCGCTACCGCTTCCGGGCCCGCGCGGTGGCCCGGGCGTTGGCCTTCTCGATCGCGCGGACCTCGTCGTTCCTGTCCATGTTCTCCGGGTCGTCGATGCCGACCCGTCGGGCGACGTCGTCGAGGTGTCCCTTGCTGGCGTTGGCGTCGACCCCCTGGGCGGTGTCCCGCCTTCCCAGCGCAGACTCGGGCGTTCCCTGCTCGGCCTGCGGGTCCGAGGGGCCCTTGTGTTCCTTGGGCTCCCAGCGGTCCCCGACCTTCTCGTGGGTGTGCTTCAGCGAGGCGAACGCGGCGCGGTGGGCCCGCTCGCCGTCGCCGTAGGACTCCTCCGCCGACTCCAGGGTCTTCTTGTAGGTCCGTACCGCCTTGTCATCAGAGCGCGCGATGGTCGACGGCACGTCGTCGCGCATCTGTTCGGCCTGCTCATGCTTGTCCGGCATGACGACACCTCCCTGACAGTGATGATGTGCGAGGCGGCCGTCGCCGTGACAGCTGCCTCGCACCGGCCCTTTGACGCGAAGTCATGCTGGGACCCGGTGCATGCCCGCCCTGCCGGCAGGGAAACGACGGTTACGTCACCGCCCCGCCGTCACAGGAGAAGCGAGCACGACGCCGGCCGCGATGTCGGCAACCGGCGGAAAAGCCGGATACGGCCGGGTGATGGCCCCTAGCGTGAGGGGCACCGAACGACAGACGGGAGAGGCACGTGACCGAACCGGAGGAGAACCGGGAGAAGAGCCGTAAAACCGACCGGGTCCTGTACTCACCCGACGGGGACCCGCACCACACTGTGGCACAGGCGCCGCAGCCGGACGAACACCTTCCGGTGACCGTCACTCGCGGCGACCGGACCGAGGTCGTCGACGACGAGCAGTGAGGAGCGACGAGATGGAAAACCGCCCCAGCCCGGTACGACAGCTGGGGGAGTCGACGAGTCTGTGGCATCAAGGGCTGTCGCTCGGGTCCACGGCGGCGCAGATGGTCGCGTAGCACCTGCTCGCTGGTCCGTGCCATGGCGAGTGCCTCTTCGGTCCGCGCCGAGCCCGCGACTCGGCAGGGCGATCTCGGCGGCGTACTTCCGTACCGGCGGGGCAGGGCTAGGCCGCGTTTCGTAAGGCTCGGAGCCACTGGTCGATGATGGCGATGGTGACGGTGGCTTCG
>NZ_JBAKHU010000151.1:0-4471 GCF_036906895.1 Micromonospora sp. CPCC 206060
GTGCTGCGCGCCGACCCGACCGCGACGCGGCTGACGCAGGACCAGCAGCAGGCCCGGCCGGCGTCACCCTCGACCGCACCGGCCCAGCCCGACGCGACCCGGACCGAGACGACCCCGGCACCCGCCGGCGATCCGGTCCTCGACCGGCACCGTGCCCTGCTCGACGCCATCCGGGCCGGACAACTGACCGCCGCGTACGACTACCTCGACGCCGCCGACGCGACGGCCCGGCACCGAGTGCTCGCCGACGCGGTGGCCGAGGTGACACCGACCGACCCGACCGCTGCGCCCGCCCCGACCGCCCCGGCCGGGCTGCGGGCGCTGGCGGACCTCGTCGACGCCGACCCGCGGGTCACCCGGCCCGAGCCGGAACGGGAAGCCGTCTCCGACGCGGGCATCCTGCGGGCCGTGGCCGACATCCTCGACCCGGCCGTCGGCGCACTGGACACCTTCCGGGCCATCGCCTCCGCCGCGTGGACCATCAACCCCCCGCAGAACTGGCCGGACACCCTGCAAACCCTGACCGAGCTGCCCACGGCAGTCGGCCGGGACGCGGCGACGCTTCGCGACGCGCTCGGCGTCATCGAACGGATGCGCTACCGCGACGTCGCCAAGCTGCTCGGCAGCTCGGACGTCGGCCCGGTGGCCGCTGCGGTGACCGCGTCCGGGACGACCGCGACCGGCCTGGCCCACGCGTGGCGGGACGTCTCCACCCCCGCCGACCTGATCCCGGCGCTACCCGCACCGGCCGTCACCTGGACCGGGACGGCGGACACCCCACTACCGACGGCGCACGTCGTGCACCATCCGATGCCCCCGGCATCCGCCTCGCTCGGCCTGTGGCTCGCCATCGGCTTGGACGACTCCCGCGCCTTCCTCGACGACCACCGCACGGACCTGCTCTCCGACCGGGCACACAGCGCCCTTCAGATCCGCCGGGCGGAACTGCCCCACGACGTCGACCTCGCCGCCCGGGACGCGCTGCTCACCCTGGCCCGCTACGGCCACCTCGACGACGGATACCAATACCTGCTCGGCCCCACCCCACCCACCCCGGCCCCGGTGCCTGCCCCGGCATCGGGGGCGCCGACCGGGCGGCAGGAGTTGCTGACCAACCTGCTGGCCCGGCCGGATCTGGCCGACCCGGCCGCCGTGTCCGCCCTCGGCAACCTGGCCGCCACCCTCGACGGTCCGGTCGACGCCGTCGACGCGGAGATCCTGCACCTCACCGCCGACGCGCTCGCCGGCCTGAACGTTCCCGACACCGCCGTCACCACGCTGGTGCGCGACGCCCGTCAGACTCTCTCCGCGCCGCAGCGGCAACAGTGGGCCGAGACGATCCGCAACCTCGGTGCCAACGCCACCGGCACCCGTGGGCCGGCACTGCGCCACCTCGCCGATCGGCTGTTCACCACCGCACCGGATCCCGATCCGGCCCCGGACGCTCCGGATGCCGAGGCTGCCCGGATGCGGCAGGTGACGCGGGAGCGCCTCCAGCAGGCCACCCAGGAACTCCAGCGCACCGTCGACGACCTCGGCCAGGCCCGCCGGAACGAACAGGTCGCGCAGGGCGCCCGGGACGCCGCGGAGGCGTCGCTCGACGCCGCCAGGAACGCCGTCACCGCCGCCGAAGGCGAACGTGCCCGGCTCGAGCGGAAGATCGGCGACCTCAACCGTGCGATGCCGGTCCTGGAAGCGGAAATGGCCCAGCGGATCGAGCTGGAGTCAGCGGCCCGGCAGGCGGTCGACGACCCCGCAACCAGTCAGGACGAGCAGCGGCTGGCCGCCGCCCAGGCGAAGCACCACCAGGCGCTGCAGGAGCTGGATGCGGCCCAGGCGGCGGTAGAGAAGACGAAAGACGACCTCCGGGACGCCGGGCAGGATCTCGGCCGGGTCCGCTCGGAGCTGCCGGACCTGCGCCGGCAGGTCGAGACCGCGAACGAGGAGTTCCGGGCCCGCGACATCGCCGCGCAGGCGCACACCAACGCGGTCCGGGTGCTCGACGAGGCCAGGACGGCCCGCGAGGCGGCCCGGGACGCGGCGCAACTGCAGGTGGACCGGATGGCGTTGCCGGTCCCGCCGGTCCCGCTTGGGGTCCCGGTCCTGGACGTGGACGCGGCGCTGGCCGAGATCGCCGGCTCCGGCCACGGCCGGTCCGTCGTCCAGGAGCTGGACCGCTCGGTGCGCGCGCAGCACGGTGGCACGGTCCCGGCGCGGGTGGTGCTGCGCGCCGACGCGGCCAGGCAGGCCGACAACGCTGCGGCCGCCCCGGCGGACGAGACAGCCGTGCACACGCTGGACCGGGTGCAACTCGCCCGGGACCTCGCCGTGAGCCTGGACACCCCGGTCGAGCTGCGGGTCTACGGTGGTAGCACCGCACAACCGCCGTACCTCGCCTACCCGGGCGGGGAGATGGTGCGGCTGGACGCCACCGGCCGCCCGGAGACCCTCGACGACGCCGTGCGGCGGCTGCCGCAGCGCGTCCAGGACGATCTGGCCCCGCACCGGGGTCGGCCCGACGTGAACGCCCGGCTGGAGATTCTGCACGAGGCGGAGATCGAGTCGCGGCACGACTTCGGTGCGGGCGTGGCCGCCCTGGTGGAGAACCTGAACCGGCACCAGGGGTACCTGGCCCACCAGTGGGTCACCCAGGCGACTCCGCCGGTCGACGCCGTCGGCCTGCGGGGGTTGGCCAGTGGCCTGGACACCACAGCCTGGCCGGAAACCACCAGCACCCCGCCGGCCGGGTCGGTGGAGACCGGCCGCCCCGACGACGTGGCCGCCGCCTGGTTGGCGTACACCCCGCAGCACCGTGCCGAGATGATGGCCCACCTGCTGGACGCCCCCGGGCTCGGGTTCACCGTGGGCGGGCCGACCCGCGACCTGCCGGCCGATCCGCCACCGGGCGCCCGGGTGCTGGCCGTGGCCGGGTCCACGGCTGCCGCCGGGGTGGTCCTGTCCACCGGGCAACTGCGCTGGTACGAACCCGGCCGCAACCAGATCCACACCGGCAGCATGCAGATGCTCGGTAACTGGGCCAAGGACCGGGCTGGCCAGGACGCGGGACCGGACGACATCTGGTACATCGTGCACCACGTGGACGTGGCAGCGCAGAACGTGTCGACGTCGACCCCGCCGGTCGAGCCGGATCCCTCCGGGGATGTGGCCGGTGGGGTACGCGGTGACGTGTCGCTGCCGGGGGGTGCGGCGGCGTTTGAGTGGGGTCCTGCGGGGGGTGGTTCGTTCCCGGGTGGGGTGAGGGAGGTGTCGTCTTCGGGGTGGGCGGCGGGTGAGCCGCCGTCTGTGGAGGCGGTGAAGGGCGGCGGTTGGCGGGTGTCGTATCGCAGTTCGGGGAGTTTGCCTGCCTGGGGCGAGATGAAGCACGTGTTTTCGGATCGGTTCACCTGGCAGGGTCCGGATCCGTTGCGGTTGGTGCCGACGCCGGGGGAGGTGCGTCCTTTCCGGGTGGAGCATGCGGGGAAGGATGCGGGGGAGCGGGTCTTCGTCGATTATTGGGCGCATCGTGAGTCTGGGACGGTGGTGTTCCGTCTGCGTTTGAAGCCTGATGCGGATGTGACGGAGGCTGCGATTCTGCGTACTTTGGGTGCTGTTGAGCAGTGGGTGGTCGAGGCCAACCGGCGGGTGGGGTCTGGGGGTGGGCCGCGGGTCGAGGTGGTGTTCGATCCGGTGCCCAGCAGGGAAGTCCGGGCGGTGGTGCTCAGTCGTTTTGGTAGTGATCTGCGGGAAAGCAACGGCAAGGGGGTGTGGGTCAGTGAGGATGAGTCGGAGGGTCGGATCCAGCAGGACCATTGGGTTGCGGATCTTGCTCCTGGCCGGTACGGGCATGAGCTAAAGCACTACGCTGGGATTCCGCACACTGGTTCGCCTAAGGATTTCCTGAGGAGTGCCAGGCCGGTTGGTGAGGATCATCTTCATGAGCCTTGGTTCACGGATTGGGAGATCCGCGAGTACCTGGCGATTGCTGATTCGTTTGTGGCTCCCACGTTGGCGCGGCGGGTTGGGTCGTCCGGGTCGGACTCGTCCGGCTCAGAGTCTGAGTCTGAGTCTGAGTCTTTGGACCTGTCCGACGATTCGTTGCCTGGTCGGCCGGCGGCGATGGAATGGCACGGGCGGCCCGCCACCATCGCTGACCTGCTGCCCGGCCAGACCGCCGGCCACCCGCAGCCGATCACCACGACCGGCACCGACACCAGCGCGCTCCTGCTCGCCTCCACCAGCACGCCACGCGGCCCGTCCCAGGCGATGCGGGCAGACACCACCTCCACCGACCCCGAGCGGCCGGGCGTCCACTTCGACGCGTTGGTGCCGGAAACCCCTGCGGCGGTCGAGCCGTCGGTCGTACCCCCGCAGCAGCTCGCGCCGACCCCGCAACCGCCGGTACCGGTCGCCGAGGACAGTCAACAGCAGGTCGTCCGGCCGGCCGCGTCCGCGGACGCGCCGCTGGTCGTGA
>NZ_JBAKHU010000152.1:0-4425 GCF_036906895.1 Micromonospora sp. CPCC 206060
CAGCGGCAAAGAAGACGAAGTCCGTCAATCCCCGTCCACGCCGCACAGGTTAAAGATCAAGCTAGTACGACAGCGACCTTTGACGTCCTACCGCCATGAATGAATGACGGGGATTCCGGTCCGCCACGCCCCCGTGGGGGCAAGCTCCCGGCGGGTTACCGCTTCGCCGCGCGGTGCCGGGATCGCTCCCGGTCTTACCTGCACCCCACGGTCGTTGAGGTCCGCCCGTCCGGCGGCCCTGATGTTGCGTGCGGTGTTCACGTCCCGGTCGTGGTGACTGCCACACGGGCAGGTCCACGCTCGAACGTCGAGCGCCATCTTGTCGTTGATGCGACCGTAGTCGAAGCACGCCCGGGTGGACGGGAAGAACCGGTCCACCCGGGCGAAGATGCGACCGTACCGGGCATTGTCTCGGTCTTGATCTACGCCTCGTGCGTGGCGGTGTTGTCTCCTCGGGGACTTTGGGTGCTGTCATGCGCAGAGTTGGGGTGACGCTGGTTCGTGAACTCTTCGGTGGCGGCCCATGACGCGAGTAAGACCAGCTTGTCGGCGGATTCGGTGCCTTCTTCGGCGCTGTACGTGCAGATGGACAGGCCGGGTTGGCCGGGCAGTTCGAGGACGTCGAAGGTGATGTCGATGTCGCCGACCTGAGGATGGCGGTAGACCTTGTGGCCGGTGCGGTGTTCATGGACGTTCTGCTGCGCCCAATCGTGGCGGAACTGCGGACTGAGGGTGGACAGTTCGCCGATCAGAGCGGTGAGCTCGCTGTTGAGCGGGTCGCGCCCGGCCTCCAGTCGTAGCATCGCGGCGGTCATGCTGCATGCTACAGTAGTGGCCAGTCAACGTAGTAGTCACGGGCCCGGGGGTCGAGGAAGACGAATCGGGCCAGGTTCGGCTTGTCGGCCTCAAAGTGCGGGGAGAACAGGGCACGTCCCAGAAGGTTCGAGGCGATCAGGTCTTGCCGCGCGTTGTAGACGACGGCGGGGACGGCGAGGTTGTCCAGGACCCGTTGCACCGAGGCGCGCATGGCTGGTTTTTCGAGCTTGTGCTTACGTGCGGCTGATGTCGACGTAGCGGTGCGGGCCAGGTCGAACAGGTGCTCGCGTTCGACGTCGTTGAGTTGCAGTGCGCGGGCGATCGCGTTGAGCACGCTTTCGGACGCTCCGCGCAGGTTGCCGCGCTCGAGTTGGGTGTAGTAGTCCAGGCTCACCCCGGCCAGCATCGCTACTTCCTCGCGGCGCAGGCCGGGAACGCGCCGTTCCCCGCCGTAGTCGGGTAGCCCGGCCTGGGCCGGCGTGATGTTCGCGCGACGGGAAATCAGAAACTCCCGCACGTCGTCCTTGCGGCTGCTCATGTCCTCCACCGTAGGTCCGCTGCCCGGATCGTCCCGGGCTCGTGCGTGCCGGCCGCCCCAGGGAGCTGGGGTGGCCGGGATGTGTCACAGGGTCAGCAGCACCTTGGTGGCCCGCCGTTCGTCCATCGCCCGGTAGCCCTCCGGCGCCTGGTCGAGCGGGAGCGTGAGGTCGAAGACCCTGCCGGGGTCGATCTTGCGGTCCCAGATGAGCTGGATCAGCTCGGGCAGGAACCGGCGTACCGGGGCGGGGCCGCCGTGGACGTGGATGCCGGCGAAGAACAGGTCGATGCCGGGGATCTTGACGTCGTAGTTGACGCCGACGTAGCCCAGGTGCCCGCCGGGCCGGGTGGCGCCGATCGCCTGCATCGTCGCCTCCTGGGTGCCCACCGCCTCGATCACGGAGTGCGCGCCGAGCCCGCCCGTGAGCTTCTTGATCTTCGCCACGCCCTCTTCGCCACGCTCGGTGACGATGTCGGTGGCACCGTAGAACCGGGCGAGTTTCTGCCGCTCGGGGTGCCGCGACATCGCGATGATCCGCTCGGCGCCGAGTTGCTTGGCGGCCAGTACCGCCATCAGGCCGACCGCGCCGTCACCGACGACCGCGACGGTCTTGCCCGGGCCGGCCTCGGCGGCCACGGCGGCGAACCAGCCGGTGCCGAGCACGTCGGAGGCGGCCAGCAGCGACGGGATCAATTCCGGGTCCGGCTGGCCGGGCGTAGGCACGAGGGTGCCATCGGCGTAGGGGATACGGGCCTTGTCGGCCTGCGTGCCGATCGTCTGCGACACGAACGAGCCGTGCACGCACTTGGACTGATAGCCGGACTGGCAGATCTCACAGGTGTTGTCGGAGATGACGAACGATCCGACGACGAAGTCACCCACCTTGACGTTCTTCACCTCGGAACCGATTTCCTCGACGATTCCGACGTACTCGTGCCCCATCACCTGATGATCGGCCGGTTCGACGCCACGGTAGGGCCACAGGTCGGACCCACAGATGCACGTCGCGCTCAGCCGGACGATCGCGTCCGTGGGCTCGATGATCTTCGGATCGTCACGCTCCTCCACCCGAACGTCCCCGGCGGTACGCATGATCACTCCACGCATCAGGTATCTCCTTGCTATCGCATCGCCGCGGCTGCGGCGGCATATGCCTTCCCGGAACAGCGCAGCATCCGCGCCGTCCTGATCCATGAAATCCGGCAAACGCGCCACCTGGGAGGGGCCGATAACACCCCCCAGCCAGACGTCCACTCATCGGCAGCAGTACGCGGTAGCCAGGCCCTTCGTCCTGGAGGTGCACGACACCACCGGGTACACCACTGGCCGGGAGTTCCGCATCTGATGCGAACGCTCTTTCCAGGCGTTCCCTGGTCTGCTCTCCGCGGATTCACGCCAGGCGCCTGACCGATCGACCCGCCCCCAGAGACTCCGGATCGTGCGCGGCCCCGGCCACCATGAAGATTGCCCAGACCACTGTACTGTCTGGCGGTACCCGCAATGCCGCGCTTGGCGCCCTCGGGCTAACCAGGAGGCGGGCGCGGCAAGGAGGCTATCGAGCACGTGGCGAAGACACTGAAGATCACCACGCGGAACGCGACCTTCCAGCAGTGGCAGGCGTTGCTGACCAACCGCACCAAGCGTCAGCGTGCGGGCGAGTTCGTGGTCCAAGGGGTCAGGCCTGTCACCCTGGCGGTTGAGCACGGTTGGGAGATTCGTGCGCTGCTGTACCCCGACGGACAGAGCCTCTCCCGGTGGAGTCGTGGCATCCTCGAGCGTGTCAGCGGCGCCAGCCGAGTGGCGGTGGCGCCGGAGCTGTTGCGCGAGCTCGGGGGTAAGGACGAGGAATCGCCAGAGCTGCTCGCGGTGGTCGGACTGCCGGAGGATCGACTGCAGCGGATACCCCGTGCGGCTGACATGCTGGTGATGGTTTTCGACCGGCCGACCACTCCGGGCAATATCGGCACGCTTGTTCGATCCGCGGACGCCTTCGGAGCGTCCGGCGTGGTCATCACCGGGCATGCGGCCGACCCCTACGACCCGAAGGCGGTGCGCGCCAGCACCGGATCGTTGTTCGCCGTCCCTGTGGTGCGGGTGCCAAGCCATCGCGAGGTGCTGGACTGGGTCGGCTCCCTGCGTGCCGCAGAGGTGCCCGTCGAGATCGTCGGCACCGACGAACACGGGGACGTGGACATCGCCGAGCACGACCTCTCCGGACCGAAGATCATCGCGGTGGGAAACGAGACGCACGGGCTCAGCACCACATGGCGGGAGTCCTGCGACCGCATGGTGCGGATCCCGATCACCGGCGCTGCCAGCTCCCTGAACGCAGCTTCGGCGGCGACGGTCGTGTTGTATGAGGCCGCGCGTCAACGAGCAGTGTCGGCGGCAGACGTCGCCTCCCGTGCGTGCCCCTGAGCGGGCAGACGATTCGCTACCGCGCGAGCAGGGAGCGCAGGACCTTGATGATTTCATCAGGTGATTCCTCGGCCATGAAGTGTCCGGCCGACGTGGTGTGGTGCTCCAGATCGGCGGCCCAGGTGCGCCACAGCGCGGCGGCGTCGAAGCCGAGTGCGGCTCCCCAATCCTGCTGGACGACGGTGACCGGCATCGCCAGTCGGTTCCCGGCGGCTCGGTCGGCCTGGTCGTGTTCGAGGTCGATGCCGGCTGAGGCACGGTAGTCGGCGACGATGGACGGGACCGCCTCGCGCGAGGCTTTCAGGTACTCCGCCCGCAGGCCCGCAGGAATGGCCTGCGGATTCTGGGTCCATACGTCGAGGAAGTAACCGAAGAAGGCGTCCGCGCTGGCGCTGATCATCTGCTCGGGCAGGCCGGGTGGCTGGGCCATCAGGTACAGGTGGAAGGCAACTGCGGCGGTGGACCCGTGCAGAATGTCCCACATGTCCAGGGTCGGCAGGACGTCGAGGGTGGCGAGGTGGGTGATCGTAGCGGGATGGTCGAGGCCGGCGCGGATGGCGACGAGGGCGCCGCGGTCGTGAGTTGCGTCCGGCAGAGTGGTGTACGGCAGACCTGCAGCTCAGAGCCGGTTTGGCGTAGACGTGAGGCGGCCA
>NZ_JBAKHU010000153.1:0-4387 GCF_036906895.1 Micromonospora sp. CPCC 206060
ACCATGATCCAACCCGAACGACCCAGGTCAAGCCGACCCGCCGACGAGCACCTGACCAGTCACACCGGGAGTACCCGAAGTACGGCATCATCAGCCGCTACTTCGTCTACAAGCAGGCCTTTCTGGAAGAGGCCGAACGCCTCGTGCAGGCCAACGTGCTCCCTGAGAAGGAAGACATCTACTACCTCACGTTCCAGGAACTCCACGACGTCGTACGCTCGAACAAAGTGGATGACCAGCTCATCCAACAGCGCAAGGACGCGTTCCGGTCGTACCACGCGCTCACACCGCCCCGGGTGCTCACCTCCGATGGCGAGGCCGTCGCCGGGGCGTACCGGCGCGACGACGTGCCGGCCGGTGCCCTGATCGGCCTACCGGTTTCCGCCGGAACCATCGAGGGCAGGGCCCGCGTCATCCTCGACATAGCGGAGGCCGATCTCGAAGCGGGCGACATCCTGGTCACGGCCTACACGGACCCCAGCTGGTCGCCCCTGTTCGTCGCGATCACGGGCCTGGTAACAGAGGTGGGCGGCCTGATGACCCATGGCGCAGTGATCGCCCGGGAGTACGGCTTGCCGGCCGTCGTCGGTGTGGTAGATGCCACCCGGCTGATCCGCGACGGCCAGCGGATCCGCGTGCACGGAACCGACGGGTACGTCGAGATCCTGCCTTGACCGACCACACCGAGAAGGGCCATCCGTGGCTTCCGGCTAAGACAGCGCCAAGCAGTTGATCTATGAGGCATAGAACGACGCAATGGACATGAGGCACAGAGAACCGCTGGACGGCCTCCGTGTCAGGAGAGTATCGACTTAAGGCTTGATCACGGCACCCGCTCATGAGCTGCTGCCCTCGGGGTTACGCCGAGGCGCCACGGTGAGGGTAACCGGGTCGACCTCGCTGCTGCTCCTGCTCGCGGGTACGGTGACGGGTACGGATCTGTGGAGCGCGGTGGGTGGCGCGCCTAGCCTTGGCCTGGTCGCGGCAGCCGAGATCGGGGTTTCCTTGGACCGGCTGGCGCTGGTTTTTCATCCCGGGCCGGATTTGCCGGCTGTCGTGAGTGCGCTGGTCGGCGCAATGAGCCTGGTGGCCGCCACCGGGTTGGCTGGTGTCAGCGAGGCGACGGCTCGCGTGTGGGGATCTGCCAATAAGGGTTCGTCGTTTGCTTCAGACTTCCGCTTCTATGATCGGGCGGCTGGGTCGCGCGAAAGACCGAGCATCGGCGACGCAGATCGTGTCAGGATGCTCGGCGTGTCTGGTCGCGCACTGAGCTTCGGAGTGGTGGCGGAAGCATACGAACGGTTCCGGCCGGGGTACCCCGTGGCGCTTTTCGACATGGTGATGACGTACGCCGGTCAGCCGGTTCGGACTGCCCTCGAGATTGGCGCGGGGACAGGCAAAGCAACCCGTCTGTTCGCTCAACGGGGGGTCACGGTCACCGCGACCGAGCCTGACGCGGCCATGCTCGCCGAACTGCGTAAGCACGTGCCAGCAAGCGTCAAGACCGCGCAAGCCGCGTTCGAGGACTTGCGACCGGGCGAGAGCTACGGGCTGATCTATGCGGCGGCGGCGCTGCATTGGACGAACCCGGAGGGGCGGTGGTCGCGCATGGCCTCGCTGCTGAAGCCGGGTGGCGTGTTTGCCTCGTTCGGTGGACCAGTCCAGCTGGCTGACCCGGCTGTGGAGGAAGCTGTACGCGCGGCCCGGGCACCGTTCTTGGAGAGCGACGAGGTTCCATCTCCAGATGGGACACCGCCGGGACACGACATGCAGTGGCCAGGTACGGAGCTCCAACGGTCTGAGTGGTTCGCCGATGTTCAGCAGTCCGTGATCGAGCGGCGGTCGATGGTGAGTGCTCGCGACTACATTGGCCTTCTCTCGACCGTTTCGGCTTATCTCGAATTGCCGAACTCGGAGCAAGAGCAGGTATATAGCCGGATCATGCAGGTCCTGCCTGAGACGGTCGAGATTGCCGCCGACATCACCGTCCATCTCGCGCGTCGGCGCTGCGGACAGTAGTGCCTCGATGATCAGGTTCCGCTTCGAGCTGTATCCGCTTGACGAGGTGTCGTCGTGGGGCGGTGACCAACCAACGCTGCACTGGTTCGGGCTCACCGAGGGCTGGTACTGGCTCGAGGTCGGCGGGCATCAGTTGCTGCGGCGGACCCGCCTCGATCATCCGCATCCCTACGTCGACTACTACCTGGCCCGGCTCTGGGAAGACGTCAATGTCCTCACACCGCACGTCCTCGAGCCGGTACCCGCCGATCTGCAACTGTTCATCGCCTCCTACCCCGCGCAGTGGGCATGCGATCCGCTCGCATTCGTCACCGCCGGCGACGAGGACGGATTCGGGGACATCGACCCGAGTGTGCCCGACCACCCGGTCGTCACAGCGGCGAACTGGCACAGCGAGCACTACCTGGACCTCGGTTACCTGCAGAATGCGCCGAGTCTGCGGTTCTGGCGAACCGTCCGCGGCGATCGCGACGAGATCACCGTGGACTGGCGGCACGAGGACAACGGCGAGATCGGTTTCATTGCCGACCCGGCCGTCCGGTTCTGCGTCCCGACCGCCGCGTACCTCAAGGCGGTACACATGCTCGACGAGGACTGATGACGGCGGTGCTGCAGCGGGTCGAGGAGTTGGAACGCCGTGGGGATCTGCCCGGCGTAGACGTCGACCTCGTCGGGCTGCGGCGGGAACATGAGGACCGCGCGCATTGGCTCGCCAAGAACCTCGACCGCACACCCAAGACCGACTGGGACGCCGTCCACCAGGGCGCCGACCGGCTACTCGGTGACCCACATCAGGCCAGCGTCCCGACGGCCCAGGTTGTACTGACCGGGGACATTGGTTGAGAGCAGCGCCCACGCTTTCCCTCTCCTCGACGCCTCCAACGCAGCTGCGGGATTGAGACTTACGAGGCCAACCGCTCATGTGTGTTGTGACCAGAGCTGGTCGGTTCAACACCACGTTCGGGCTGGTTGATCTCGGCCCACACCGCATCGAGGGAGAGGCCGAGGACATCGGCGATCGCCGCGATGGTCGGGAAGGCAGGGGTTGCTACGCGGCCCGACTCGATCTTCCGGAGGGTCTCCGGTGAGACACGTGCATCGAGCGCGGTCCTGAGCATCGAGCGCTCTCCCCTGGCGCGACGCAACAGGGCGCCGAGGCGCTCTCCGCGCTCGACCTCTGCGGGTGTAAGCGGCAACCTGACCATGGCTCCAATTCTAGTACCGGGATAGTATGGCCGGGATAGTTATTGGTTGCGTGAGGAAGGCGCCGCATGATCGAGATCCTGAGCCCCACCGAACTGGCCCGAGCGAAGGACACAGGCGCCCTGGTCGCAGAGATCTTGCAGACCCTGAAGAGCCGTAGCACGGTCGGCACGATCCTCCTAGACATCGACCGGTGGGCCAAGACCATGATCGTCGAGGCTGGAGCGCTGTCCTGCTACGTCGACTACGAGCCGTCCTTCGGGCGCGGGCCGTTTGGCCACTACATCTGCACGTCCGTCAATGACGCCGTGCTCCACGGGCTGCCATACGACTACACGCTTGCCGACGGCGATCTGCTGTCACTCGACCTCGCCGTCTCCAAAGGCGGAGTCGCTGCAGACTCTGCCATCAGCTTCATCGTGGGCGAATCAAAGCCCCCGGAGAGCGTCGCGATGATCAGCGCGACCGAACGCGCGCTGTACGCAGGGATAGCCGCTGCCGGACCCGGAGCTCACGTCGGCGACATCTCCCACGCCATCGGCTCCGTCCTCAGCAAGGCTGGATACCCGATCAGTACCAAGTTCGGAGGTCATGGCATCGGGTCAACGATGCACCAGGACCCGCACGTTTCGAACACCGGACGGCCCGGCCGTGGATACAGGCTGCGCCCGGGGCTGCTGCTGGCCCTGGAGCCGTGGGTCATGGCGGACACCGCCGAGCTCATCACTGATGCCGACGGGTGGACGCTCCGAAGTGCGACAGGCTGCCGGACAGCACACAGTGAGCACACGATCGCTATCACCAGCGACGGAGCCGAAATCCTCACTTTGCCGAAGCAGGCGCGCTCGTGAGGTCGGAGCCACGCATGCCCCTATGCTCCTGGCGCCTCATCGCGAATCACCGGTGAAAAGGAAGGTTGCCGAGGTTTCACGTCAACGCTGCGCTGACTCCTCGACACCCGTCTCACCGTCGCTCGCGCCTACCGGTCTCACCTGCGGCGAGACGCCTGCGAAAAACTCGCCATCAAGCCGAAGCGGACTCGCCCGTACCGCCCGCAAGCCAACGGCAACTGCCTGCGCCAGTCAGCCGCCCTTCACGCGATGAGCAATAGTCAAGAGTTGTGGATGAGAGATCTTGATTAGGCGGCTGCGGCTGGGGTCGTGGT
>NZ_JBAKHU010000154.1:0-1987 GCF_036906895.1 Micromonospora sp. CPCC 206060
CCATCGTGCTCGCACCCCGATTCGTGCGATCGACCGCCTTCCGCACGGTGTCCCAGTTGAGCATCAGCTACCGGAACAGCCCTCTATCAAGGTAGGGGCCACGCCCCCTGCGCGGGGGTCCACGAGCCGGTCAACGACTACCCGACGCCCCAGAAGTCAACCAGCTCCGGGGGCACACGTCCGACCAGCGCCCAGGGCATGCCCGAGGGCGGCCTGGGTAAGCGGCGGTGCCTGTACCTAGTCGACGTCTGGAGAGCCATGGTTCCGGTCAACAATCCCGGCAAGAACCGGGCCGGAAAACCCGTCCGACGAGGCGGAGATGAGCGGTACGCCGAGCGGTGGCCGCGCCCGCTTTCCGCGATCTGCTTACGGCATCTGGCCGCCGGTACCCAGCGCCTGGTAGCCGGTGCAGGCATCCCATGACCCGTCACCGGAAACCCCGTACCGGTGCTGACCGCACACCTCCCCACCCAGCGCCAGCCGGCGGTCAAGCCGGCGGAATGAGGAGGGGATCGGCTACGGGTGTGGCCGTGACCGCCGCCCTGGGTGGCCTGCTGTTCGGCTTCGACACGGGCATCATCTCTGGTGCGCTGCTGTACATCCGTACGGACTTCCGCCTGGGTACGACGGGTCAGCAGCTGGTGGTCTCGGTTCTGTTGCTCGGCGCGATCGTCGGCGTGGTCACCGCTGGGCAGATCCTGGATCGGCTCGGCCGGAAGAAGAGCCTCGGCGTGCTGGCCGGCGTCTTCACGGTGGCCGCCGTCGCGTCCGCGTTGGCGCCGGGGGTGGGCACGCTGATGGCGGCGCGCTTCGCGTTGGGCCTCGCGGTCGGGGCCTCCTCGGTCGCGGTGCCTGTCTACGTGGCGGAGATCGCGCCCACCGCCGTCCGGGGCCGGCTGGTATCGCTGTACCAGTTCCTTGTGACGGTGGGGATCCTGGCCGCGTATCTGGTCGGGTATGCCCTCTCCGATGGCGGGCGCTGGCGTTGGATGCTGGGACTGGCGGCTTTTCCGTCCCTGCTCATGCTGCTGGGCGTACTCCGGGTCCCGGAGAGCCCCCGATGGCTGCTCGCCCGGGGGCACACCGACCAGGCCCGTGCCGCGCTGGCCCGGTTCCACCCAGCCGAGGAGGTGGACCGTGAGCTGGCCTCGCTCCGGAAGGGCACCGCCGAGGAGAGCCGGATCTCCTACCGGGACCTGTTCCGGCCGCAGTTGCGCCGGGCCACGACGCTCGGGGTCGCGATCGCCGCGACGAACCAGCTGGTGGGCGTCAACGCGGTGATCTACTACGCCCCGACAATCTTCGTCCAGGCGGGCTTCGGCGACTCGGCCTCGCTGCTGTCCTCGGTCGGTATCGGCACCGCGAACGTGGCCTGCACGCTGGCGGCTCTCCTGGTCATCGACCGGGTCGGTCGGCGTCCGCTGCTGCTCGGCGGTATCACGCTGGTCGTGACGAGCCTGATCTTCCTCGGCGCGCTCTACCTGCTACCCGGCCGGACCGGCCTCACGGGGACCCTGCTGGTGGTGGGCCTGATCGCGTACATCGCCTCCTTCTCGGCGAGTCTGGGCATCTCCATCTGGCTGATCAACAGTGAGGTGTTCCCGACGGCGGTGCGGGGCAAGGCGGCCAGCGTGGGTTCTTTCACCCACTGGGCCCTGGACTTCCTCGTGGCCCTCACCACGCTCACCCTCATCGAGCTGTTCACCCCCACCGGGCTGTTCTGGATCTTCGGCGCGTTCGGCATCGTCGGGTACGTGTTTTTGTATCGCAGGCTCCCGGAGACCAAGAACCGCAGTCTGGAAGAAATCGAGAAGGATCTGTCACGTTCCGGGGCGCCTGGCAAGGGTACGAACTCGCGAGCCCGGAGTAGCGACTGATCAGCTGTCGCTCCGCGGTCAACCGCTCAACCGGCGGGCATCCGCCAGAGCCAGACGTCGTCCAGCCCGCTCCGGCGGCCCGAGCAGTTCGGTGGTGGCGCGGAGCAGAC
>NZ_JBAKHU010000155.1:0-2054 GCF_036906895.1 Micromonospora sp. CPCC 206060
ACCCGCACCGCCCGCGACAGCATCCTCGACCAGTTCAAGTCCTACCTGCTCCAGCGATACGCCGACAACGTCACCGACACCGACCAACTCCTCGCGGAGATCCGCGAACGCGGCAACACCGTGAGCCGGGGGCGAATGACCGGCAACGCGCCGCAGCGCCGACGGCACCATCGAAGTAGAAGCCTCGACTTGGAGCTGGACGACAGGCGCAGCACGAGCAGCTCACCATGCTGGCGTGGCTGATCCGGGACGGGCACGCCGACGGGGCGCCGGCCGAACGGCTGGCGGCCCGGGCGCCATTCGGACCGCGGGCGGCGCTCGCGGCGGTACGCCGTGGCTACGCGGAGCTGACCGGCGACACGTGATCACACCGGTCAGGCACGGGTGAGCCGGCCGGAGTCGGGCGATTGGTTGGCGGGCCGAAGCGGCGGGCCACCTCCGCACGCGTCGGCATCGCCACGGCGCCGCCCGGGGACTCGGCCACCACTGCGGCGACCCGCAGCGCGAACGCGACCCGCTTCCGCCAGCCGACCTGGTCGGTCGGCTGGCCGTCGGCGAGCAGGTCGGCGATCAGCGCCGCCATCACCGAATCGCCCGCTCCGGTGGCGTCGACCGCACGTACCGGCGGGGAGTCCAGCTGGATTGTGCCCGCAGCGGAGGCGACCAGCGCGCCCTGTGCGCCGCGAGTGACCACGACGGTGCCGGCGCCCAGCGCCCGCAACCGCGCCGCCACCTCGCCGACCGACGCTCCGGGGTAAAGCATCTCGGCGTCGCCAGCACTCAGCTTCACCAGGTGGGCAGTGGCCGCGAACTCGGCTACGACCGTCCGCAACTCGTCTAACGCGGCCGGCCCGGCCAGCAGCCGCGGTCGCACGTTGGGATCGAATACCCGCAGGCCGCTGGCCAGCGACCAGGCTCGGCGGGCGGCGTCGAGCACGGGCGGGCAGAGCAGGGCGATGGATCCGCAGTAGAGCACCGCGGCATCCTCGATCAACGACACGTCGAGCGCGGACGCCTGGAGCAGCCCGTACGACGGCGGCTCGCCGTAGAAGCGGAAGTCGGGTTCGGCACCGGCGTAGGTGACGACGGCGAGTGCGGTCGGGACCGGCGCCGTGACGACGCCACGCTGGCCGACCCCGACGCCGTCGAGGAAGTCCCGAATCCGGCCGGCGAGTACGTCGTCACCAAGCGACCCGACAAATTCCACGGCCCCACCCAGTCGGACCACCCCGACCGCGACGTTGAGCGGCGCCCCACCGATCATCTGCCGGTAGACCGGCTCGCCATCGTGCCGCCCGTCGAGGAGATCGACCAGCGCCTCGCCGAGCACCACCGCATATCTCATCGGCCCTCCCACCAGGTATTACCACGCTGAACTGCGCGAACTTCGCCGCCGCGGGTCAGGACACCATCGAGCCGACCACCGGCTTGGTGAGCAGCGCCGACGGGTTGCGCTGGATGCCCGGGTCGGGCCTTTTCGCGACGAAGGGCGCCGTACTCCCAGGCCAGCTCCCCACGCAGCTCGAGGTGTAGATCTCGCCGTTGAAAGTCAACAGGTACCGACCGCAGACGTACGGCAGCGGTTCGTGGCTGAGCGCCACGTCGATGATCGACAGCCGATTGTGGGCGAAGACCGCGTCGACGAACCGGCCAGAGGGGTCCGCGACCAGTTCGCCCCCGGTCCCGTCCGGGCTGTGGTGGTGCAGGGCATTCCAATGCTGCCGACGTAGTTGTGGCCCAGGGCGGTGGCCGGCGTCGCCGCGCGCGCTGAAAAAGGCCAGAATTCCGCACATGATGGTCATAGTCCCACGCGCACTCGACTGAATGTGCCGACACTGCTACGCACCGTACGGCTGGCCGCGCGGTACCGCGCCTTCCAGCGGGCGACTGGCAGATGGGAGGAGTGGATCGTAAGCGACGAGCGGGCCAAGGGTGCCGGGCAGGCCGGCGGGTTATCACCCGCCGCCCTCGAGTGCCACCAGAGTTCCGGGCGACCTCGGCGGCAGGCAGCGCGAGCGTGAACCACTGCCCGCGATAAGCAGCGCCTCGTATAG
>NZ_JBAKHU010000156.1:0-4325 GCF_036906895.1 Micromonospora sp. CPCC 206060
AAACGAGCCCGGCATGTTTGCTTTGGCCCCGAAAGGGACACAATCTCCGTAACCGCCCTCTGATGTCGGATACGCCAGGAAGGTAGCTTCTCGTCCGACCGTTGTCACGAGGAGTATTCCGATGTCCAAGAAACCTGGCTTGCCGCCCGCTTGATCCCCTGTACCGTGCTAAAACTCGTTCGACGGCCCTGACTTGGGTTTTTGAAGATCGGTTCAGGCTGCCCGGTGGTACTCGTTGGTGGATCATCCCCAGGTACAGCAACCGTACGACCATACCGGCGATCATCAGCCCGAGCCGAAAACCCCGAGCTCACCGCATGTGCGATGAGTTATGGCACGGTACAGGCCCCGGCGGCGGTCGAGCACGTCGTTGCCCAGCAGCCGCTCACCGACGCCGTGGTACGGGCCCTGAACCCTGACCTCATCGTTGCCGATCTGCGGAAGAACATCGCCACGATCGGCTACCCGATCACCGTGACGTAGCGGCACCTCGGCAAGCCGAACGTCGAGCGCCCGTTACGCGCCAGGGACGCCCGATCGTCGGCAGGTGGCGGCGAGCTCACGGACGGTCTGGGCGACGGCGGGGGAGTCGTTGCGCAGGATCTTGCTGTGGTTGCTCGCGACCTTCGCGCTCACCTTGAGGTTCGGGTTGCGGGCGAGCACCGGATCGAGCGTGCTTCGCCCCTGTTCCATCTCCCCGTCCTGGCTCCCGAGGCTGTCACCGGTGGCCAGGACGAACCGTACCGGGCAGGTCAGGCGGTCGAGGACCGGCACGCTGGCGGCGGCGATCTCGTTGAGCTCGATGTTGACATCGGCGTGCTGGTCGGCGGTCATCCGCGCAGCCAGGCCCAGCCGGGCAGCGATCGGAAACAACAACCGCATCCGGCGGAACAGCTTCCGGATCCGCTCATGGCCTTCCTCGCCGGTCAGACCGACCGGAAAAGCGTCCACGCACACCACCCCCAGGACGCGGTCCGGATTCCGGTCGGCCCAGTGCCATGCCAGGATGCCTCCGTAGGACCAGCCCACCAGCAGCGGTCGATCCACACCCCTGGCCTTGAGGGCGGTATCCACATCTCGGAGACACGCTTCGAACGAGTAATCTGCCGAGCGTTTCGACTTGCCGCGGGCGCGCTCGTCGTAGGTGATGTGCCGGTAGTCGCTGCCGAGGTCGGTGATGACGCGCCGCCAGTGCGACTGGTCGGCATAGGCGCCGTTGAGGTAGACCACGGGACGGCCGGGCCCACCGGTGTCGGTCACGTACAGCGCGGTGTCATCGACCGGCACCATGCCGGTCCAGGCGGATTGCGTGATGGTCATAGTTTCCCTCTTTCCAGGGCCAGAAGTGGATCAGGAACGGTTGAGGGTGTGATGTCGCCGTAGGAGGGTGGGCTCGCGCGCCTCGACGGTCTCGTCGGGCCGGGTGGCGTTGTCCAGCAGGTTGCGTACGTGCCCGAATCCGGGTGTTCACCGCCAGCCGGGCGGCGGTGCCAGCGGCGGTTCCGACCTTTCCAGATCACCCATCGCGGTCCCGCGCACGACCGAGCCGCAGGCCACCTCGCCGAGGCGAATGCTGCCGTTGGACGTCGAGGTCCAGATCGAGCAACGGGCCGTCCCTTGCCGTGACCGCAGACCACATCTGTATCGAACTGCGGATTCTCCGGCACCCGCCGCGACGGGTTGAACCCCGCGGCGGCCAGCTGACCGGACGGCCGCCCGACCCCGTGGTCCGGGCGGGTGTCGGGGCGCCGTTACGGTGTTACTCGCAGAACACCTGCACCTTGGTGTCGGGCTGGTCGACATCGACGGTGAGATCGTCGAGCTGCTCGATGAGCTCCTCGATGTGCTGCGGCTTGAGCTGGGTGAGGTCGATCGGTACGCCGGACCTGGTCAGCTCGTCGTTGACCTTCGCGAGCGCCTGCGGGGGGATGAGGCTGGTGAGCCGGACCCCGGCGCGCAGTAGTTGCAGCGGGACCCGGACGTTGACCCGGGCCGGCCCATCACCGCCGGAGTCGTCCTCCGAGTTCACCACGACGCGCAGGTACTTGGGTCGGGGTTTCGGGCGGGGCGCGGAACCCGGCGGCGACTCGGGCTGTCCTCGGTCGAGGGCGTCGATCAGCCGCTCGGCCTCGTCCGCGGTGATCTTGCCCTCGGCCAGCATCTCGAGGACCTGGCGGCGCTGCTCGTTCATGGTTGCTCCACCCTCTTCTGACTCATCTGACGCTGACCAGCACGGAGGTTCGGCCGTGCTCGATCTCGAACCGGGTGCCGGGCAGCGCGCACAGCAGTTGCCCGGTGCCGCGCAGCGCGTCCACCGGGCTGACCCGGAAGACGAGGCAGGCGACCAGTCCGGCCAACACGATGAGCAGCAGCAGCGGTGACAGCACCAGCAGTACCGGCAGGACGGGGACGTACAGCCGCAGCCAGCGGCCGTCGCGACGGCGTTGGCGGTACGTCACCAGTTGCGGGATCATCGGGACCGCTCCAGCTCGGCCAGCGCCTCCTGGACGCTGATCTCTCCCCGCCCCAGGCGGTCGATGACGTCGGCGCCGGTGGGTGCCGGGTCGGTCTCGACGAAGTCGAGGTGCTCAACGATCCGGTTGAGCCGGGATTTGATCGTCGGGTAGCTCACCCCGAAGATCCGCTCCATCTCCTTGATCGAACCGTGTGATCGTACGAACGCGGCGACGAACACCTGATCGGCGACGCTGAGTTGAGCCAGCTGCGGCGGCTCGAACTGTCCCTCGACCACGATGCCGCTGCCGGCGAGGCGGACCCGCTCGACCACGAACGGCTGTCCGTGCGTCAGGTCGGTCAGTTCCTGCCAGTCCACCCTCGGCTCCCTTGCTCTCGGCGACACGGCCACTTTTCCTTTGTATCTTGATTTTTTTAAGCCGTCAACGGTTGAACATAAACTTTTCTAATCTGATCTTGAATGGTGTGGGTGTCCGTCATCTGCGATCCGCAGTGTCCTCATGGTGGCCAGCAGGCCGTCGTCCCAGCCAGCATGTCGTCGACGTACCTGCGGTCCGGCGGGCTGGCAGGACGCCGACAAAGCCCACGGTCCCGTGGTGCGTGTTCGCCGAAGGCCCGACGTGCACCTTGCCGGGACGCACGTCAGACGCCCCCAGGTACACGGCCCGGCAGTATCGGCCGGCCTCCTGACGTTGATCGACTACGCCTTTGGTACCCGTCGTCTCGGTAGGCAGAACTCGTTACCTTCAGGGTCAGCGAGCACATGCCATGGCTCGGCGCCGGTCAGGTGCGCGATGCTCGCCGTCGGAGGCGCTTCAGTTCAGGCGCGCTCGAAGGTGAGGTCGAAGTCCTTCCGCCAGGACTTGCCCCCGTCCTCGGACATCTCCCATCGGCCGAGGATCCGGTCCTTCTCGACGTCGGCGATGAACCGCTGGTGGAAGTCCGGGTCCTCACGGATCATCGTCCAGTGCCCGCCGTCGAAGGTCATCGCAAACTCGCGGCAGACGCCACGGTCGTCTTGGTAGAGCGCGACGAACCGATCGTTCGCATCGCTGCGCCCGAGGACGAGACTCATCTCGGAATGCACGTGCCCGCCCCCGCCGAACTCCGACCGCACGACCAGTAGCGACTCCCCGAGCCACTCGATGGTGGTGGTGCCCGGCACCTCGGTGCCTGACGGTTCGAGGAACCAGGCATCCGACACCGTCGTCGTCCATTCGCCGACGAGCCCGCTGAGCTTCGCCATCTCGGTGTTGCGCATCGTTTCCTCCGATCGATCCGACGCTACTCGATGTGAAATTCCCCTGGTAGCTCGGCGGCTTTCGATCATGCTCTTGATGGGGCTGAAGGGAGGCGGTAGGGGCCTAGCGTGCTTGGCCTAGCCCGGTAGGCTGGAGGGCGTGGGTCAGTTCTCCGAGGACAATCTGCGCGCGGTCGTCGCCAGGTACGAGGCGACCAGGACAGCCGCCTTGACCGAGCGGGACGAGCAACTGCGGGCGTTCCACGCGGCCGGCTGGCGGCCGGTGGACCTGCAACGGGTCACCGGGTACAGCCGGGAGACGATCCGCCAGGCACTACGGCCGGAGATCCGACGGGCGACCAACATCAGCCGGCGCAAGACGCCACCCCAGCCACCGGCGGACTACCGTCCCTACGGTGACCGGAGGCCCTACGTCGTGGCCGAAACCCTCGCCGCGCTGAACGGCCCGACCGAAGGCATGGTCGCGCTTCCGCATCACCTTGACTGGTCCGGTCACGCCGAGTACGACCTGAGCCGGCCCGGACGACTGGCCAGCGCGTACAAGGTGGTGCTCACCGAAGCCAGCACCGTTGACGACCTGAACACCTGG
>NZ_JBAKHU010000157.1:0-4279 GCF_036906895.1 Micromonospora sp. CPCC 206060
TGCTCAACTGGGACACCGTGCGGAAGGCGGTCGATCGCACGAATCGGGGTGCGAGCACGATGGAGAAGGGCGGGGGCGATGCGGGTACGAGCGAGCCGGACGACCGGGTACGCCACCAAGCTGATCAACCCGGCCATCGCGTCCTGGAGATCGGCGCGGCCACCGGCATCAACGCCGCCCTACTCGCCGAGTTGACCAGCCCTGGCGGCAAGGTCGTCACCATCGAACTCGACCAGGGCCTCGCCGACGGCGCCCGCGCCGGCCTCGACCGCGCCGGCTACGACACCGTCGAGGTGATCTGCGGCGACGGAGCCCTCGGTCACCCCGATCACGCGCCCTACGACCGGATCATCGTCACCGCCGGAGCCTGGGACATCTCCGCGGGCTGGTGGGAACAACTCGCCGATGACGGCCGCATCGTCGTGCCCCTGCGCGTGCACGAGAGCGGCCTGACCCGATGCTTCGCCTTCGACCGCACCGCCCCCCACCAGTTGGTCAGCACCACGACACCGCTGGTCTGCGGATTCGTCCCCATGCGCGGCACCGCCGCGCACACCGACCACCACGTACGCCTCGACACCGACGTGGTCCTCAAACTCGACGCCACCGACCAACCCGACCGCGCCGCCCTCAGCAGCGCCCTGGGCCACCCCCGGCTCGAACGCTGGACCGGCATCCAGGTCAGCGACGCAGACCCCGGCCACCTCGACCTGTGGCTGCTCGTGCACACCGACAGGCCGCTCGGCCGCCTCGGCGTCGGCGACACCGCCCGCACCAGCGGACTGGTCACCCCCGCCTACCGGTGGGCCGGTGCCGCCATCTACCACGGCACAACCATCGCCTACCTCACCTTCCAAGACATCGGCAACGGCCACCACGAACTCGGCGCGATCGCCCACGGACCAGACGCCACCACGCTCGCCACCGACCTGACCAACCTGCTCGACCACTGGGACGAGGCAGGCCGCCCCAACCAGCCCACCGTCACCGCCCAGCGCGCAGGAACCCGACCTGCCGAACGTGGTGGCATTAGTCGATCCGACACGGTCCTCACGATCTCCTTCTGAACGCATGCCCGCTGGGGCGGCGCCCTGTCCCGCCCCGGCGATCCCCGCGACGAGCCCGGCTGGCCCTTCGGCGGTCACCGGCCGGGGCACCTCGTTGCCGACAGGCGGCCTTCCGCAGCAGATGAGGACACCATGCCCCCGCCTCTTGCCTCCACCATCGCGGCGCGCTTCCCTCTCGTCGCACGGAAACGACCGCCTGCCAAACCACTGGACGCACGGGTCAACCGGCTCGTCGGGCTCGCCGAGACCGCCTACCGCGAACGCGACCCGGAGAAGGCATCCATGGTGTTCAACGGGGCTGCCCTCGTCGCCTCCGACTGCGGAGACGCAGAGCTCGCCCGCGCCTGGTGCCACCGCCACGCGGACCTCTATCTCAGCCAAGCCCCACTCGACGGGTACACCGCTCGGTTCGCCCTCGAACCAGTCGTCAATCTCGCTCGCCTACGCATCCGGGACGGTGAGCAATGCTCGAAACCTGTGGATGAGCGTCGGGAGGCGTACCCTCCCGACGAGTTCCAAGCCAGGAATCGAGTAGAGCCCGCGCGCCAACGCGGGTGGGGAGGGTACGCCCGTGCTTACCCTACGCCGTAGGCGAGGATCAGGGCGTTGAGGGCCTTGGCCCAACCGTAGACCCGGCCGGTGATGCTGCCGCCACCTCGGCGTTTCTGTTGGACGACGAGGTAGAGGACCTTCATCGCGGCCTGCTGCTCGGTCGGGAAGTGCCCGCGCCGTCGGGCGGCCTGCCGGAACCGGGCGTTCAGGCTCTCGATGATGTTGGTGGTGTAGAGGACCTTGCGGACCTCGTGGTCGTAGTTCAGGAAGGGCACGAACTGCGGCCAGGAGGTGCGCCAGAGCCGGATCACGGCCGGGTACTGGTCGCCGAACTCGCTCGACGTGGACCGTCACCGTGCGATCTCCCCGGTGAACACGACCTCGAGTCCCAGCGCTTCCGCCTCCGCGACCACGTCGACGAGCGGGCAGCAGCACCCCGACGCCGAGCCCCTTCGTAGTCGAGCATGCGCCTACCGCATGATCGCGCTGATAACAGCCGCCGCGACGACTCCGAACAGCAACGGGATCAGACAGCCGACGACCGCGGTTCCACGCACCCTCGTCCTCGCAAACAGCGTTGCTCTGCGCGATCGACGCGCTTCATCCGCGACTCGCATCCCCGGCACGGCAGAACCGCCCTGTCGGTCCAGTTGCTCGTCCACCAGCGCGGCGAGGTCCTCGATCCACTCCCAGAATGCAGGATCCGTGTTCGGCAGCGCCCGACGCGCGATGAAGAAGACGCGGCCGTCGACGATCTCGACGTCGCAGTTTCCCGCGAGCTCGACGAGCGTCTCCTGCACCGCGGGTGTGAGCAGCCTCCGGACGGCGTCGTCATCCTGCGGTGCGCAGAGAACCTGGAAATGCACGTCGAACGAGCCGCCTATCATCAGCGGCCGGTACGATGGCGGTACCGTCCATGCGCACGACGGGATATCTCGCGCGGCGGTCACCAGCGCCATCGGCGGCAACGCTGTCCGCACGGTGAACATGGCGTAGCAGGCCGTGTGCGGCATGCGCGTCTGCCCCGTCCATGTGTCATAGGCGTAGTTCGCGACCTCGAACGGACGATGCGCGGTCGCGGTCACCAGGTCGCCCGCGACACGCGACGATCCGACGCGGAACAAAGCCGCCGGTCGAACCGGATCCTTCTCGACGGCTGTGTAGGACAGCCCATTCGCCTCGGTGAAGCGCCTCAGCCGGTACCAGCCGACCTCCGAGGCCCGACGCCCCCGGAGGACACCCCGGATCTGCATCACGGCGAGCGGAACCACCATGAGACTCGCGATCACCACCGTCGTGGCATCGGCGCCGGGCGCCCCGAACATGAGCTGCACCATCAGCACGTACAGGGCGGCCAACACCCCCGCACCGACCACAAGTACGGCGGCCTGGAACACGATCCGACTTCCGGCTGCGGCCTCGCCGAAACGTCCGCCTTCGTGACGTATCAGTTCGCGACCCTCCGCACGGGCGAGCGCAGGATCGACGGGGACGCGAAGCGCGACGTCATCGAAGCGCGACGTCATCAGGCCACCTCCGCCACGGGTCCACAGCAAGATCCGTCGAGCTGCGTCAGCGTTCCGGCTGCCATGCCCCTCCTTCGATCAACGGCATCTGCACGGTGACCTGCCGCCCCGCCTGCTTGAAATCGCCGATCCACGCGTCGGCTTCGACTCCGCCGCCGTGGGGCACGAGTTCAGCATCCCAGTCGGTACTAACCGTTCGGTGAGCCATGTGACTCCTATTTCAGTACACGCCCTGGTCCAGCAACGCCGCGAAGATCTGCGCCGGGGCGGCGTCGACGAACTCCGGACTGTTGAGCACGTGCACAATCCGGTCGCGTTCGGCCAGGCTGAGCGCGTTCACCGGCGGGCGCCGCACCAGACGTGACGGTGCCGGCCGCAGCCGGTCCCGGCCGGCGCTGGACCGGGCGATCCCGGTCAACCGGGCCGCGTCCCGCGTCGTGGTCCCCGCACCGGTCAACGCCCGGTAGGCGTCCATCAACGCCTGCCGAGCCCGAACACATCCGGACCGTCCGGCTCGCTCCTGGAGATCTCCTCCAAGAGCTCGCGCGCTTTTCCCATGATCGTCAACGCCGTCTCCGTCCGGGCCAACCGGGCCTGCGTACGCTCCAACTCCCGCCGCAACCGGGCGATCTCGGCCTGCTCGGAACTCGGGCGTCCGACCGTCTCCCCGGCTGGCTTGCCCTGCAACAACCCGGCGTCACGAGCCCGGCGCCACTCCGACATCAACGACGAGTACAAGCCCTCCCGCCGCAGGAACGCCCCGCCCTCACCCACCGCGACGGCCTGCTCATACCGGGCCAACAGGTCCAGCTTCTGCCCCGGCGCGAACGACCGGCGCACCCGCGGCCCGTCCGAACGCGGACCCTTCCTACGACTCATGACCCCATCCTGGGGCACCACGATGTCAACAGCAGCACTCAACGTTTCTCGATCCTGAACTCGCCCTGCCAGACGGACTTGCTATGAACCGTTGGCCTCAACTCACCCTGGCAGACAGGGATGCGCCCCGCTTGGACAAGTCAGCCAGGATCGGCATCACCCGCAGGGTCATCAACTCGGCTGCACGCCGATGGGTGTGTACAACTAACGGCTGATCGACCGATCAAGGGAGAGACGCCAGATGACGACCGAGAC
>NZ_JBAKHU010000158.1:0-4237 GCF_036906895.1 Micromonospora sp. CPCC 206060
GTTCCTGGTTCGGGTTGTCTTGGAGTGACAAACCTTGATACCGGAACCCCGCCTCTCACACCCCGATCAACACACCCTTGACCAGCCACGCCCACGCCTAACTGAACGGCGTTGTGTCTAGAACAGGGTCGCCGGCTCGGCCATCGCCGGCAGGGAGCACGTGTCGAGTGTGTCGACCGGCAGGTCCAGGTCCAGGGTGATCGCCGCGTGGTCGGTGAGGCGCTGTTCGCGGGGCTCCTGCAGGGCGAACATCGCGTTCGGTGGCGTGGTCCACCAGCGGGGCCCGGTATTGCTCAGCCAGTCTCAGATTGTCAGCCAGCGGGCGGGTGGTGTCCCGCCCGATGAACGTCCCGACGCGGGGGACGTTCATCGCCGCCGCTGCGTCGATGACGTGCCGCAGGTGGCGATGGTTGGCCTCGCGTTGCTCACGGTCGGGGTGCAGGTTGTTCTCGCAGAACGTGACCGCGCAACTGGTGCGGGCGTACCGGTCCGAACGCCCAGCCCCGCCCGAGCGCCTCACCCCGGCCCGTGTCCGGCGAGGGTTTCGGCACCTGCGCAGCAGCCGGCAATCCCGCCTGCGCACCGAAACCCTCCCGGCCAGGACCCGGCCGACCAACCCGGACTACGCAACCGAAGACCTCACATAACCCCAGGCCGCGCCACACAGGTCAAAATCGAGCTAGTAGGTGCAGGCCGGAATGCCCAACCGGGCCGCCCCCGCCTCATCCTGCGGGAGGTCGGTGTACAGGTTGGAGACCCACAGGTCATTGTCCAGCTTGTTCCAGATGGGACTCTGCACCCCGGTGGACCGGTCGGTGATCACCCGGCCGCGCCGTTCCTGGCACACCACGCGCAGAGGGTCGTCCTGAAAGAAGGAGTAGCGCGGTATCTTGTGCTGCGGATCGCTGAACGGCCCCTGGTAGCCAAACGTACCGCTCGGCGCATTGGCAACCCGCGCCGGCCAGGAGCGGAGCCCGGCAGAACCGGTCGCGCCGGTAGCACCCGCCGCCGAGCCGGGCAATTGCCCGGGAATCTCCCCCGAGGAATCGTGCTGGATCCAGAGGACAAGGGCCCCGACCAGCAGCACGGCAACCGCGACGGCGGCGGGCTTCCTGCGGTTGACGATCCTGGCAAGGAGCACCCGCAGACCGCTCGGCAACCGGGCGACGCCGGCCACCCCGCCAACTGCGGACTGTTGGTCCCGGGCCAGGGGCAGAAGCAGCGTGACGACCGCGACCGCCCCACCGATGCTACCGAGGACCCAGCTCGCGACCTCCACCCCGGCGGAACCCCACATCATGGCGATCAGCGCCAGAACGACACCGACCGACACGACGGCAATTCCTGCCACCTTCGCCATGGCACAATTCTGTTGGAGCATGCGCCTCATGAGAAGGCGCGAATTGTCCGGCCGTGCGAATATCCGAACGAATGATGGTCAGGCGGGGTTCACGAGGATCCGGACGGGGTCATGCCGGCGGTCGCCACCGTCGCGGTACCGAGCCCGTCCACGTACCGGTTGACCATGCAGAACACGGCGGCGATCAGGACGGTGTCGTGGATCTCCAGGTCCGTGGCCCCCTCGCTGCGGGCGCTCTCGACCAGGTCAGTCGTGACCATCCGGCCGCCCTGCTGCACCGCGCCGGCGATCCGCAGCAGACCACGCAGCTTCTCGGGTACTGGTGCGGCCCCGACATCGGCGTGGACCCGGTCCACCAGATCCATCCCACCGGCAAGCTGTGCCGCCGCGAGCGAGGAGTGCGCCGCACGACAGAAGCCACAGCCGTTCAACCCCGAGACGTAGGCCGCGATGAGCTCCCGCTCACCCGTGCTCAACGAATGCGGCCCTTGCAACAACACCGACGCCAGATCCAGCAGCGGCCGGGCGGTCTCCGGCCGGAACCGCAGAAGGCCCATTATCCCGGGGTACCGACGCTCATCCAGTCCCAGGTCGATATGCGCCACCAGATCACCTCCACACGGGTACGGCGGCACGTCCGCAAAGACCATCGGCCGGACAATGACGCACCTGGATGGTGGCACAGCAGCGGAGCGTGGCTTTCTTCCATCGTGCGGGACCGTCCGCAGTCATTCCGCCGGGTGGCTGGTCGCGCTGCGGCAGCCCGTGCGACGGGTTGCCGTGTCACGCCTCCTGGCTGCCGTCGATGACCGACCGGTAGTGCGCCAACTCGGCCGCCAGCGCCGCCGCAGCCTGTGCCGACGCGGCGACGCCATGACCGACCCCGTCGAGCAGCACCAGTTCGTGCCGTACCGCGTGATGCTCCAGTTCCGCCGCGAGCAGGCGTACATCGTCGACTGCGGCCACCTCGTCCGCAGTCCCGTGGACGAACAGCACCGGGCGTCGGATGTCCGCTGCCCGGACCCGGCCGGCCCCGCCGCACAGCCGGGCGGCGTGTGCCCGGTGGAACCGTGGCGCCGCCGAGGCCCACCGGTCGGGATCCACAATCGCCGACACGACCGTCGCCGCAGCGAACGGGGTATCCCCGGTGACCGCGTGCAGTGCGGTGTAACCACCCGCACTCGCCCCACGGATGAACACCTGTCCCGGTGCCGCAGACCCGGCAGCGACCAGATGCTCGGCCACGGCGCGGCAGTCGTCGACGTCGTCGACACCCCAGCGGCCATGGAGCGCCTGGCGGAACGCCCGCCCGTACCCGGTGCTCCCGGTGTAGTCCACGTCGGCCACGGCGAAGCCGCGACTGGTGAAGAACTGCGTCTGCCAATCCAGACGGAGCTGACAGGCGACGGTCGGGCCGGGATGCGCCCGCACGATCAACGGTGCCCGCCACCCCGATCCGGCCCCGGTGGGCGGATAGAGCAACGCCACCACCTCACGGTCGCCTCCGACCGGTACCCGCAACTGCACCGGTGTCGAGACATCCGATCCGTCAGGCGTGACCGGCGTGCCCGGGGTGAGTACCTCGACCTGCGGTGCCGCGCCGTCGAGGTGCACCAGAGCCACCTGCTGCGTGATCGCCGGCGACGCACCGACCACCGCCACCGCGTCGCCGTGGACGGCGAGGTACGGCTTGATCGACGTGTACGGCAGGCGCACCGGCTGCACCGCACCGTCCGGATCGACCACGACACCGTCCGGATCGACCACGACCAGGCGGTGACGCGGTCCCTCCTGCACCACCATCACCACGCGCCCGTCCCCGAGGAACCCGTACGAGGCGTACCCGAGTTCCCAGGGTGCTGCCGCACACTCTGCGGCCATCGGTGCCACCGCGACGACCGACGAGCCGTCCCAGCGGTAGAGGTTCCACCAGCCACTACGGTCACTGACGAAGTAGAGCGCCCCGTCCGGTCCCCACCGTGGCTCGATCGCCGACTCGTCCGGACCACCAGCGATCTTCACCGGATGCCCGATGAGATCGCCGGGATCGTAGGCCGCCACCCACAGCTCGCAGCCGTCCCACGGCATGTCCCGCTTACTCCACCACGACCAGGCCAGCAGACCGGGCCCCAGTCGGGGCGCGCCGAAGAACCCGGACGACTCGGCCAGGACACGGGGCTCCGGTATCCCGGTCAACGGCACGGCCACCAGCTCATCGCTGTCCGCCGACTCGCAGACGCCGAGCAGTTCACCCTCGCCTGGCGTCAGGTCGGCGAAGGAGCCGTCGATCACGGCGGCGACCTCGCCGTCACGGATCCGGTGCAGACCGCTCCGGCCGGCGAACCACACCTCGTCGCCGATCACCGCGTAGCTGCCACCGCCGTAGGTGTGCACGGTGCTGACCCCGGTCGCCTCGGCTGGCGTCAGATCGACCGGTCCGGTAGCCGGGGCCCAGCGGACCAGCATCTCCGCCCCGGCACCCGGCCGGCTCTCCAGCCAGTAGAGCCCACCGTCCACGGAGCGGAGCTGGTCGTAACCGACACACGCCGCCACTGCCGCCGCCGCAGCAGGTACGACATCACCGGTGGCAGACCCCGCGGCACTGCTCCCCACAGCGTTGATCGAGTTCACGGTGCCATCGTGGCACGGTGACAGATCGACCCTCCGCAGGGCTGCGCCCGAACCGCCTCGACCGGGGCCGTCGTGCAGCCAGGACAACGGCCGCGCGCCCGTCGGGCCGGCGGTTACCCGCTGCAAAAGGGTGCAGATACAGGTGTGGGCCATCCCGTAAGGGATGGCCCACACCTGTAAAAATGTCCGGCGGCGTCCTACTCTCCCACACCCTCCCGAGTGCAGTACCATCGGCGCTGGAAGGCT
>NZ_JBAKHU010000159.1:0-4229 GCF_036906895.1 Micromonospora sp. CPCC 206060
TGGCCGCCTCACGTCTACGCCAAACCGGCTCTGAGCTGCAGGTCTGCCGTACACCACTCTGCCGGACGCAACTACAGGTCGGTCGGCGGCTTCGTGAAATCACTGCGGATGAGATGGCCGGCGACAGCGTGCGCCAGGGCGTCCATTACCTCCTAGAGCTGTTCGGGCGCGGGCGCTCTCCGGGTGTGAACTTGGCTGTGGACGCTCTGCGCGGTGCCCTGCCGGAGGCGACGGTCCGGGCGCTCGCCCCCGCATATGTCACAGCACTACTAGGAGCCTACGGCACCGATAAGACGTCCCTTAGTCACTGAACCAACGCTGGTCACGTGCGACCGTGGCAAGCGGCGGCTGCTTCGACAGTTCGGCGGCGAGCGCTAGATTCGCCGTCGCCACGAGCTCGGCGGGCCACCGCCCGGGTTGGCTCAGTATCCGCGTCGCTGCAGCGACGCTAACGTTCGCGACGTCGATGCCGCGTAGCATGCCGGGGTCGATCTGCGATCTCGTCCCGTCGAACATCGTGGGGCGCAGTGCCCTGCGTTGGTAATCCCCGACGATCTGCAGGGCTGGCTCCGTGACGTCGCTGTGTAGCGAGAGAAGTTCGGCAACCTGCTCGGTCACGATGCGGGCGAGCTCGGGCTGGGTCGTGTCGTAGGCAATGCGGAACAGCAGTAACGCGGCGAGCGGGGACGGGGCTGCAGCCCGGCTCCGTAGCGGGCCGTGTAGGTCGAGGCGCCGCGGGGCCAGGTGCTTCGCGTAGCGGTAGACCGTGGCGACTGTGGTCGCCGCTTCGTGACCGGTGAGACCTCGAAGGACTCTGTTCAATGTTGGGATGCAAGCCAGCAGCACCGCTGCCTTCGCGAATAGAACGAGCGTCACGACCCAGGTGCGTGCCGCAAGTCCGCCATCGAGTCTCGATGCCTGCTCCAACCACCACGACTCGTCATCGTTGTGGTGCCGCGCTAGGCGTAGCCAGGCGGCAAGAGCGGCGGGCTCGGCGCCAGGTGTCAGACGCGGGCTGCCAGATTCGGTCGGCGAGAGGTCATCGGGAACGATGATGAGGGCTTCGCGCAGTAGCCAGCTGTCGCCGAAGCCGGTCGCGATGATTTCCAACAGGTATGCCCATGGTTCGTTGCTGGCCCACTCGCCAGCTTGGTGTGCTGCCTTGAGCCCCGTAGTCAGGCTTTGGGCATCCAGGGTCTGGGTCCCGCGCCGTCGGCGACGCCGAATCTCGCCGCCGGTCGCGCCGAGCCGAGCCGCGAGCCGGTGGGCGTAGAACCGATCGGGATGGGCGTAGGCATGGAGATCACCAAGTAGCGTGCCGTCGGCGCCAGCCAGACCGTGACCGTGGCCGTCGCTGAAGTCGACAATGCAGGCTCGGGCGAGTTCGCCGTGCTGAATGTTGCTGCCGGCTTCGAGTAGCAGCGGCAGAAGGGGGTCACGTTGGGCCCCGCTGCCAGTGCGGCAGCACCGCAGAACATGCTCCGCCTCCGGGCTGCTCAGGTTGGAAAGGGCTCGTAACCGGGCGGCCGTCCGTAGCCACGTCATCGTCGGCTGGCGAAAATCGTCGCTCCAGCACCACTCCCGCACACGGTTGGGGTCGTCATGCCCGAGGAGCAGGTCAGCGAGAGCTGCACGGTGGAATGGGTCGGGTTCGGTTTTCAGCCGCTCTCGTGTGTACGAGGCGACTTGTGTGCCGCCGGTGGTGGTAGACAGTGCCAAGGGTTGTCTGCTGTCGTCTAGAAGGCCGTCCATCGCAAGTATGCATCCGGGGCCTTCGAGGACTGCCTCGACGGCCCCGCGCACCGCTACTGCGGTCATGCCCTGGTACACCTGGTCGCGCAGCAGTTGGACGAGGACGGTGCGGGTGAGCGGAAGCGCATCGAGTGGCGAATCGGCGCGTACCTCGCGGGCAACGATCGGCACGCTCTTGACTTCGCCATCGGATAGCAGTCCGACGAAGAAGCGCAGTACGTTGGACCAGTACGGCCGCTTCAACAGCTCCGCCAGCCGGGCGTCCTTGGTGGCGCGGCCCCGAGACTGCGCTCCTTCCTCCAGATGGCAGGCCGCGAAGTACTCGCGTAGAGGCTGCACCTCGAACTCAAAGGCGCCGCTGTGGCGTTGCACGATGCAGACGACTCTCGCCGTGACGGAGGTGAACAGCGCCATGAGGTCCGGGCTGTTGTCATCGTAGTCGCGCAGGAACTGCCCGATTAGCTGCTTCATGTCGTTGATCTGGAGTTTGCCGCTGGTGTTGCCGAGTTCTGCCCGTGCCTGCAGATGCCAGGCGAGGTACCGGTGTAGGGCCATCAGCAGCCTGCGATGGTCACGTACTATCGGCTCTTTAGGTGCCTCCCGATCGAAGAATATTTGGACGTAGTCGGCGTACAGTTGGGTGCGCTGTTCAGGAAGGATGCCGCGGCGCTGCAGCAGATGCAGCAGAATCGCCATCTGCATTGGGCTGCTAGCTAACTCCGCCACGTGGGGAAGTTCGAGGTTGGAGATAAAGCGATCCCGTAGCTCGCCGGCGCCCGTGTCATCAAGGCGGTTTTGCTGCGCCCATCGCTTTAGATAGCCCAACTGCAGGTGCTTCGTCAGGCGTTGCATGATCAGTTCGGGGAAGCCATCGCCGAGCTTGAGTTGAGTGTCCGTGGCCCCAGGCCGGGTGGTCACCAGGATGACGATGTCGATGTCCGGGCTGTCGAGACGCCGCGCGGTCTTCGCGATCTGTCGCGCTACGCGTTCACGCAACGCAAGGTCGGCGACCTCATCCAGACCGTCCAACGCCAGCAGAGCCGGCGTCGCTGCTAGCACTGCGGCCAGATCGTCGGTGGTGAAAGTCTGGCTACCGCTGTTCTGAGCGACGTGCCCTGCGAGGTACTCTTCCAGCGCCTCGGAGGCCCTGTCGTTTTTCTTTCGTCGTTTTGGGAACAGGGCCAGCCATTCGGCATACGCACGAAGGTCAACGCGGAACGGAATGCGGGCGACGTGAGGGCGATAGCCGCGTGTGCTGACATAATCGGCGAGGTCGAGGTGTAGCGACCGGTACGCCTGGCACACGTATTGCAGCAACGTTGTCTTGCCCTGTCCGGGGCCGCCGATGATCATCGCGTTGCCGCGCCAGGTTGGATGCAGCAGGAGCTGAGCGCCGCCGGCTTCCCACTGGCGTGAAGCGGGAGCATCGGCAGTGTCGACATCGGTGGCGTCGACGCCGCCCATCTGAGCCATCAACCGGTACGGTTCGCTCCCCTTCTCGCGGCTCGCGACGCGCACGTCGACGAAGAGCTTGTGTACCGATGGGCCGAGTAGGTCGACCTCGCCGAACTTGACCTGATCGTCAGCATCGTACTGGTCGCGAAGGTAGGCGGCGAGGACCCGGTCTCGTCGGCTGGCACCGTCGGACATGTCCAGCTTGGTGATCGCCAGCACCTGGTCTGGAGGCAGGATGCGCATGAAGGGGCGCACCAAGGCGTTCGGCGCGGCGCTCACCTGGGCGTCAATGGTCTCCCGCCACCATGGCGTGATGGCGATTGACCACGCCTGTTCGCGGATCTTCAGCTCCCTGTCCAGCCGGTCGATCGTGCCGCTGTCGAGGTTGCCGGTGCCCTCGACATTCGTGACCAGGTAGTAGTCACGCGCGCCGCGGTCGACCAGCGCGATGACTTTCTCAGCCTCGTTGTCCAACGTTGACAACAGCCACTTCACCGGGTCTGAGATCTTGTCTGGCGATATGGTGAACTTGACCTGATAGACGCTGCTGTCATACAGGGCGTCGCGACCGCCGTCGGCTTTACGCAACGGCATGGCGCGCATCTTCGGGCCGAGCGCGTGCGCCAACAAGGCTTGGACAAGTTGCTGGAACTCAACGTCGCCGAGGTCTTCGTAGCGGTAGCGCACGCCACGATGATCGCACGCACTGAGCCTTCTTCATCGTGATCAAGGGCGTCTGACCCGGCGCGCGGTGACGTGTCGCTGCTCCAGATAGGACAAAGCTCTCGGTAGGACAGCAGTCGACCAGGAACGACTGCCCACGGGAGCTCTGTTGCTGACCTACCCTGCCAGCATCCCGCTGCCCACGCGCAGCCTGACCCGCCTGACCGAGCTGATCCGCAACCGCCGTAGGACGCTCGGCGCCAGGTGGCGCAAACCCTCCGGCAAACCGGGGAACCTCAGAGGGCGGTTACGGAGATTGTGTCCCTTTCGGGGCCAAAGCAAACATGCCGGGCTCGTTT
>NZ_JBAKHU010000160.1:0-4142 GCF_036906895.1 Micromonospora sp. CPCC 206060
CAACCCACCGAACAACAAACGATCACGCAACAACCGCTAAACACCACTCCACAGGACTTGACCCCCACGGGCCCGAAGACTGCCGGGTCGGCCCGGAACAACCAGGCCACAACCCTCACATATCAGACCAGACCTTCGACGGGGAAGCGGATCTCGGGCTGGATCGCCCCACTGGCGCCGGTGACACCGATACCGACATGCGCAAACCTGATCACTGCCGTCGTCAACGCACTGTGCGAGGGCTGTCACCGGGGTACATCCTCTCCTGGCCGGCCACACGACCTTCGGCCCGCCGGAATGTCGCTTTGGCTGAACGCCGGGCCACCGGCGCCGGACGCCGCGCAGCGGGTCGGCAACTCGGTGGATGTGCTGCTCAAGGGGTACGCGAAGGGCATCGACGGCGACCGTGACCGGACGATCGAGCGCATCGGGACGACCCTTCAGCCGTTGACGCGCAATGCTTCCGGGGCTCCGTCAACCAGCCGGGAACCTGCTGATCGTGATGCAGATTCGGATCGCCCGGACCGTACCGTAAATCGATGCCGGCGAGGATCCCAGCCCTCCGGGACACCGCCCCTCGACCTCGACGCCGTCGGGGTCGAGCAGCCTCAACGTCGTTTCGACTCGGCGGGCTCGGCTGGCCAGCGCTCATCTTCGAGGTGCCCCCGGCAGGATTCGAACCTGCGACACACGGTTTAGGAAACCGATGCTCTATCCCCTGAGCTACGAGGGCGCGAGTGCCCAGTCTAGCGGCCTGCTGGTTCACCCGGGGTGGCAGGGAGTGGCCCGCGTTCACCCACGTCGTCGCCCTGGTCAGGGCCGACCGGCGACCACATCCGGAGCACACGGACCCCGGCAGCGACCCGGCTCGTTGACCCGCAGTGGCATCCGGTGGCACCGGTTGACCCACGGTGGCATCCGCTCTCGAGCACACACCGCGCACATCACTGGAGGTCCGGAGTCGGGTCTCGGGTCGCCCGCCGATAGACGTTGCTTGGCGCGGACAAGGACGTCGGCGCCGGGGTTGTTGAGGCGCTGGCTGGTTCTGGCAGAGGCTGGTTACGGTAACGTCGCTTTGCGTCAATGCAGCCGTCGTGTCCGTACGGGGTTGTGAAGGGACGGGCGTCATGATCGATCCGCAACGGGTAGACGATGCGAAGCGGGTACTGGGTGCAAGGCTTGCCGGCTGGCGCAACGCGCGTGGGCTGACCCAGTTGGCATTGGCGAGGCGGGTGCCGGTTTCCCGGACCACGATTGCTGGCGTGGAGCGCGGGCAGCAGTGCCCGGACCGGATCTTCTGGCAGCGCTGTGAAGCGGCCCTGGCCGCTGGTGGAGAGTTGCTGGCCGGCTATGACGACTATCGGTGTCTCAAGCAGCAGCTTGATCAGGAGAAAGTCGAAGCGGCGCAACGTGTGCGGTGGGGCGAAGTCGAGGACCGCTCACTACCGACGGGCACTCACGGTGTCCCGGCGGCGGTTCCGGCACGGGAGTCGTTGCGCGACCTGGCCGCCGCAGATCTGACGTCCGGTGGTCCGAGCGGCCTGACGGCACCACTGGCGCGGGTCGCCGGTGTCGCGGTGGCCGGCGAGACGGACTTTCACGATGGTGACGCGGTTACGCTTGCGGTCATGTCCGATGGGCAGGCGATGTCGTTGCGGGTAAGCCGGAGGGCTCTGCTGGAACTGGCCGCTGGCCTCACCGCCGTGCCGGTTGTCACCACCACAGGCGTTTCTCACCCACGGGCGGTCGACCCTGCCGTTGTCGATCACTTCGCGGAGCTTCGCGCGCTCCTCGTACAAGCGGACGACCGGCTGGGTGGTCTCACCATCCTGTCGACCGTCGAACAGCAGATCGCGCTGATCGCCGCCCTGCGTCGGCAGGCACGCGGGCAGCTTCGTAACCGGCTTCTCAGCACTGAGGCACGGTGGAGCGAGTTCGCGGGTTGGCTCAGCGACGATCTCGGCGACCGGGCGACGGGCGACCGCTGGCTGGATCGTGCGGGAAGCATGGCGCAGGAAGCCGACGATCAGGAGTTCTGGGCGTACGTCCTGGCTCGTAAGGCACAGCGGATGGTGGGAACCGGGGACGAGGACTGTGTCGTCGGGCTGGCCCGTGCCGCGTCCCGCCTGCCCGACACGCCCCCGCTCGTGCACGCCTTCGCCGCCATCCAGCAGGCGCACGGCAGCGCCATCGAGCAGGACGCCTCCGCTTTCCAGGCCGCGGTCGAGCGTGCCCACACACTCGTGGCGACCGCCAAGCCGACCGGGGAGAGCAGCACCCTCGGTTCGTTCTGCACCCGGCCATACCTCGCGGCGCAGGAGGGCGAGGGATGGCTCCGCCTCAACCAACCGCGTCGGGCCATCGACAGCTTCACCAACGCCGTCAACACATGGCCCGACCGCTACCGACGCGAACGGGGCGTGTACCTCTCCCGCACGGCGCACGCCTACCTGGCGGCTTCGGAACCAGGCCAGGCCGCCACCGTAGCGGCTGAAGCGTTGACCACGGCTACCACGACGGGCTCGGTTCGGGTCCGCCGAAACGTCAACGCCCTGGCCCGGCGGCTCGAACCCTTCTCCGGCCGGCCGGAAGTGCGACAGCTCCTCGATCAGCTGGCCACCAGCGGATGAGTCACCAACCACCCGATCAGGTCCGTACGCCGCATGTCGCCTTCGTCGGCCGCGCCAACATCGACATCACGGTGCGGATCCCCCAACGGCCCGTCGCCGGCCGGACGACGTTCGCCTCGTCACCCGCGACGACCACACCGGGCGGCAAGAGCCTCAACCAGGCCATGGCCGCACGACAGGCGGGCGTCCGCGCCAGCCTGATCAGCAACGTCGGCGACGACGAATGGGGCGCCTTCCTGAGCCGAGCCCTCACCAACGCGGCCATCGACGTGTCCTTCTTCCAACTCGTGCCATCGGCTCCGACCGGTACCGCGATCATCGAGGTCACCCCCGACGGCGAGAACTACATCGTCCTCGCACACTCCACAGAGACTGAGCTCGGCAGCGAGCACGTGCGCGACGCACTTCAGCAGCTACGGGCTCCGATCGTGGTAACCCAGCTCGATCTCCAGCCCGATGCCGTTGACGCCGTCTTCCGGCATCACCACGCAGAGACGCTCATCGGCAACCTCGTGCCACATCCCTCGCTCGGGCTGACCGCGCTGGCCCCACTCGACCTGTTCGTCTCGAACGAGGCCGAAGCGGCAGCGATACTGGGCCGCCACCATGACGATCCGTCGGTCACAGCGCAGGAACTCCGCAAGCTGGGCCCACAAGCGGTGATAGTGACCGCCGGCGCTCGCGGCGCCGCCTACAGCAATGCCGACCACACCGCACTCGCCCCCGCACCACACGTCAAGGCCACCAACACCAGCGGGGCCGGTGACACCTTCCTCGGCACCCTCGCCGCACGACTCGCTCACAACGCCCCGCTATCCCACGCAGTCGCCGAAGGCGTCGCCGCCGCAACAACCTTCGTGCAGGTCGACGAACAGCAATAGCACGTGCGGGAAGTGTCTCAACTGCGAGCGACAGATCCCAATTGACCTGGTCGTGACGACAGTAACCTCGCCGGTTTCAGAAGAATCTCAGTAGTCCGCGGGCTCAAAGCTGAGTACGCAGACGCCGGGTTCCGAACCCGCAGGCCAGCTCTTGACTGCGCGCCACTTTGTGCCCAGTCGGTCATCACGGCACTCGATCTGAAGCCTCTGCAGGCCGAGGGGGAGTCGGGGGTTGTTCTGTCCCGACCCCTCAGCCGCAGATACGCCGGCCAGGAGGAACCAGCCCGCGTCCCAGTTGACCTCTCCTTGGATTGGAGGCGTCACGTGGGTGGGGGCGCGTGCCTGACCGTGGTCGTCCACCCATGTCAGTTCGTATGCTGACTGGATCCCGGGCCAGAAAACCAGCGAGATGCGCAGCGGTGCCGGGGAGGAGGCAGGAACCATCGAGTTTTCTGGATCACGTGCTGTGAACTCCACACGGATCCTTCCAGGCTGGTAATGGAGCTGCAGGGCCCTGCGCGACTCTGAGGCGGCCTTTTGTGATGCCTTCGCTGAAGCAAACGCCAGCGTGACTGGTCAGGTGCTCGTCGGCGGGTCGGCTTGACCTGGGTCGTTCGGGTTGGATCATGGT
>NZ_JBAKHU010000161.1:0-3880 GCF_036906895.1 Micromonospora sp. CPCC 206060
GCATCTGCACGAGTTGACCCGGGATCTGGATCTGTCGGCGTTCGTGTTGTTCTCGTCGGCTGCCGGCGTGTTCGGCGGTCCCGGCCAGGGCAGCTACGCGGCGGCCAACGCCTTCCTCGACGCCCTCGCCGGATGGCGGCGGGCCGACGGACTCGTTGCGGTCTCCCTCGCCTGGGGCCCCTGGCAGCACGGCATGGCCGAGCAGCTCAGCCAGCGTGACCGGGACCGGATGGAACGCGATGGCGTGCTCGCCCTCAGCACCGAGGAAGGGCTCGCACTCCTCGACACCGGTCTCGTCGCCGGCACCTCGGCTCTCGTTCCGGTACGCCTCGACCTGGCCGCCCTGCGTTCCCGTGACCAGCAGCCGCAGGCCCTCCTGCGCGGACTGGTCGGCACCCCGGTACGCCGCCGTCGGGCGGCACAGGCGTCCGACGCCACCGGCCTCGCAGCCCAACTGGCCGGGCTGGGTACGGCCGAGCGGGAGGCTGCTCTGGTGGATCTGGTGCGGGCTGAGGTGGCCGGGGTGCTTGGGCACGCGTCGGCTGATGCGGTGGAGTCGGGTCGGGCGTTCAAGGAGCTGGGTTTCGACTCGCTGACCGGTGTCGAGCTGCGTAACCGGCTCGCCAAGGTGACCGGTCTGCGGCTGCCCGCGACGCTGGTGTTCGACCACCCGAGTGCGGTGGCGTTGGCCCGGTTCATCGGGTCGGAGTTGTTCGGTGCGGACGAGCCGGTGGCGGGGTTGCCGGTGGCGGCGGTGGCGGACGACGAGCCGATCGCGATTGTCGGCATGGCCTGCCGGTTCCCCGGCGGGGTCTCCTCGCCCGACGAACTGTGGCAACTCGTGGTCGCCGGAGGTGACGGGGTCACCGGGTTCCCGGAGGACCGGGGCTGGGACATCGAGGCGATCTACCACCCCGACCCGGACCACACCGGGACGACGTACTCACGCCACGGCGGTTTCCTGCATCGGGCGGCGGATTTCGATCCCGGGTTCTTCGGGATTTCGCCGCGTGAGGCGGCGGCGATGGATCCGCAGCACCGGTTGTTGTTGGAGTCGTCGTGGGAGGCGGTGGAGGCGGCCGGGATCGATCCGGTGTCCCTGCGGGGTTCGCGGACGGGTGTGTTCGCGGGTGTGATGTACCACGACTACGACAGTGTGGTGGCGTCCGCCGCCGACTCGGTGGAGGGTTTCCTCGGTACCGGTGGCAGCATCGCCTCGGGTCGGGTGGCGTACCACCTGGGCCTGGAAGGGCCCGCAGTCACCGTCGACACCGCCTGCTCATCCTCACTTGTTGCCCTGCATCTCGCCGCCCAGGCGCTGCGCTCGGGGGAGTGCTCACTCGCTCTCGCCGGTGGTGTGACCGTGATGGCCACCCCGGGCACGTTCATTGACTTCTCCCGGCAGCGTGGTCTGTCGCCGGACGGTCGGTGCAAGGCGTTCGCCGCCGGTGCGGACGGTACCGGTTGGGCCGAGGGTGTGGGCATGCTCGTGCTGGAGCGGCTCTCCGACGCGCAGCGCAACGGGCGTCGGATCCTGGCCGTGGTGCGCGGATCCGCCATCAACCAGGACGGTGCGTCGAATGGTCTGACCGCGCCGAACGGTCCGTCGCAGCAGCGGGTGATCCGGGCGGCTCTTGCGTCGGCCGGGATTGCGGCCACCGACGTGGACGTGGTGGAGGCGCACGGTACGGGTACCAGTTTGGGTGACCCGATCGAGGCGCAGGCGCTGCTTGCCACCTATGGCCAGGACCGGGTCGATGGTGAGCCGCTGTGGCTCGGTTCGATCAAGTCGAATCTGGGTCATACGCAGGCGGCTGCGGGTGTGGCGGGTGTGATCAAGATGGTGCAGGCGATGCGGCATGGTGTGTTGCCGCAGACGCTGCATGTGGATGCGCCGTCGCCGCATATCGACTGGGAGTCGGGTGCGGTGGAGTTGTTGACCGAGGCGCGGGAGTGGCCGCAGGTTGACCGGCCGCGTCGGGCGGCGGTGTCGTCGTTCGGTATCTCGGGGACGAACGCGCACGTAATTCTGGAGCAGCCGCCGGTGTTGCCGGAGCTGCCGGTCGCGCCGCAGCCGTCCGGCCGGGTGCTGCCCTGGGTGCTCTCCGGTCGTACCCCGGAGGCCGTCCGCGCCCAGGCGGCGAAACTGCTCACCGTGGTGCAGGCGGAGTCGGCGCCAACCATTCAGGGCATCGGCTGGTCGCTGGCGTCCACCCGGTCGGCTTTCGAGTACCGGGCGGTCCTCACCGGGGCAAAGCCGGCGGACTTCGTCAAGGGTCTCGACGCGCTGGCCGCCGGTCGCTCGGCCCGTACGGTCGTCCAGGGACGGGTCACCTCCGGCGGGCTCGGTGCAATGTTCACTGGTCAGGGTTCGCAGTGGGTGGGGATGGGTCGTGGTCTTTACGACGTGTTCCCGGTGTTCGCCTCGGCGTTCGATGCGGTGTGCGTTGAGCTTGACCCGCTGCTGGACGTGTCCCTGCGGTCGGTTGTCTTCGACGGCAGTGGGGATCTGGATCAGACGGGGTTGACCCAGCCGGCCATCTTCGCGGTCGAGGTGGCGCTGTACCGCCTGGCGGAGTCGTTCGGTGTCAAGCCGTCGGTGTTCGTGGGTCATTCGGTGGGTGAGATCGCCGCCGCGCACGTCACGGGTGTGCTGTCGCTCAACGATGCGGCGAGGTTGGTGGCGGCTCGTGGTCGGTTGATGCAGGCCCTCCCGGCTGGTGGGGTGATGGTGTCGGTGCAGGCCACCGAGGCCGAGGTGCTGCCCCTGCTGGCCGGCCGGGATGACAGTGTGGGGATCGGCGCGGTCAACGGCCCCACCTCCGTGGTCATCTCCGGTGCTGAGGCGGCCGTGGAGGGGATCGCCGAGCACTTCCGGTCCCAGGGCCGCAAGACCAAGCGGCTGTCGGTGTCGCACGCGTTCCATTCGCCGTTGATGGCGCCGATGTTGGACGAGTTCCGTGCCGTGGTTGCCGGACTGGCGTTCACGCCGGTGGACACGCCGGTCGCTTCGACGGTGACCGGCGAGTTGACCACTGCCAGTGTGTGGGCGGATCCGGATTACTGGGTGGAGCACGTCAAGGCGGGCGTCCGGTTCGCCGACGCGGTGACCGCCGCGCACACCAGTGGTGTGGTCACGTTCGTGGAGGTTGGTCCGGATGCGATCCTGACCGCGCTGACCGGGCAGATTCTGGAGGATGCTCCGGCCGTGCCGCTGGTACGCCGCAACCGGGACGCGGCGGTCACCTTCACGGCCGGTCTCGGTGCGCTCTGGGCCCGGGGCATCAGCGTCGACTTTTCTGCCCTGCTGGCCGGCGGCCGGCAGGTGGATCTGCCGACCTACGCCTTCCAGCACGAGCGGTACTGGCCGCAGCGGGCAACCGTTACCGGCGACGTCTCGTCGGCCGGCATCACCGGTGCCCGGTACCCGATGCTCGGGGCGATGGTGGCCATGCCGGACGCCTCGGTCTTCACCGGCCGGCTCAGCCTCGACACCCACCCGTGGCTCGCCGACCACGTGGTCGGCGGGACGATCCTGGTACCCGGGGCGGCGCTGGTCGACCTGGCGTTGCACGTCGCCGAGGAGACCGGCTGCGAAGCCGTTGACGAACTCACCCTCCAGGCGCCGCTGGTCATCCCCGGTACCGGGGCGGTCCAGATCCGGGTCAGCGTCGCGGCACCGGACCCGACCGGCAACCGGTCCCTGACCATCCACTCCCGTCCCGAGCGCAACGGTGACGAGCGCCTCGACTGGGTGCAGAACGCCGCCGGAGTACTCGCCGTGCACCAGGTACCGGCCCACTTCGACCTCAGCGTCTGGCCTCCGGTTGGTGCGGAGGTGGTGTCGGTGGATGAGTTGTATGACGGTTTGGCTGCGGTG
>NZ_JBAKHU010000162.1:0-3855 GCF_036906895.1 Micromonospora sp. CPCC 206060
GCTTCCTCGCACACACCGGACTGACCCTCGAACCCGAGACAACCTGACCATTCAAGGTCTGTAGCCCGGACAAGCTCGGTGACGTCGTGCGCTACGCGGAGCGGTGGAAGCGGCTCGGGGAACGGCTGCACCCGCATGAGTACGACCAGTGGCCGCATGCGCAGAAGGTGTTCGCGGTCGCGCGTGGCGAGCGGCGGGTACGCAACCTCGCCGGTCGTGCGGAGGCGGCGATCCGCGCCGGAGCGATCGGTCCGGCCGCGTCGGTGCTGTCGGCTGCGCCGGGCCTGCTCCTGCGATCTGCGGACCGGTTGCTGCGGCTGGCGTCGGCGTCGGAGCGAACTGCTGTTGTCGAAGCAGTCACCGGTGCGCTCGGCTCGGCGTCGGGCCGGGTGCTCCTTTCGCTGCGGGAGCATGTCGACAACCGGCTGACGCCCGTGTCCGCCCGGATGTACGCGAGCCGCTCGCGCAACGCGTGGGTCGGTCCCGACGAGCGGCCACCGCTGCCGGCCGGGCTGGTGGCCGAGCTGTCGTCGCTGCTCGACGCCGAGATCAGCGCCCGGCTGCCGGAGCCGGAACGACCGCTGGTGGTGGACCCGGAGGTGCTCGACGTCGCACTGCCGCTGTCCGGCAAGGCGACCGAAGGCGGTTTCGCGGTCCTGCCGAGGGGCTCGCGGGCATTGATATCCGGTGAGCTGCTGCGCTTCTTCACGTACTGGCGCCAGGCCAGTCGTCGCACCGACTATGACCTGTCGGTGTTGCTGCTCGACGACGAGTTCCACAGTGCGGGCCAGGTGTCGTGGACGAACTACCACCACGACGGTGTGGTGCATTCCGGCGACATCACCGACGCGACGAACGGTGCGACCGAGTTCATCGACGTGCCCCTGACAGTTCACGGGCACTACGTGGTTCCGCAGGTGTACGTCTATGCGGGCGAGTCGTTCGACGAGGTCGCCGAGTCGATGTTCGGATACCAGACCCGCACACGGCACCAACGCGGCGCCCCATTCGACGCGCGGACCGTGCGGGCGCGTTCGCACCTACGCGGCCAGGGCCGGGTCGCGTTGCCGATGGTGTTCGCCAGGAGCGAGCGTGGCTGGCAGGCGGTGTGGCTGCACCTGTACCTGCGGGGTAGGCCGTCGTTCAACCGGGTGGAGGAGAACACGTTCACCACGGCCGACCGGGTACGAGCACTGATGGAGCGGCGTTACCTCACCGTGTCCTACCTTGTCGACCGTTGGCGCACGCGGGCCGAGGTGATGACGTGGAACGGCCGGTTGCCGGACGAGCCGGTCACGTTCGTCGGCACCGAGGCGCCCGAGGACCTACCGGATGGGTCGGAGGCATATACTCTCGATCGGCTCGGTGAGCTGATCCCTGCGTAAGCGGCGACGGCCGAGGCCATGCGGGCGCTTCCTGCTATTCCGTTCGATTCGGGACCTCCGCGCAAGCGGAGGATCTGGTATTCAGCGCCCGCGCTCTCCTCGGCCCTCGCCGGCGAGCCGCAGGAATCTTCCGGCCCACATCCCGATCTGACCGAGGAAGCAGGCGCCACGCTGCCTCGACGACGCACTCACATCGGCTACTTGTTTCATTGACCTGCGACCGTGGCCTGACGATCGGGGACGACCTGGATCTCATGGCCAGGTCTCCGGCTCATCGACGGCGGCTGAGGGCCGCGTCGAGGTGGTCGAGATAACGTGAGACGGGGCCGACGGTGAGCATGCCGCTACCGGCCCCGGCCAGCTCGTTGGCGGCCGGCGTGAGTTCGGTCCGGGCGTGTTTCATCGCCGTCCGGTCGTCCAGGGCGATAGCAGCCTGGGCGGTGAGGCACCACAGGGCCTCGAACAGCAGGTCGCGCGGCGGATCCGGGGTCTGACGCAGCGCTGCGGCGGCATCGGCCGGGCGGTCCCGGGCCAGCAGGACGAGCGGGCGCGCCCAGGGGGCGTAAGGGCCCCAGTCGGTGTCATCGCCGAAGCGGACCGGGTCGCCGTGCCACACGCGAAGGCACAGCAGGGCCAGCGGTAGGTGGCCACGCTCGACGCCGGGCATGCCGGCGTTGGCGAGCTGTGCCGCCGCGTCGCGGTAGGCGGCTTCCGCAGCCTGTGGCGACGACCCGGTCGCGGCCAGTCGCAGTGCGCGGTACCACTGGGTGAACACGCCGACCAGGGGGCGGTCGTGCCGCTCGGCGAGCCGGTCCGCTGCGGCGGCGTGCTGGTCGCCGGTGGCGAAGTCCGCGAGCGCGCTGCGGGCCTGTAGTCGGATGAGATGACCGAGGATCTCGAACGTCACCACGCTGTGTCGGGCGGAGAGCGCGACCAGCTCGGCGCCGATCTCGTCCCGCTCGGGAGCCAGGCCCGCGCGGTGAAAGTTCTGCATGAACACGCCGTTCAGAGCGAAGGCCAGCAGGCCCGGGTCGCCCAAGCGGCGCGCGATCCGCTCAGCCTCCTGGGCCGCCTCGGGCCCGCGCGCCGCGCGCGTACCGCGTGACTCCACCGCGATCGTGGCCAGCAGTCGGGCTCGGGTGGCCTCGGACGAGCCGGGCCGAAAGGCGGACAGGGCCCGCTCGGCCGCCGCCACGATCTGCGCCGCCTGTGCCGGATCATCCGAGCGCGTCCAGATTGCGGGCACGTCGTAGCCGCCGATTACCCGGGCGGTGAGCTCAGGATCGCCCAACTGCTCGGCCGCAGCGATGGCGGCGATCCGCTGCTCCCGCGCCGCCGTGAGTCCGCTGGCCCCCGTGACGGCGAGACTTCGCAGCAGGCCGACCGTGGACTCCAGTCGAGCCCCGGAACCGGACGCCACAGTACGGTCGTATGCCGCCGCGGTCTCCGCCCAGACCCGTTCCGGTCCCGACGAACCGGGACCATAGCTGACCCGATCGGCCTGGCGGAGGATGTCGGTCTCCAGGCGACGCAGTTGTGGGCTCGGATCGATGCCGAGCTGCTCCAGGAGCAGGCTGCGGGCTCGGCGCAGTACCGCAAGCGCATCACCCTGGCGACCCGCGCGGTACAGGGCAAGCGCCAGCAGCCGCCACGCCTCCTCCCGCCACGGATGCTCAGCCACGTGGGCGTCGAGATCCGGTACGACGTCGGAGGCACGCCCGACAGCCAGTTGCGCCTCGGCCCGTTGCTCGATCGTGTTCAGCCGGAGCTGTTCGAGGCGGGAACGCTCGACGCGCGCCCACGGCTCGACGTCGAAGCCGGCGTACGCGGGCCCCCGCCACCAGCTCAGGGCACGATCGAGCCGCTCGAGTGCCGCGTGCGGGGGCGCCGTGGACGTGGCGGCGACCGCGTCCTCGAACCGCCAGGCGTCGACTGCGTCCGGCGCCGACCGAAGCGCGTAGCCCGGGCCCTCGGTGACCAGCAACCGGGCCGGCTCGCGCGGTGGGCGTTGCGGCTCCAGCGCGCGCCGTAACGCGGCTACGAACGTGCGGACGGCGCCCACCGCGCCTGGTGGGGGCTCCTGCCACAGGTCGTCGACGAGGCGGCTGACCGGTACGACCCGGCCGCGCGCGACGACGAGTCGCGCCAGCACCGCACGGTGTTTCGGCCCTTTCAGATCTATCGGTGCGCCGACGCCGTCCCAGGCGACAACCGGCCCGAGAACACCGAACCTGACCTGCACTGATCGAACCACCCTTCCGTGCCTCGGCTCAACGTGTCGCGCTCATCGTTTGCTCATCCGCGACCGGCACATTGGAACCGTCCACCGGACGAGAAAGGGACGACCATGACTTTTGCCATTCCCGGTTTCGACTACCAGCGCGTCGCGGTCTGTCAATCCCCTGGGATCGTGGAGGACTCGGTTATGCGGCCTGGTCCTCCAGGGCGCGGATGGTCGATCGCTCATAGT
>NZ_JBAKHU010000163.1:0-3830 GCF_036906895.1 Micromonospora sp. CPCC 206060
AGAACGATCTCCAAACGGACCCAACGCATAGATCTAACTAAACGTCTGTAACCGCCCTCTCAGGTCCAGCCGGGCCTGCTCGGCCTCGGCTCGGCTGCCGTAACCGCCACGACGAATCCGGCCGCGGCCACCGGTCATTGTCGGCCCGTCCCCGCAGCGGGCCCGTACTACCCGAGGCGCAAAGAGATCAGATGGCGCGACCAGGCCATCGTTGTGGCCTGGTCGCCCCATCTGCTGCCGTCCGGACTTACTCGGCGTCGTCCGCGTCCAGGCCCATAGCCTCGCAGAGCACATTGATGGCTGCGCGGCGAGATGGGAAGCTGTTGCGCGTGCCGTATCCGCCGGTGCCCGACCCGCTCGGCGTGACGATGCCCTTGGCCATCCAGATCGGGTTGTCCCAGGCGAAGAAGTCGTCCTCCTTGGCTGCGATGGCCTTGAACGCCAGCTCCGGGTCCACGTGGTCGGTGTACATCTTCGACATTGCGCCGACGAGCCCGTAGATCACCACGGCGCTGGTCGCGATGGTGTTCTTCCGCTGGGTCTGACGCGCCGGCGTCGAGAGCTTGCCGTACTCGGGGCGGACCTTGACCAGGGAGTCCCAGGCGCTGATCAGCCAGCTGGACTGGGCTTCAACGTCGGCTTGGGTTACGGGGCCACCCTTCCAGGAGGTCTCGATCGCCCTGCTGATGGTGTTGTAGGCGGTCAGCTTGTGTGAGCTGGCGGATACCGAGTTGGCCAGGACCTCGATGTTGTCCTGGCCGAGGTGCTCGCTGCCGTTGACGAGCCGGCGGGCGAGTTCCTGCTCCTTGGTCTCCGAGTAGGCGTACTTCGCGGTGGAGTCGTTGACCTTGTCACCGCGGGTGTTGTAAATGGTAGCGACCTTCTTCGCGAGCGCGTCGTCGAGCATCCAGATCCGTACTTGGAAGCGGGTGCTGAGGTCGAAGCTCCCCAGCGGGTTGTCGGCAGCAGCGAGGATCGCCTTGATCCGTGAGAGAGAGTCGACCGCGCAGTCGAGCACACCGGAGTTGATGGTCAGATTGTGCTGCCCGGTCTCGTCGTCGAACCAGACTTCGTGGTCAGATTTGGAGGGGTCGAGCCTGACAGAGATGTTGCCAATGATCGCCTCGTTGGCGAGCAGCTCGGTGGTCCACTTGTTGACCTTGATCTTGGTCTTGCCCATGAGCCGCTTGCCCTCCATGTGGGCGGGGCGGATGTTGCCGGTGAGTGAGAGCAGCCCATTCTTGTGGAGATCCACGAGGTAAGCCGCAGTCATCTGGCACTCGATGTGTTCGCCACCGGCGTCATCCACCAGAGCGACGTTGAGGATCTCCAGCGGGAGGGCGAGACCCTGGGGTTCTGCGGCGACCGTCACGTTCGTCTCCTTGATGTGGGACGCCCTGGTGACGCCCGCCAACTGAGCATACGCAAGCTACGTGTGCTTGCCAAATGCTACGTGTGCTTCCGATTTGCTACGTGTACCAAACGGGCTGCACGTGGGTCGTTGCGTGGCGGGACTGCGTAGATTTCCGTGTTTGACCTAAGTGTGGTCCGTTGGACAGGACGTTGATCCTGTCCGGGAAGGACCACGTCATGGCAGACAAGAAGAACGGTGTTCAGCTTCGGCAACCGACGGCGGCGGAGGTGGAGTTCGCTCAGCAGTTGGTGGAGCGGGCCAAGGCCGATGGGGTGTCCCTGGTCGGGCCGAGTGGGCTCCTGGCCGGGGTCACCCGCACGGTGCTCGAGTCGGCGCTGGCGTTGTAGCACCGCCATGCTTCCTCGGCAAGCGGCCGGACATCCGGGCTCCATACCTGCCTGATCAAGGTCTCAACGTCCGTCACGCACACCATCCTTGTCCCCGGCTGGCCGTGTGGAGTCGGGGCCCCCACCTGCGTCGGTCTGGCCGCGCCTGAGAGGAGCGGAGGAGCTTGACTCCTGGGTCGTTCACAGCTAGGAGCACCCCACGGCTCACAGTGCGGGCGGCCAGTCAGGGCAACCAACAGACAGGGGGCGCGGTCGAACTAATCCGGCTGGGTCCGGCGAGATTGTCGCGGCGGCTCGGGACGGACCGATGCCACCGTGCCTTTCACCGGAACTCCGACCTGGAGTTGGTGGGCTAGGCGCCCGGTCGGCGCCGGCACCGCGTCGCCGACCGTTGACGACAGAGAGACGAAAACGCGGCCCGCGAGGAGGACCCCCAGAAGTGGCCCGGTTTCCTGCTGAACCTCGGCTAGCACAACGGACTCCTCGCTGATCGGATCTCCCCAGTGCCGCAGTACGGTCAACCCGTGCGCGATCGCGCTCACTGGCACGTCGGCTTTGCGCGTGGCGTTGCGCACTGCCAGGAGTTCGGCTCGCAGGAGGTCTGCTGGTTCGCCTTCGGGTATGCCGACCTTGAGGCATACGGCGAGATACATCGACTTGAGGAGCGCGAGAAGCCACCGATTCTTGTCTGGTAGTGATACCTCCAGGGTGACGTCTCCGGCCGCCAGGATCTCCCTGACGGCGGGGTCACTACCGCCCTCAACGAAGAGAACAAACTCCTCGTTCGGTGTCCATCGCAGCAGTAGCCGGCTTGTCTGCCGCTTGCCTCGGACCGCGTCTGACTCGAGGGTCGGCACCGTCAGCGCTCCGTCGAACCAGTCGACCAGGTCGGCTTCCACGAAGGCTCCGAATCCGTGATTGCACCGCTCGCAGGTCCGGGTCATCTTTGTGCCGCCGAGCCGCTGCGGCGGCACGTGCTCCTCCGTCGTCGCCGGGTCACCGCAGATCGGGCAGCGGTCGAAAAAGCGCGGGCGCAGCACCTCGATCAGCCTGAGCGACGCCGTCATCGTCGCCCCTGGCGGCTCATCCCCGAAGTCGAGAGGAACGTCCCCCGCCCGGTCTACCGACATCGCCTCGGGTGGCCGCTTACGCATCAGAAACCCCTCCTTCGACCAGGCAACGCGTGCGGGCATTACACAGCCGAGGTGATTGCCGCACTGATCTGATCGAGGCCCTGCTGCGCCAGCTCGCGCACCTCCTCGGTCGCCGCCTCGGCCGCGATCGGGAACAGGAAGCCCTTGACGGTCGTCGCCAGCCGACGCAGCTTTCCCGGCTCGGGCTGGTCCTGCTGGACCTCGGCCAGCACCTCGTTCGCGGCGTCCTCGATGTCCTGCTGCTCCCGAGGGTTAAGCCCGTAGGCCGGGAGTTGCTTGAGGATGGCGGCAACCGCTTCAGCGAGCGGATAAAGCTCTGGCGCCACCTGCTGGGAAATGTCCTGGTGCTGCACCACGTCGCGGTTGTCCCACGCCCACTGCCCGCCCTGGGCGTTCCCATGGAACACAGGCCCGTGATTGATCGTCGGCCCGTATCCGCGTTGGTCACGCAGGTACGCCGCCACGTTGCTCTCCCAGTCCGTCACGCAGTCGATTCCGTCGGTGGTGATCTCGGCCCGCACCGGTCCGCGGAGCTCGTCCCGGGATGCAACGGCCTCGGCCATAGCTGATCGTGACTGGTCAGGTGCTCGTCGGCGGGTCGGCTTGACCTGGGTCGTTCGGGTTGGATCATGGTTGGGTGTCCGGAACGCCGTCCATCGTGGAGCTGCTTGAGCGGCTTGCCCGGTTGGAGGCCCGGGTTCTTGAGTTGGAGCGGGACAACGCCGGGTTGCGGCGGGAAAACGCGGTGTTGCGGGCGGAGAACGCGGATCTGCGGGCTCGGCTCGGGCAGGACTCGTCGAACTCGTCGCGGCCGCCGTCGTCGGATGGGCTGGCCAAGCCGGCGCCGAGGTCGTTGCGGGCGCGTTCGGGTCGGCGGCCGGGTGGGCAGCCTGGTCATGAGGGTCGCACGTTGCG
>NZ_JBAKHU010000164.1:0-3826 GCF_036906895.1 Micromonospora sp. CPCC 206060
CGAACGTGGTCCGGCAGGCGGTCACCGACCTGCCCGCCCGTTTCACGGCCGCGGCCATCCCCGGCACCACCGGACCGGCCGCCAGTTTGGCTACCGTCGACATTCAAGAAAGTGGGCGCGCCGGCGCGCCGGCCGTACCGATAACGCCCGAGCAGCACACCGCGGCGGCGGCCGGCCTGGCGCAGGCCCAGTTCACCGCGCTGGCCCACCGGTACGGCGTCGATCCGGCCGGTCATGCGGCGCTGGTCACCTCGTTCCAGCGGGAGTGGGTGGACGGGTACTACAAGGTGCTCGCATCGGCCGGCGGCAGCGCGACGCCCGGGACGCCGGATGTGGCCGGGGCCCGCGGTACGGTGCCGGGTGGCGCCGGCTCCCGTGTCGGTGGCATGTCGATCGTCGACGTCGACAGCACCAGTGATACTGCGTCGGTCAGTGACGTGTCTATTGCAAGCGATGGAGTATTCAGCCCCGATTTCGGCTCGAGGGACACGGATTCGATCGGCTTCAGGGACTCGGATTCGATCAGTGATGTGTCGTTGCTGGGCGAACCGATCAGTGCCGACTCTGGCAGTCTTGGCGAGCCGGCCGTCGCGGCAACTGGGCCGGCCGTCGCGGCGATCGGGTCCGCGGTGGACTCAGGTACGGCATCCCGGCCGGGCGCTGCGTCCGGCCGGGCCGGCAGCAGCGGCCCGGCCGGTCTCGGGCTCGCCGATGCCCACGGGCCGGCCGCGGGACGAATCCACGATCTCGCCAGCGGCGGCTACGGCCGTGCCACCGACGCTCAGCTGCGCCGGCTCGCCGCGGACATCGGTATCCAGGCGGCGTCGCCGGACGGGGTCCTGCCGCAGCTGTTCGAGGCATCCAGGGATGTCGCCATGGCGGACACGTTCAGCGGCGTGTACTTCGCAGACCCGGCGGCGGCGGATCTGGACGCGGCGGCGGCGGACCGCACGGCGGCACAGGCGCTGCCGTGGGTGCAGGGATGGTTCACCATCGCCGGGCACCGGAACCTGGCCGAGCGGCTGGCCGACGATCCGGTGCGCCAGGCCTTGTTCCTACGGATGCTCACCGCCTCGCCCGCCTGGCAACACGCCGTTGCGCAGGCGCAACAGCGGGGCGGCGGCACACCCGACATCATGCTGGTCTGGTGCGACGCGGCATGGCAGGGACCGGGACAGGCCACCTCCTTCGGTGAATGGCTCCGCACCCAGCTGCGCGCCCGGCGGCTGATGTCGTCCACGCACGAGGTAGACCAGATACCCGGCGAGCTGCGGCCACACGTGGACGAGCCGGTGCGGTCCGTGTTGTTCTCGGATGGTTCGGTGGAGTTGTTCGGGCCGGATCTGGTGGAGGCGGTACGGACCGCGGACATCGTCGAGAACGGTCAGGAACCCGGCGTGCGCTGGCCGGATCAGGAGGACTTCATCGCCGCTGGCGGTCAGCACCGGTGGGCCGGCTCCGCCTCAGGCGGGCAGTCGCCCGATCCAGCGGAAGACGGCGACCCGTCTGGTCCTGGCCCGGCGTCTGCTGCCCAGGCAGTGCGGGGCCCGTCGCAGGATCCAGGGGCGGAGTTGCCGGTGCCGGGCCCTGCCCTCGGACCGAACCGCCCGCAGCAGGGCCGGCCGGGTCGTCCTGGCCGGCAGGGCCGGTTGCGTCGTCCTGGCCGGCGGGGTGGGCGGGACCGGCGGGGCCGGCGGGGCCGGTTCCCGGCCATTGGTGCGACCGACGGGCACGGTGCTGCGATGTCCACCGACCCCGGCCAGCCGCGCATCGACGATCAGGCCGGCGACGGCAGCGGGAACCTCGACGCCTGGGCCACCTACCAGGGGCCGGGAATGGACTGGGAACCATCCCCAGCGGTGACCCACACCGACGCTGGCACTCTCTACGCCGGCGAGCCACCCACCACCCCCGCCCCACTCCACCCCGACCAACCCCAACCCCAACCCACTGCGGGCAGCCGGTGGGTGCGCGACCCGGATGAGGCCCGGACGCTGTTCGACCAGCACGCCGACCACATCGCCACCACAAGGCAGCAGCAGGATCAGCTGCGGCAGCTGTGGAACGCCCTGATCGACCATATGGACGACGACGGGCTCATCCCCGCCAGCGAGTCAACCCTCGCCGATGCGACATCCACATGGCAGCCGACGGTGCATAGGCGGATCGTGGCATTGCGCGACCGTGGTCTGCTGCAGCTGGTCCAGGAAGCACACCGTGGCGTGCCGGCGCGGTACAGGGTGACCGATCCGGGTCAGCCCCGGCAAGCACCGTTGCCGGCCCTTCCTGCGGGCAGCCGATGGGTGCGCGACCCGGATGAGGCCCGGACGCTGTTCGACCAGCACGCCGACCACATCGCCACCACAAGGAAGCAGCAGGATCAGCTGCGGCAGCTGTGGAACGCCCTGATCGACCATATAAACGACGACGGGCTCATCACCGCCAGCGAGCCAACCCTCGCCGATGCGACATCCATACCGCAGCCGACGGTGCATGACCGGATCGTGGCATTGCGCGACCGTGGTCTGCTGCAGCTGGTCCAGGAAGCACACCGTGGCGTGCCGGCGCGGTACAGGGTGACCGATCCGGGTCAGCCCCGGCAAGCACCGTTGCCGGCCCTTCCTGCGGGCAGCCGATGGGTGAGCGACCCGGATGAGGCCCGGACGCTGTTCGACCAGCACGCCGACCACATCGCCACCACAAGGAAGCAGCAGGATCAGCTGCGGCAGCTGTGGAACGCCCTGATCGACCATATAAACGACGACGGGCTCATCACCGCCAGCGAGTCAACCCTCGCCGATGCGACATCCATACCGCAGCCGACGGTGCATGGCCGGATCGTGGCATTGCGCGACCGTGGTCTGCTGCGGCTGGTCCAGGAAGCACACGGTGGCGTGCCGGCGCGGTACAGGGTGACCGATCCGGGTCAGCCCCGGCAAGCACCGTTGCCGGCCCTTCCTGCGGGCAGCCGATGGGTGCGCGACCCGGATGAGGCCCGGACGCTGTTCGACCAGCACGCCGACCACATCGCCACCACAACGCAGCAGCAGGATCAGCTGCGGCAGCTGTGGAACGCCCTGATCGGCCATATAAACGACGACGGGCTCATCACCGCCAGCGAGTCAACCCTCGCCGATGCGACATCCATACCGCAGCAGACGGTGCATAGGCGGATCGTGGCATTGCGCGACCGTGGTCTGCTGCAGCTGGTCCAGGAAGGACGCGGTGGCGTGCCGGCGCAGTACGGGGTGACCGCTCCGGGTCAGCCCCGGCAAGCACCGTTGCCGGCCCTTCCTGCGGGCAGCCGATGGGTGCGCGACCCGGATGAGGCCCGGACGCTGTTCGACCAGCACGCCGACCACATCGCCACCACAACGCAGCAGCAGGATCAGCTGCGGCAGCTGTGGAACGCCCTGATCGGCCATATAAACGACGACGGGCTCATCACCGCCAGCGAGTCAACCCTCGCCGATGCGACATCCACATGGCATTCGACGGTGCATGGCCGGATCGTGGCATTGCGCGGCCGTGGTCTGCTGCAGCTGGTCCAGGAAGGACGCGGTGGCGTGCCGGCGCAGTACGGGGTGACCGCTCCGGGTCAGCCCCGGCAAGCATCGTTGCCGGGCCCTGCCCCCGGACCGGACCGCCCGCAGCAGGGTGCGGACCTGTCCTGGCTGAACCACGGGGGGACGTCGCCGATGTCCGGGCCGGTACCTGCCCCGCCGGCGGACACGGGTCTGCCCGGGCTGCCCGGGCCGCTGGACGACCCGGACGCCCTCACGGCGTCGTCCTGGCCGGCGGGGCCGGCCGCGTCGTCCTGGCCGGC
>NZ_JBAKHU010000165.1:0-3789 GCF_036906895.1 Micromonospora sp. CPCC 206060
TGGCCGCCTCACGTCTACGCCAAACCGGCTCTGAGCTGCAGGTCTGCCGTACACCACTCTGCCGGACGCAACTGCAGGTCGGCATCCGAGGGGCGGTTCAGGTGGCGTTCGATGTATCGCGGTACGTCGTTGGCGACGAGTGGGCGTACCGGCTTCGAGACACGGCATCCTCGGAACGCGTACGCATCAAGGCCGTCACACCGAAGAAGACCACCGCGAGTGTCGAGGTGGAGTTCCCCGACGACGGCCACCGTGTGCAGACCGTGCCGTTATCCCGGCTGAAGACCCGGTGGGCGGACGTTGAAGCCTACGACGCCCAGCAGGCGGGCTGGCAGCGCATCGCAGATTTCGAGCTTGACTCTGTCGAGCGGAGCGCGGTTCTTTCCGTCTACTCCGCTCTCATCCCGGAGCAGGTGGCCGAGGTGGACTGGCGCCCGGTCGAGAACGCGACGATCATCAAGGATCGGGTGGCGCTGTCCGACATCCTTCAGGTGACCGTCGAGGAGATTCTCGCGAAGGTCCAGTGGTTCACCACCGACGAGGGCATGATCGTTTCGCCCGCTGGCACGCTTGTGATCGCGGAGGTCGTCTGCCGCGCCCACTCGCACACCATCCTGGAGCACGTGATCGAGGAGGAGGTGGAGGCGCGACACAAGTGCAAGCACGGTGGCCCGCACCCGTTCCGCAAGGGCGAAGAGTCCAGCCCGGAATGGGAGTACCAGTGGTACCGCAGGCGTGTTCGACCCGTACACGAGCTGCTGCGGCAATGGTGCGGCCACCGCGCCGTCGCCGCCCACGAACGTCTTACGGCCGCTGAAGCCGAGAACCACCGCCTCGACCTACTCGTCGTGGAGCTCATCAAAGCGCTCGACCTCGCCGGCGAAACCGCGCAAGCCGAACAGTTCGCGGAGGAACACGAACGCGACCGGATCACCCCCTACCTCGCCCGCCCTGTCGTTGACCGCCCACTGCACTGGTCCGAGATGCCTGTTCGTGAGGTACAGGTTTACCGGCGTCGCCGCTGGTAGACAGCCGTCCGCCGCAGTCTCTCCTGCTCGGTGCACCCGCACGACACCTGACAAGCTCGTTGCGGGGTACGAACTAAATGCCCGGCGGCATCCCCGATCCGGCGCTGGGCCGACAAGGGTGGCAGCAACCCCAGTGCCGGCGGTGCGGGTCACGTGCGCGGTGTGCGACGGCCCGAGGCCGAGGCACCGGTGATGGCAGGTCGGTCCCTGGGCATCTTTGAAGAAACCCGTCACGTAACGACGAGGCGAACCGGTCCGCTTTCACCGGAGTGCGGCACGTTTGACCAGGTTAAGCCTGTACCTCGGGCTCAGTCCCCTGGCGGCGTGCCGTGAACTCGGTCTGCCGCTGAGCCTCGGCGGCGGCGATCATCGTCTTCTCCTCGGGCGTGAGGTGGATACGGCACGACTCGATCGGCGTCGGATAGGTGATCGCGTCGGCCTGGCACGGTCGCCCGGCTCGGGTAGGCCTACTACAGATCGGTACTCGTTTGCGTTGCTCGCGCCGCAGAGCATGCACCTGTTCGTCGAGCCGTTCGTTCTGCCTGCGGAGATTCGCGACGGTGTCCCGAAGCTGGCTCATCTCGTTCTGGAGGCGCTGGTACTCCTCACCGCGGGCGCGACGGACCCGGTGCTTGGACGCTCCGCTGCAGCGGTCGCCCGGGGTGGCACCGCACTGCGGGCACGGCCAGTCCAAGTCCGGATCCTCGACTGTGACAACGCCCTCAGGCAGCGTGCGGACGTCGAAGCCGCGGCCGAGTTCGGCGCTGATGAATACCGTCTCTCCGAAACACACCCGGCGGAATCCTCCCTGCGGACCGACGACCCACTCGCTGATCGGCCCGTACACCCCGATGGCCTCCGCGACGGTCAGGAGATGGGTGTAGGCGATCGGGCCTGAGCCGCCGTGCAAGGTGCCGGCGACGGGCTCGCCGACCGACAGCCAGGCGACCGGCTCGCCGCAGTAACCATCCCAGGCCACGGGGCGACCCTCTCGGCCCAGCCGCGATCCGTCATCTTCCACCATCCGGAACCCCCGGTCCAACGATCAACCCAGAACGGTCGACGCCGGATTTTAGCGCGCAGTGCCTCACGAGAAGTCCGCAGGGAATCCGGCACCGCCTGCCGGAAACACCGCAACGCCTGCGAGTAGGCGGGTGCGGCGTCCGTGGCAACGAGCCTGGATGTCAGCGCTGCCCTACGCTCGTCCGGTGACCTACCCGCCACGGGCCGGTACCCACTCCAGCGGTCAGGGACCGGGTGCCGGCAAGGATGAGGGCTACCTCAAACGAATCGCCGATGCGTTAGAACGTATCGCCGACGCGATCGCCGGCCCGGTGGCTCGTATAAAATCCGACCCGCTGCCGAACTATCCCGTCCTTGACGTCGACCACACCGGAGAGTCCCGCCCCAATGCGGCTGGACCCCATATTGGCTGCTCATCAGGGCGGCTCTACTTCGCTGTATGCACCTACTGCCCGGCAATCCGCGGGAAGACCGCCGATCCAGGCGTCTCGTCCACCTGGCTTGAGTACGAGGACTCCTCTCACGACCTAGACGAGCAACGCGCCATCCTGGCTCGCCACCTGGCTCACCACCGGCAGCAGGCCGACCCCACCGCGGCACTGCCAATCTGGACGTGGGCGGATCAACCCTGCCCACGCTGCCACGCCCCAGCCGAGCGCACATGCCGCACCACGTCAGGACGGCCGAGTACCAGCATCCACGCCGCGCGGTGGCGAGACCACTCAAGTCGATACTGGTGAGCCACCGCACGCCCGACACCACCGAGGCCGGGAACCGCCTTGCCGCCCTCATCCGAGCCGAGAGACCACCAGCCGCCGCAATGTGATCCGGCCCGCGAGCGTGGATCACTGCCCAGGGTCGGAACTGAACGAACTGATGCCGTTGGTGCTCCGATGTCGGCTGCCGTTCCTGCGCTCGGAACTACCGGGGATGCCGGGGAAGCGGCGACAACATTCGAAGGCTTCGCAGTTCGGTTCGCCTTCGAGGGCCCGACCGACGAGGCGAGAGCCCTCTCACCGCCGCACTGGTTCACCTACACGACGCGACCTTGCGGGATCCGGCTGTCGTCTCATGCCGCCGGAAAACGATCGCCGCCGCGACCGAGACCCTGCCGGAAACCGAGTACCTACACCGGCAATGGATTCTGACGCTTGTCAGGTCGACAGGAGCGTCCGTGGTGATCTGCGCGCCGTTCGCCGTGATGCACCTGGCTCGGCACACCTGACCTTCCCGCTATGTTGTGGCTGGTCGCCGGGCTGGTCGCCGGGCTGGTCGCCACTGCGGCGGACGGCCGAAGTGGAATGGCTCACCCGAGTTCAACTCTGACATCGACCGAGGCAATGATTGAGCGGTAGCGCCGCTCCTCGGGCAGCGCCAGCTCTGCCGTGAAACGACGTGTCCATGCGCCCTGGGGTACTCGCTGAATATCATTCCAGGCGTCACCGTCGGCCCCGAACGAGCGACCCGGACATCCCTTGCCGGGTGGCCCGGGCCGCTCCACATCCATGCGGTGGTTAGGCGTTGACTGCCGTGTTGTTGTGGGCGGCGCGTGATGCGGCTATCAGTGACGCGCCGAGGTTCGCCGCCTGATGTGGGTTGAGTCGGATTGTGGTGCGGTCCCAGCAGCCCGACAGCAGCGATGCGGCCAGGTGCCGGACCGTCTCTTGATTCATACTGTGGTTCCCCTCGTAACGTGGAGGCCAGGACTTGAGGGATAGAGGCTCATGGCTGAAACGAG
>NZ_JBAKHU010000166.1:0-3710 GCF_036906895.1 Micromonospora sp. CPCC 206060
TGGCCGCCTCACGTCTACGCCAAACCGGCTCTGAGCTGCAGGTCTGCCGTACACCACTCTGCCGGACGCAACTCACCGGCTCTCCCGCGCCGGCACCCGGCAGATCAACCGAGTGCTACACATCATGGCCACCGTCCAGCTACGCAACCCCACCGAAGGCCGCGCCTACTTCGACCGGAAGAAAGCCTCCGGCAAGACATCGATGGAAGCGATGCGGGCACTGAAACGACGCCTGTCCGACATCGTCTACCGAACCATGATCAACGACGCCACAGCCGCCACGGCGACGGGCCCGGGAGGACAACGGGGAACGGCAACTGACTCCAGCGCGACCAGCTCACATCCCCATGCCAGCTCTTCGGAGAAGTCACTTCCCGGACCCGCCGCCACCCAGCATAGAACCCTGCTCCCGACAGCGTCTTGACACAGAGGGGAGCCAGAAGCGGACACCGCCTTGCCGCTGGTTGTTCAGCAGTACGTCAGCGCTGGTGGCAGGGGCCGAGCCGGCCTGGGCGAACGCATCCCGTTGACAACATCACTCGCATCTCAATACGCTTAACATGTTCGTTAAGTGAAGGGAGGCTTCGGTTGGCTGGCTCCGACCAGCTCAGCGCGGTGTTCTCGGCGCTCGCTGACCCGACTCGACGGGCGATCCTGGCCGAGCTGGCCGAACGCGACGCCACGGTCACAGAGCTCACCGCTCCTCTGTCGATCTCGATGCCAGCGGTGTCACGGCACCTGAAGGTGCTCGAGCGCGCCGCGCTCATCTCGCGGTCACGGTCGGGCAAGTGGCGCGCGAGCCACCTCGAAGCTGCCCCGCTGCGCGAGGCGGCCGACTGGATCGAGCGCTACCGGCGGTTCTGGGACTCGTCCCTCACCCGCCTCGATGCCCACCTCGCCGCGGTGCAGGCCGCCGGACGGGCAACGGACCGGATGGCCGACGACCCCAGGGAGCTCGAATGAAAACGGAAACTCCGCAGCTCGTCATCTCTCGCGTGTTCGACGCGCCGCGGGAGCTCGTCTACCGAGCCTTCACCGATCCCGACCACCTAGCGGCGTGGTGGGGCCCGACCGGCAACTCACTGCCGCGCGACGAGATCGAGTTCGACGTACGCCCCGGCGGCTTTCAACGGTGGACGGAGGTCAATGCAGCCGAACCCGAGCTTCGCGTGCACATCCACGTCGACCTCAAAGACGTCGCCGACGGCGAACTACTCGAAGGCGTCATGCACGTCAGTGGCCGGCTGCAGGAGGGCATCGAGCCGTTCGAGACGAGACTCCGGGTCGAGTTCCACGACGAGGCTGACGGACGGACGCGACTGGAGATCCGCCAGTGGCTCCCCGAACATCTGGCGCACCCCAGCGAGGAGGGTTGGCGCCAGGCGTTCACCAAGCTGGACGCCACGCTGATGAATGTCCAGGCTGTTGCAGCTGATCATCGAGAGGTAGAGGTATGGCAAAGCTGATCTACGTGACGAACGTGTCGCTTGACGGCTACATCGAGGACGAACGCGGCGCGTTCGACTGGTTCCCACCCGACGACGAGGTATTCGCGTTCACCACCGACCTCCTGCGGTCCGTGGGCACGTTTCTCTACGGGCGGCGACTGTACGAGGCGATGGCCGTCTGGGAGACCGACGCCGCTCTGGCCGCGCAGTCCGACCTCACGGCCGACTTCGCGACCGCCTGGCAGGCGGCGAGCAAAGTCGTGTACTCCACGACCCTCGCCGCGGTGTCAACTGCCGACACCCGACTCGAACGCCTTTTCGACCCCGCCGCGGTACAGGAACTGAAGGCCACGGCCAGCAGCGATCTCACCGTGGGAGGTGCGAACCTCGCGACGCAGGCTTTCAAGGCCGGGCTGGTCGACGAGTGCCAGCTGTTCATCTGGCCCGTGGTCGTCGGCGGGGGCAAGCCAGGGCTGCCGACCGGCATGCGCGCCGACCTTGAGCTCCTCGATGAGCGCCGATTCCGAAACGGCGTCGTACACCTCCGCTACCGCGCTCTCGGGCAGTGCACGACAGCCCTGTCCGGTTCGCCTGCGCTTGCATGACACGCGGAGCGCTGACGACCGATTCGGCCGGTTGAGGTCGCGCGTCACGAACTCGGGTTGCGTCAAGTCGCAGTGTGCGGAGGCGTCAACCGCCGCGTCGGGACACGGTGGCGCAGTAGCGAACCTCAGTCAGGGGAATGCCCCTGCGGCAAATGAGGACGTCCAAGGACTTGACCCCGCAACTCTGGGGAGGGATGGCCTATGCCGCCCCTGGGCCCATGTTGAGCGAGCCCTTCGCTGACCGCCGGAGCCGCCGTACGTTGCGGTGATCTTCACGTCCACCCGCACGGATGGCGACTGCGGATATGCGGCGATGGCCACGTCCATGGAGGCCCTCGCCAAGGAACAACCCGGGTTCTTGGGCATCGAGGCTGCGAGGGACGGCGTAGGGATCATCATGTCCTACTGAACGGATCAAAAGCGGCGTGCGGCTGGAAGCAGGTGACCGCGCATCGAGTTGCTCAGCGACGCGGTCGCGAAGTTTGGTACGAGGACTACCGCGTACGAGAGGCTACGGTTGAGCGCGAGTACAGCATGTGATCGTCATAGCTCGATGGCGATCTGATCGAGGAATCTCCGTGTATTCCCGACGCGTCGCCGGTGGGGCTCATCCGCCCGGAGGTTGAGGTTGTCGACGACGTCGGCGGGCGCTGAGGAGACCATCGACGTCGTGCTCGATGGCACAGACCGCAGGTGCCGGCTCTTGGCGCGTGCAGGTCACGCGGTTGCGGTGTTAGCGTGAACGCGTGACGGTCGACCTCTTCGCGGGGCTTCCGGTGAGCGACTACCGGCGCGCGCTCACTTGGTACGAGCGGCTGCTGGGCTCCAAACCCGCGTTCCTCCCGAACGCGACGGAGGCGGTGTGGGAGCTTGCCGAGCACCGATACCTCTACATTGAGGAGTTGCCCGAGCGCGCCGGCCATGCACTGCACACGGTGTTCGTCGACGACCTCGATGAGCGCGTCGAGAGCATCGGCGCCCGAGGAATCGAGCCCGCCTCACGCGAGACGTACGGGAACGGTGTGCGCAAGGTGATCTACCGCGACCCCGACGGCAACGAGATCGGCTTCGGCGGCGCCCCGCTCGAGTGACGGCGCGTCCGGCCCGCGGCAGATGAGTGCGGGCCCGCGCGGGGGTTGTCAGTGACAGGCACTGGAGGCGTGGGCGTCAGGCACAATTCCCCGGTGGTGTCCGACTTCGGAATCGCTGGGTATCAGCCACGTTGGCTCAACGGAGTCAACGAGGTCGGCCTGTGTCGATCCATCGACACGTATCCCCATGCCTGCGGTAGTCGGGTCGCGATGGAGGGGGCACGTCGTTCTCTTGGTGACGGAGGCCCCGATGGTAGGGCGGCGGGCACGGTCGGACCCTGGCGACGTCCTGTCGGTCTGCCCCCGTTTACCCCCGAAAACCCTCACCTGCAGTTGACAACCAGTGACAAGAGGCGATCGGTTTCTGACCGTGTCTGTGCAGCTCAGCGCTTATTTGGTGAATCAAGGCCCTTTCGCCGTTACGTCTCACAATTCATCACGTACGCTCGTACTGCTGAACTTTGCGTGTAGGGTGCCAAAACTAAGTTCCGGTTGCTGACCTGTGTGGTTCCCCTCGTAACGTGGAGGCCAGGACTTGAGGGATAGAGGCTCATGGCTGAAACGAG
>NZ_JBAKHU010000167.1:0-3696 GCF_036906895.1 Micromonospora sp. CPCC 206060
GACTACGAGACCCTGCCAGCCAGCTCCGAAGCCATGATCCACATCGCGATGATCGACAACGTCAGCCGACGCATAACGGACGAAGCCATCCCGACCTGGCGAGGCACATACTAATAGATCAAGGGCAAATCGAACGCCCTCTGAGACGGCCTGCGGTGACACACCGAGCACTGTGGCCAAGGCGGCCCGGGTATGCCCGGCCTTGACCGCCGTGACCGCCCGGCGGTGCAGATCCTCTTGTGCCTGCGGGGAAAGCCGCCGCGCATCTCGCACCACAACACCCATACGGGGCAATGATCAAAAACCATTTGGATTGCGGCTCAATGAGGCGGTAGAAGGCGCCGACTGAAGTGATCCTGACTGGGCACGGTAGGCCATCATAAACAACCGGTTGGCCCTAGTTTAGGGATATTGGGCTGGATGCGACAGTGTGTGCCATGGTAGAGAACAACCGCATCCACCCAGTAGAGATCGTCTTCACGCAACTTGGGACAGGGCATAGTCCCGCCGTTCGAGGTTGAGGTGCTATGCGGGGACGCTGCCGGAACGGCTTGAACAGCGCAAACAGCCGATGAGGCGGCGGGCCGACTGGCCGACGAGAACGTCAATCGGGCAAGCAAACATAGTTTGAGTTGATCAACCCCGGTCCAGCGAGGACACCTGAAATGTGGGCACGGATCTAGTGACCTTCGTCGTCCATGTGTCCACACTGACTGATCACTCAGTTCGTCGGTCGTAGCGGAGGTGGGACCACCGTGACCACGCTATCCACCCCAACCGCTGGCGCGTTCGGCAGCCAAGCCCGGCCCAGCCCAGCGCCCGCACGAGGTCGTGAGGCGCCACCACCTCCTGCGGCCCTTCCCTGGATAGCGGCGCTGGCCGCATCGACTGGTGGCGATGAGCTTGGCTAAGCCGCCGACATGACCAGAGCCGGGTGAAAGCCAGTACCCTTTGAGCGTGTTCTCGCTTTAGTGCCTTGAAGATCACCGGCACGCCCGGTGCGAATGCCGCGCGGATCGCCAATCGTTTAGTTGCTTCCAATTCAAGCCTGCCTGAAAGTCTGATGATCGCCGGTGTGGTCGTGCGGTCGCTCTACTTGGGGATGACCCGCCTATTCAGCGGGCTGGAACTGCTGACTCTCAGGCGTGGAGGCCCCTACAGCGCTTGTGACTAACTCAGGCGCGTCAAATCCCTCATCCCCCAGGAGGTCGTCTTTATGAAAGCTCGCGAAGATGTAACCAGCTATCGAGAATTCGTGAACAGATTGAGGTTGCGAGGAATTCAGGTAGAGGAGACAAATGGCATCGATTTCCCGGCGAACGCCGCGATGCACGACCGCGCGGCCGTCGTCCCAGCCGTCGTCGTCTCTCCGCGCAGCGAATGGGGCGTCGTGCAGACGCTGCAACTGATGGCTGAGTTGAAACTGAACGGGAAGGTCCCGCTGTCAGTCAAAAGTGGCGGCCATGGCTATTTTAACGGCGCGACCTGTGCCGGCATCATGATCAACCTGGCGAACATGACCCAGCGTCGCATTGCAGGCGACACCTTGTTCCTGGAGCCGGGCTGCGTGCTCGGGCAGACCATCAACATTCTGGCCAAGAACCACAAGGCAGTGCCGCATGGCGACTGCTTCGGAGTCGGCGCGGGCGGGCACTTCCTCACCGCCGGGTGGGACCTTATCCTCGCACGCAAATACGGACTTGGGTGTCAATCCGTCGTGGGCGGTCGAGTCGTGCTCTGGGACGGCAGCGTCATCGACGTGGACGAAGAAAACCATCCAGACCTGCTGCTGGCGATGCGCGGCGGTGCCATCGCCAACGTGGGAGTCGTCACCGAAATACGCTTGAAGCTGATAGACGAGCCGGTGCTGGCGACCTGGCGATTCACGCGGATCACCCGAGAGCAGCTGGCTACCTGCGTGGGTCATGGCTTCTTCGGACGATCAGCCAAGCTGCCCCAGGAGGTGTCAGTCTCGGTCCGCATCCACTTCGAGCCGGATCAGCTGGCGCCGGTGTGCTCATTCAACGTTGTAAGCCTACTGACCGCCGAGGCCACCGTACAACTGCTGCGCGAAAACCTGGGAGACGAGGTTACGGACATCGTGGCCGATCTTTCGGCATGGTCAGAGAAGAATTTGCTCGATCTGCGCATGTTGCCGGCTTCGGACTTTCTGGCAGCCCACCCAGAGATGTTGGGGGAGGTAACCGCGCAGGCGCTGCACGCCAATCCCTTATTATACTGGAAGCAGGCCTCGTCCGCGCGGGAGATGGCCAGCTCCTACTTCACGTCCATCTCGAGCTGGGTCGTTCCGGACTGCGAGCCTATGCTCCTCGAACTGTACGCCGCCTTCGAATCAGCGCAGGCGCATCCGTTGCGCGAGCGGATGTACACGCTCGTCATTTTAGGCGGCGGCCGGATGACGGACCTGCAAGATAGCTGTTCCATGCCCTTGGGCGAGGCGCTGGCGCGGTTCGAGCTGCACTGGGATGACCCCGAAACCGAGGAGGCATGGAGCCGCGACTTCACGGACAAGGTTCACCGGATCCTGCTGTCGAAGCAGGATCCGGGGCCCGAGCGCCCCTACCGGGGAGACATCTGGCTGCCCGAGCAGGCGCACGACCCGCGCCTGGAGGCCATCCGCAAGACATACGACCCGGAATAATATCGCGCGCCTGAACGGATGCAGGCACAGATCCGTTGATCATGAAGTTGCTGACGCTTCGTGATCACGGGAGGTTCTGTGCCTGCCATCCCAGCATGGCTGATCGAGCCGTTGTGGGTCCAGTTCGCCGCGCTGACGGGTCGACCTTCTGCGACTCCACCGGGATCGCCGCCTTCCTCCGGGGCGACAACGCCTGCGCCGCGGCCGGTGGCTGGCTGCGACTCACCGGCGCCACCGGGCGGGTCGACCGGATCCTGCGGATGACCGGTCTGGCCGAGTTGCTCCGATACGATCCGACCGCCGACCCGGCGTCGCACGCGCACCACTGATCGGTTAGATTCCCCGCCGGCAGTGATCGCACGGCCGTCGCTCCACCCCCACGAAGAGGCAGGTAGCCATGGGCGCAGAGAGGTCCAGACCGGTCCGCATACTGGTGGTGGACCAGGGCCCGGGCAAAGTCGTAGACGCGTCCGGGATGAGGCATTCGGCTGAGAAGCGCCGGAGTTGCGGGCAGCAAGGCGGGCATGACCGGTTCGGATGATCATCAGGGTGTCGAAGCCTTGATCGTCCGAAGTGAGTCATGCCCGCGCTGCCATCATCGCTGATCTCGTCCTTGTCCTGCGCACCGGCTGTCACGGTGCCCGAAACCGCTGCCGGGCTGGCCGCCGCGTTGGCCAACCTGCCGGATCCCCGCGCTCGCCGGGGCGTGCGGCACGGGTTGGTAGTGGTGGTGACCGCAGCGGTGTGCGCTGTGGTGGCTGGTTACCGCTCCTACACCGCGATCGCCGAGTGGGTCGCCGACGTCCCGGACACCACCGCGTTGGCATTGGGTATCGCCCCGCACCGGCGTCCATCGGAGGCGATGATCCGCCGCTTGTTGCAGGCCCTGGACCCGGACCATCTCACCACTGCCGTCAGCGGCTGGCTCGCCGCACGAACCGCGGCCACATCACCGGCGGGCAGGCGGGCGGTCGCCGTCGACGGTAAGACGCTGCGGGTGCGACACGAGGTCGCATGTGATGAGTGGATCACGG
>NZ_JBAKHU010000168.1:0-3670 GCF_036906895.1 Micromonospora sp. CPCC 206060
GGCCAGGTCCATCACCTTGACGATCTTGGAGCCGAAGACCTCGCCGAGGGAGCCGCCGAAGACCGTGAAGTCCTGCGCGAAGACACAGACCTGCCGGCCGTCCACGGTGCCGTAGCCGGTCACCACGCCGTCGCCGTACGGCCGGGTCTTCTCCAGCCCGAAGTTGGTGGAGCGGTGCCGCGCGAACTCGTCCAGCTCGACGAAGGAGCCCTCGTCGAGCAGCATCTCGATCCGCTCCCGGGCGGTCTTCTTGCCCCGCGCGTGCTGCTTCTCGACGGCGCGCGCCGACCCGGCGTGCACCGCCTCGTCGACCCGGCGTTCCAGGCCGGCCAGCTTGCCGGCGGTGGTGTGGATGTTGATCCCGGTATCCGTCACCGATACCGTCTCCGTGCTCATCGCGGGCACCCGGTGGAGTCGAGACGGGTGAGCAGCTTCCAGGTTGCCGGGAGGAGACTTGACGCCAACACCGCCTTGAGGGCGTCGCCGACGAGGAAGGGTGTCATACCAACGGCGACCGCTTTGCCCGGCCCCATACCGGTCACGATGGCCAGCCAGGTCACCCCGCACGCGTAGATCGCCGCCGAAGCCAGCGCCAGAACTGCCAACTCGCGAAGCACCGTCCGGTCGGTGCCACGACGCGAGCCGGCGCCCGCGATCAGCGAGGCGAGCAGAAAGCCAACAAGGTAGCCGCCGGTCGCGCCGACCAAGACATGCACGCCGTGAGCGCCCTGCGTGAAGACGGGCAGCCCTGCGGCGCCGAGTACTAGGTAAAGCACCTGGCTGGCCAGTCCCCGGGCCGGACCGAGGCAGGCGGCGATCAACAGGACCGCGAACGTCTGCCCGGTGACCGGGACGGGCGAGCCGGGGATCGGTACGACAACTTGAGCGGCGAGAGCGGTCAAGGCCGTACCCAGCACGACCGTGGCGCCGGTACGTGTCAGCGCTTGCGGGAGTGCGGATTCGGCCAGCACGGGCAGTGGAGAAGGGAGGCTAAGCGCGGTAGTCATCGCTGTCCTTGTCTGCTAAGGCTGGAGGATGGCTAGTCGGTCGGGTGAGTTGCCGGTGAGCGCCCAGCAGATGAGGAGAACGCTGACGGCGCCGGCAATTGACGCTCCTGGGGTCGGCCGTCTCGAACGCGGCACGACGTGTCCGCCGCTCAACGTCCGGCGCCGCCAAGGCGGTTGTGGACACGTCACCACGAGTCGCGCGGGCTGTACCCGCCCCACACATCGCGCAGGGCATGGCTGACCTCGCCGACGGTGGCTCGCTGGCGCAGCGCCTCGCGCATCGGCAGGAGGACGTTGTCGCGGCCCGACGCCGCGGCGCGCAAGTCATCGAGGGCTCGGCCGACCGCGTCGTTGTCACGCTCCTTGCGTAGCGCCCCGAGGCGTTCGCACTGGTCGATCTCAATCTGGGGGTCGACCCGGAGGGGCTCGTACGGCTCCTCCTCATCCAGGGTGAACCGGTTCACCCCCACCACCGTCCGCTCGCCGTGGTCGATCTGGAGCGCCGTCTGGTAGGCCGAGCGCTCGATCTCGCTCTTCTGGAAACCCTGCTCGATCGCGGCCACGGCACCCCCACGGTCCTCGACAGCTTGGATGAGTTCCATCGCGGCCGCCTCCACGTCGTCGGTCATCGCCTCGATGACGTAGGCCCCGGCGAACGGGTCGACCGTCTTGGTGACGTCCGTCTCGTAGGCGATGACCTGCTGCGTGCGTAGCGCCAAGCGCGCGGCCTTCTCCGTCGGAAGTGCGATGGCCTCGTCGTAGGAGTTCGTGTGCAGACTCTGCGTCCCGCCCAGCACCGCCCCGAGCCCCTGCAGCGCCACCCGCACCAGGTTGACCTCGGGCTGCTGGGCCGTCAGCTGCACGCCGGCGGTCTGGGTGTGGAAGCGCAGCATCTGGCTCTTGGGGTTCTTCGCGCCGAACTCGTCCCGCATGATGCGCGCCCAGATCCGCCGCGCCGCGCGGAACTTTGCCACCTCCTCAAGCAGCGTGGTCCGGGCGACGAAGAAGAACGACAGCCGCGGCGCGAAGTCGTCGACATCGAGCCCGGCCGCGATGGCCGTGCGGACGTACTCTTTGGCGTTGGCCAGTGTGAAGGCAATCTCCTGCACCGGCGTGGCCCCCGCCTCCGCCATGTGGTAGCCGGAGATGGAGATCGTGTTCCAGCGCGGGGTTTCCTTCTGGCAGTAGGCGAAGATGTCGCTGATGAGGCGCAGGGACTCCTTGGGCGGATAGATGTAGGTGCCCCGGGCGATGTACTCCTTGAGCACATCGTTCTGGATCGTGCCCGTGAGCTGGTGCCCCGCGACTCCCTCCTCCGCCGCGACCAGTTGGTAGAGCAACAGCAGCGCCGAGGCCGGCGCGTTGATGGTCATCGACGTACTGACCTTTTTCAGTGGCAGCCCGCGGAACAGCGTCCGCATGTCATCGAGGGAATCGATGGCCACCCCGACCTTGCCCACCTCGCCGTGCGCGATCGGCTCGTCGGAGTCGTAGCCCATCTGCGTCGGTAGATCGAAGGCCACGGACAGACCGCCCGTGCCCGCCTTGACCAACTGGTGGTAGCGCTCGTTGGATTCCCTGGCCGTGCCGAACCCCGCGTACTGGCGCATCGTCCACGGCTTGCCTGTGTACATCGTGGGGTAGACGCCACGGGTGAAGGGGAATTCCCCTGGCGTGCCCAGCTTGGCCTTCGGATCGAAGCCCTGCGGCGAAGGCTCGTCGTAGACGGCGTCGATGGGAAGGCCGGATTCGCTGCGGGCCAGCGGGGGCTCAGGCATGCACGAGACTCTAATGGCACTGAGTGCCAGTCTTCAAGCGCATCGTGCCCGTGATCTGTCACTCAATTCCGGGAGCGTGGTATGGTCCCCACCATGTACCCGAACATCCCGCAGGCCGCCCCGCCAGCAGGGGAGCCCATCAGGGATCGACTGGCACGGGCCGCCTTCGAGCTATTCACGGTCCAGGGGTACGAGAGCACGACCATCGACGACATCACGACGGCAGCGGGCGTCGCCCGGCGCACGTTCTTCCGGCACTTCCCTTCCAAGGAAGACGTAATCTTCCCTGATCACGACTCGGTCTTGGACCGCGTGCGTTGGTACCTTGGCGCCTCAGCGAAAACCGAGCCGGTCTTCGCCGTTGCCGAGGCGACCAGGCTGATCTTCGAGAGCTTCATGGCGACCCCAGAACAGACACTCGCCCGCTATCGGCTGACCCGCGAAGTCGCGGCTCTTCGAGACCGCGAGGTCGCCAGCGTCGCCAGATACGAGCGGGTTCTCAGTGACTACCTGCGCAGCAGGCTACCGAATACCTCCGAGGCCGCCCTCGCGGCCCATGTCGCGGCTGCGTCCTTTGTCGCCGCCCACAACCAGGTACTCCGCGAGTGGCTGCGACTTGGGGGAGCAAAGGATCCCCGCCCTTCCCTGGAGGCCGCATTGGCGACGGTCGCCGACCTCATGACACCGCTGATCGCTCATACAGACCTTGAAAGGTCAGGTTGAATCGGGTTCGAGGGTCAGGCCGGTGTGGGCGAGGAAGCTGTCGAGCAGATTGGGTCGGTACTGGATGCGCTTGAGCCTGTTCCTGACGATCGCCTGCTTAGTGGTCCGCGCCGTAAGTTCTTCGGGGGTTGACTGGCCGGGGTTTGGGTGCAGTCGTGGTCA
>NZ_JBAKHU010000169.1:0-3637 GCF_036906895.1 Micromonospora sp. CPCC 206060
CCATCCGCGCCCTGGAGGACCAGGCCGCATAACCGAGTCCTCCACGATTCCAGGGGATTGACAATGTGCGGTCCGCGCGATGCCACCGGGGTAAAGCTGGGCGCCGATCCCCGTCGTAGAGGTCCTCAGTGAACGTGGGAAGCGATTCGATGTCGCCCTCTCCGGGCGGCTGCCGGTTGTCCGGCGGGCAGGCGTGACGCCCGCTGATGGCATCGGGTCGTGGCGGAGTCGCCGTAGTACTCCGAGCCGGGGAAAGCCCGGCGCATGGGGAAGGGCGACAGCGTGATGGGCAACTTGACAGGCATGGAGGAGGCCGTCGTTGAATAGCGACGCACCGGCCTCGGAGTGGCCATTGTTCGGCCAAGCCGAGGCCCGGGTACTCGAACACCAACGCAAGCTGCATCGATGGGCAAGGACCGAACCGGCGCGCCGGTTCGACGACGTGTTCAACTTGGTCTGCGACCGGGCGACGCTGATGCACGCCTGGGAGCGGGTGGCAGGCAACAAGGGCTCCATGACCGCAGGCGTCGACTCGGTGACCCGCTTCGCCGTCACACGCGACGACGGGCTGGTGCCGTTTCTGGAGAACCTGCGGTCCTCGCTGCGTGACGGGAGCTTCTCCCCGCTGCCGGTGCGGCAGACGACGATCCCGAAGAAGGGCGGCAAGGTCCGCTATCTGGGGATTCCGACGCTGCGAGACCGGGTGGCGCAGATGGCGCTCAAGTTGGTCCTGGAACCGATCTTCGAGTCCGACTTCTACCCGTCGAGCTACGGGTATCGGCCGGGACGACGGGCCCAGGACGCCATTACCGAGATCCACCACTTCACCCGCAGGCCGTCGACCTACGAGTGGGGTCATCGAGGGCGACATCAAGGCCTGCTTCGACAACGTCGACCACCAGGTGCTCATGGGCCTGGTGCGCGAACGCATCGCCGATAAGAAGGTGCTGCGTCTGGTCCGTGCGTTCCTGCGGGCCCGGGGTTGTCGAACAGCATGGTGGCTTCGCAGCGAGCCTGACCGGCACGCCGCAGGGTGGGGTCATCTCTCCGCTGCTGGCCAACATCTACCTGTCCGTGCTGGACCGGCATTTCGCCAAGGTCTGGGATGAACAGATGAGCCCGCAGTGGCGACGGCAGTACCGCCGCCGCACGGGCCGGCCGAACTACCGCTTGATCCGCTACGCCGACGACTTCGTGGTGCTCGTGCACGGCACCAGGGAGCAGGCCGAACAGGTCAAGCAGCAGATCGCCGAGATCGTGGCCCGCGACCTGAAGATGACCCTCTCGGAAGAGAAGACCCTGATCACCCACATCGACACCGGGTTCGACTTTCTCGGCTTCCGCATCCAGCGAAAGCAGTGGAATCGGGCCCCGGTGGTGCTGACCTACCCGTCCAAGGACGCCTTGGCGGCGGTCATGCACAAGATCAAGAAATGGACAGGGCGGGGTACCACATCCCTCGCCCTGCATGAGGTGCTGCGGAAGATCAACCCGATCCTGCGAGGCTGGGCTGCGTACTTCCGCTACGGCGTCTCCAAGAAGACATTCTCGTACCTGGGCTGGTATGCCTGGTGGCGAATGATCGGTTGGATACGCCGCAAGCATCCCCACCTGACCTGGGGTCAGATCCGCCGCCGCTACTACGGCAGCGACCGGATCGCCGAGGACGGCATCGTCCTCTACAACCCGGCGAAGATGCGGGTCGAGCGCTACCGCTTCCGCGGAGCTCAGATCAGCACACCGTTCAACATCGACGTGGTCGACCCCGCGGGAGCACGCTTCCGCAAGACCAGCCACGACGATGTCACCTTCGTCGCACAGGTCAGCGAACTCGTCGCCTGAACCATCGTGATCACGTGGAGAGCCGGATGCGCGGGAACGTGCACGTCCGGTTCGGCGGGCGGGGACGAGGAAACCGACAGTCGAAATGCTGCACGGCGTCTCGTCCCCGACCCGACACATCCCCTTCGAAGCAGAAGCGGCGAACCTGTTCTTCCAGTTGGTGTCGAACCGCTACGAACGAGCCTCACTGATCGTCACGTCCAACAAGCCCTTCGGCCGGTGGGGCGAGGTGTTCGGCGACGATGTTGTCGCCGCGGCCATGATCGACCGCCTCGTCCACCACGCCGAGGTGATCTCGATGAAGGGCGACAGCTACCGGCTCAAGGACCGCGACCTCGGCCGCGTCCCGGCAGCCACCAAAACCGACAACTGAAGATCAACAACACCAACGAGGTGGTCCGGATTCAGCCGGAACAGGATGGTCTGGATTGAGGCGGCGTTGACAAGCAGACGGGAGCGCTTGCCGGGTAGGGGGTCGCCAGTCCTTGGGGGTCTGCCTGGCCGGCAGGCACGTCGAATCCGCCCACCCCCCAACCCGCGGCACGAAGACATAGGATGCCTGCACCCATGCCCCTCAACCGGACACTCGGATGAACCTCGTCGCAACGTCGGCCGCGCCGCCCTGTGAACGTCGATGACCGACCTGCGGCAAGCCCACGACACCGCTCGCGCGATCGCGGTAGCGGCCCTGGGCCGCGACCCCGGCCCCATGGCCGCGGCTGAGGGCAACTCCCACCACGTCTACGTCGGCTCCGACATAGTCGTGAAGATCATCGACGCAGCCGGGCACTCGCGGCTGAACCGGGAGATCGCACTCGCGCCCCACCTGCCCACCGGCCTCACGGCCCCGCTGCTCAACAGCGGGCTCCACCGGCTGGGCAGGCGTGACGTTCGATACGCCTGCTACACCCGCATGCCGGGGACGTCTCCAGGCATGGGCATGCCCGGGGTGGATGGTTCGACCGCGCGCCTGTTGGCCGAGCAGGCAGTCCAGCGGCTCGATGCACTGCACCGCTGGACGCCTACGGGCCACGCGGAACAGACGCTGGCAGAGGCTATCGACCACGGCGGGTTCGTCAGCCAGGCTGCGCTCATCGCCGAGATCGAGAACCTTGCGGTCCTGGACCGGCACGGCATCATCCCCCGCCATGTGCTTGACGGCCTGACGGCGATAGCGAAGCGTGCGCCGCTGCACGCACGGGCAATCGTCCCGGTCCACGCGGACTGCCACTGGGGCAACTGGCTCGCGCACGATCGAGGCGTGACGGCGCTGCTGGACTTCGAATGGGCTCGCTTCGGTGAACCGATCGACGACTGGTTCTTCCTGGCCCGGTTCAGCGGCCCGCACCTGGAGGTCGTCCTCGACGTCATCGCCCGTGCGACGGAGACCTCTCCGGAAGCCCTCCGCGTAGAGTGCGAGGTTCGCGAAGCGGCCCACCTCGCTTCCGACCTCCGCGTCGCGCTCAAACGCCCCGATGCCCCGGCACAGATGGCTGCCGGCAACCTCCGCGATCTCGATGAACTCATCGTCGGACGCCTCTGGTGGCGCCACGCGCGGTGACACCCGTGGCAGCATAGCGACGCGTGTCCGCTTATGCCGCCGACCGGATGTTACACCATGTCATGGACATGCGGTGGCGCTCGACGCCTTGCCGCGCCGAGACGCGTGCGTCGGTCGCAGTCCCCCCTCCCTGTCACGCTGATGTGAGACAGCCCGTCTACCAGGGGATACTCTTCCTGGACGGTCCTGAGGAGAGATCATCAGCATGACTTCGAAGCCCCCCGAGAGCCTGGA
>NZ_JBAKHU010000170.1:0-3592 GCF_036906895.1 Micromonospora sp. CPCC 206060
CGCAACGTGCGACCCTCATGACCAGGCTGCCCACCCGGCCGCCGACCCGAACGCGCCCGCAACGACCTCGGCGCCGGCTTGGCCAGCCCATCCGACGACGGCGGCCGCGACGAGTTCGACGAGTCCTGCCCGAGCCGAGCCCGCAGATCCGCGTTCTCCGCCCGCAACACCGCGTTTTCCCGCCGCAACACCGCGTTTTCCCGCCGCAACCCGGCGTTTTCCCGCTCCAACTCAAGAACCCGGGCCTCCAACCGGGCAAGCCGCTCAAGCAGCTCCACGATGGACGGCGTTCCGGACACCCAACCATGATCCAACCCGAACGACCCAGGTCAAGCCGACCCGCCGACGAGCACCTGACCAGTCACGACATCTATAGGAGCATCTTTGCCGGGGCACTGGGGCGTACCCGTCGCCTCCGTTGGCCGGGAAGTGCTTGCCGAGCAGGTTGAAGAAACGCACCATGACACCCGCGCCATGGTCGCTCCACAACGGATAGAACCAATCCCGAAACCAATGCGTATCCGGGGCGGGGAATGGGTCACTGGTGCGCATCAGCCGGTGGTAGAACTGGCGCGACTCTTCGGCCATTCCGAGCGCCTCGTACACGTCGTAGATGTAGAATTCCATCCACTTGCTGTCGCCCCAGAGCGGGAACGCCGGGGAGCCGTGGCGGCCGGATGCGACGTCCTCCACGATGTGCCCGGCCTCGTGCGTCAGGACCTCGTACTGCCGGGAGGTCCAGTTCCAGCCGCCGACATCGCTCACGTTCCGGTAGTCGTGCGAAGCGTCGTAGACAGTGCCCGGATGACCGCCGGGATAGCGGCCCTCGTGGTGAATGGAGTAGAGCCGATCGGCGGCCAACAGGTTCGAACCGTTGCCATATGTATCGATGGTGTAGCGCCACATGCGGGTGAGGTAGGGCAGCAGCCAGCTCACCGCGCTGCCGTGGACGTCCCGATCGAAGTAGACCGCGACCGTGTCGTTGTAGTCGACCAGGGCCAACTGCTGACTATATTCGCGCCAATGCTCCTGCCAGCGACTGGGCGGTGGTTCCGGGGCGCGCGGGACGGGCACGTTACGCCGGGGTGCCCGTGACTCCACCCAGCCGGTACCGATCGGCAGCGGTGCCGTCCCACGCCCCCGAGCCTCGTGCGGCTCCCGATACCCCCAGCCACTCGTCACGATCGCACCTCCGCCGTAAGCCCGTGAGCCCTGCCTCACCCCGCCTACGTCCGGCAAGGCCGCCCGGGTTCACGCGATCCCGGCGAGTTCCCCGATCTCACCCGCTCAGCGCCGCCGGTGAGCCGAGGAGCCGCCGGTTGGCCGTAACGCCTCGCCGTCATTTTCCCGGGTCGAGCCGTTCACCCGACAGGATGTGCTTGTATCGGACGAGTTCGGCGCTCAGCGTGTCGTCGGCGGCCACGATGTTCTGGCGTACCTCGTGCAGCCATCCCTGCATGGAGTAGGCCAGCGACCGCAGTCGTACGAGATCCTCTTCGGTGCCGTTGTAGGCGGCGCCGGCGCTGTTTCGGTACCGTTCGACCTCCTGTTGCGCCTGAGCGCGAATGAGCTGTGCCTGATGGTGGGCCTCCCCGACGATCTGATCGGCCTGGGCTTGGGCGGTGGAGGTGATGTCGTCGCTGTATGCCTGAGCCTGCACCTGCCAGTCGACTTGGCTGCCGTGAACCAGTTCGGCCGGGCTCCCGTTGGCGGGCAGGCCGACACCATAGCGGCGTTGCTCGAGTTCCAGCTCTCGATGCTGCAGCGTGCGCGATAGCTGCTGGACTTGCCGCTCGAGATCGGCGATACGGTCGGCGGCCAGGCCGAGCACTCGCCGGACCGCACCCTGGTGATAGCCGCCCCACCGCCGTGTCTGCGGCAGGTCATGGTTACGGACCTGTTCCGACGTCAGCCATCCGGCTGCCGCCCCGTCGCCATGGGAAAGATGGTGACCACCGTTGGCTGTCAATGGTTGACCCTTTCTTCGCGTCGGTCCCGGCGCGCTGGCGCAGCGGGCAGGTACACGTCGTCGTGGAACTTTTCGGCATGGATCTGATCGGCGTGATAGCCGGCTGCGACCAGCCGCGCTGCGGTACCTGCGACCATATTGGACGAGCCGCACAGGAAGATGTCACAACTCGACCAGTCATCCAACCCTAGGGCGACATCAACGGCAGAGCCCCGCTGGCCGGTCCAGAACGGATCGTCGGACACGGCGTACACGACATTGAGCCACGGTAACGTGGCGTCCAGGCGGGTCAGCACATTCAGATCGTAGAAATCGGTTGCGGTGCTGGCGCCGATGACCAGCGTCACCAGCCGAGGCGTACCTTCATAGGCGAGTTGTTCAATGATCGCCCGCAGCGGCGCGAGCCCAGTACCGCCAGCGATGAGCAACAGGTTCCTCGGCGAGGTGAGATAGCCGATGAGGGCGGTGCCGACCGGCGCGCCAAGACGCAGTGTGTCCCCCGCCCGCAACCGGTACGCCAAGGCAGGGCTGACCTGCCCTCCCCGCACCGCCCGAATGTGGAACTCAAGGGTGCCGTCCGAGCGCGGGCGATTGGCCGGGGACAGATATCGCCATACCTTCGGCCTCAGCGCCGTCTCGACCGCAAGCGATTGCCCCGGGACGTACGAGTAGGGCAGGTCAGGCTGCACCGTGAGGACCGTGATCTCGGCGCAGCGTTGTTGCGCGTCGAGAACCTTCGCATCCCACCAGGGTGGTGTCAGGGCCGCGGCCTCTTGCGCCGCATCCACCATGAGACCGGCCACCATGTTGTAGGCGGCCGCCCAGTCGTCCGCGAGCTGAGCTGTCCAGGCCGAGCCGAGAGCCCGCTCCAAAGTGGCCAGCAAGGCACGCCCGACCACCGGGTAATGGTGCGGGAATACCTCAAAGCGGCGGTGATCGCGGCCCAACTGGCTCACGAAGGTGCGGAACTGTTCTTCGTGGTTGACGTTTTTGACTAGGTGGCCCATGGCGGATAGAAACTTGTCCCGTTGCGTGTTCATGGCGATGGGGAACATCGACCGCATCTCGGGCGCCAAGGTGAACAGGATTGCGTAAAACAGTGCCGGTGCCTGGTCCCCGAGTTGTTCGATCCGCGCCCAACTCGCTTTTAGTGCCGGTACGTCCATGTGCCAGCCCTTTCAGGTCCGTGGCAGAGGCGCGGTTGGCGGTCGGCGGTCCGGGCGGGCATCATGGCGGTCCAGGCGCCTACCCACGGGTGTCTGCTCGACGCTCCTCTGGTTGGTTACACGTTCAACGTACGCCGGGGAGGGATGGTTCATGCCACCCCAGGTCAGGCCTGCTTTACGCAGCTCTGCTTCGATGTAGTCTGCGGATCTGGGGCTTGATGCGCAAGCGCGGGTTGGCCCGGTGACATGGCGCACCACCAGACTAGGCCATGGTGTTCGTGCTGGTCACGTGGTTGCTGACGACGCGGGGCGGCTCGGTGATCTTCAGCTTGGCGAACAGGCAGGGCGATTGCGTAGTCAGTCGGCGGACGCCCTGAGCTGGTGATGTGCGCAGTGAAGGTTTCCGAGTAACGGTCTGCAACTGTGCGTAGTGGTCGTTTCAGGTGGTTCGTCCGTG
>NZ_JBAKHU010000171.1:0-3417 GCF_036906895.1 Micromonospora sp. CPCC 206060
CACCGAACTCGTCGCCGGCTGTCCCTGGCTACCCACCGGCGCAGCGACCACCTGACCAGTCACCATGTGGGAAGACCCGTTCAAGGCTGGTAATCGGTACGTGCACTCCACACAGACGTCGTTCGACATCCCCGCATGGGACGGCGACAACGAGATCAGCTCGGTCTGGAACCGTACCGGTCAGAAGCTGACGATCTTCGACAACGACGACTACACCGGTACGCGAATCTGCCTGAACGCTGGCGAATATGTCGCCGAGTTGGGCCCCGAGCGCAGTTTCGACAATGAGGCGGAGAGCTACAAGCTCGCCAACAACTGTCTCTGATCGATCACAGCGACGCGCGGCGAGGGTGTTGGCCGTAGATTCGCATGGCTGGCATCCTCAGCGTCGTGAGCAACTTCGGGGGTGGTCTTCGGGATGGGCACCGGTCTGGGCGCTGACGTTGTCTCGAGCGACGGTCTGACTTACACGGTCGGCCAGACGGTTGCCGTGCGCGAGGCCAGCATGCGGGTGGCCGGGGGCGAGGTCGTCGCGATCACGGGCCCGTCCGGGTCGGGTAAATCCACGCTGCTGTTCCTGCTCGCGGGAGTGTTGCGCCCCGACAGGGGGTCGGTTCGTCTCAACGGCGTCGACCTCGGCGCGGTCAGTGACCGCGCTCGAGCCGGTCTGCGGCTGCGCCAGTGCGGCTTCGTTATGCAGTTCGGTGACCTGATACCGGAGCTGACGCTGGCCGAGAACGTGGAGCTGCCGTTGCGCCTGACCGGCATGTCCGCCCGCAAGGCCCGCGCCACCGCGGACGGACTGCTGGCTCGCCTCGGCCTCGACGGCGAGCGGAATCGCACGCCGTCGCGGGTGTCCGGTGGGCAGGCCCAGCGGGCCGCCATCGCGCGGGCGCTCGTGCACCGGCCGAGTGTGGTCTTCGCTGACGAGCCGACCGGCGCGTTGGACTCCCACTCAGCCGCGCAGTCAATGTCAGCGCTGCTGGACCTGGCCCGCGCTGGCGGCAGCGCGCTCATTCTGGTCACCCACGCCGGCGAGGTCGCCGCCACGGCCGACCGGGTCCTGACGATGCGAGACGGCGTGCTGCAGGCATGAGCTACCTGCCGTTCGCGCGGTTGGGGTTGCGGCTGTGCCGCGGCGGCGGCGCCGCTGGGCTGGTCCGCCTGCTGCTGCAGGCAGCAGCGGTCGCCTTCGGCGCGTTCGTGGTCCTGGCGACCCTCGCCGCGCCGGGTGTCGCCGAACGACAGGACGGCCGCATCGGCGATCGGGAGCCCGTCCTGGCGACGTCCGCCGGCACGGCCGGGTGTCTCAAGCTGCGCACTGTCGAGGACAACATCGGCACCCGCCCGTTACACCGGGTCGCCGTGTGGAACACCACCGCGCGATCACCTCGGCCGCCCGGCGTGCCGGCGTGGCCAGCGGCTGGTGAGATCGTCGTATCACCGGCCCTGGCAGAACTCATCGTCAACGACGTACGCGCTACCGCGAGGTTCCCGCAGCGTGTCGTCGGCGTCGTTGACCCCGCCGGCTTGGTCGCGCCGGACGAACTGTTGGCCTACGTCGGCGTGCCCGCTGCCGAAGCGGACCGGGCGGGCGGCACGCAGTGCGTCGATCGGTTCGGCACGCAGATCAGGCATCGAGGGGATTCCTGGACCGGGGCTGTCGAGGAGGTGCTGCGGCCGGCCGTGCTCGTGCCGGTCGGCATGGCCGTGTTCGTGTTCATACCTCTGGGCATCTTCCTGGCGGCGTCGGCACGGTTGTCTGCGGCCACCCGGGAACGACGGCTGGCCGCTCTTCGCCTGCTCGGGGCTGACGCCCGCCAGACGCAGGTGGTCAACGCCGTCGAGACCGGGGCGGTAGCGGCCCTCGGCGCCGCGATAGGGATCACCAGCTGGCTGTCGGCCCGCGGCGGAACCGAACAGGTGAGTCTTGGCCACCTGCACTGGTTCGCCGACGATCTCGCGCTGTCGCCGTTCACGGTCGCGTTGACCGCGGTGGGGCTGCCGCTGTACGCCGTCGCCGTGGCCACCGGCGCGTTCGCCCGCCTGCGCGGCAATCCACTCCACGCCTTGCGCAACGCGGCCAGCCGACGGCCGACGCTGCTGCGGATCGCGCCCATCACCTGCGGCGTCGCCCTCCTCGCCGGCGCGGCGTCGCTGCCCCCGGCGAAGGCGTTCTGGGCGCTGTCGGCCTTCGCCTCCGGCCTCGTCCTGACAGCCGTGGGACTGCCGCTGGTCACACCGCTGCTCGTACAGACCACATGGCAGCGGCTCAACCAGCGTCCCGGCATTCCGCCCGCGCTGCGTATCGCCGGGCGGCGCGCCCTGGCCTCAGACGGGGCCGCGGCCCGCCTCGTCGCCACGGTAGGTGTCACCCTCTTCGCCGCAGGAATCGGGCTCGGCGCCGCAGAGCACGTCCGCCTCGCCGAGTCATTGGCCACACCGTCCGCGCCCGCCCAGCTCAAGATCACCATCGACGGCGCCGTGAACCCCACCGTGCTCGACACGCTGCGCGCCACCCCAGGCGTGAACGGCGCCGCGCAATACGAGTACGCCTCGGCGAAGGTGGGCGCCGAGCAGCGGGCCGACGTCATGATCGCCTCCTGCGCCGACGTCCGCGGGCTGTTCGACGGCGCGGAAGCCTGCGGTCCTGAGCGCGTCTACCGGCTACACATCAACTCGCCCGACTTCGCCGGTGAACCGCAACTCGCGGCGGGCACCACCCTGCGCCTGACGCCGGCTGCGGAATCCAACTGTCCCGCGGCCCGGACCGTCGTGGCTCCCACCGACAAGCTTGAGCTGACCCCGAAGCTCTACGCCGACCGGCCGTACCAACTGCTCATCACCACCCCTGCGACCTGCACCGCAGCGCAGACCACCACCGTTGTCCTGCGCAACGAACCACCTGTGCTGGAACGAGCCCGCCAGATTCTCGCCACCCAAGCCCCCGCGTCCAACATCCAGGGCTTCCTCGGCACCACCCAGGGTCTCGGAGGCACCACCGTCACGGTGATTATCGGCGCGCTGATGGCCGTCACCCTCCTGTTGTGCCTCGCCGCACTCGTCGTCATCGCCGTCGACCGGCTGATCGAACGCCGCCGCCTCACTGCGGCCCTACGGATCATCGGAGTGCCCCGCCGGACAGAAGCCGCAGCCGACATGGCAGAAGTGGCCCTCCCGCTGGTCATCTCGGCGGCATTGGCAATGGCGGCGACCGCGGGTGCCGTCCACGCCGCCATCGAAATCACCGGGATCGCCACAGGCCGGCTCGGGCAGATCCTGCTCACCCAGGTCGGCCTCACCGCAGCCGCCGTCGTACTGCTCACCGCAGTCGGCTACGCCGGCACCCTGCTCAGCCTCGATCCACCGATGAATGTCGGGTCGGCGGGACCCCGGAGATAGAAAGTGCCCTCTGAG
>NZ_JBAKHU010000172.1:0-3253 GCF_036906895.1 Micromonospora sp. CPCC 206060
TCACTGACGCCTGTGCCCGTCTCCTACCCACCCGATCCTCACCGACCTATTTGCGCGGGCTCTAAGCTCGTGATCCCATCGGTTGATGATCATGGTGTGCCTGGTGTCTAGCCTGTCCGGGTGTCTTGGGGGATGGGTGGCTAGGGCCAACGAGGCGGGCCTGGTGTACCGGCGGTGCGGCTGTCGGTGCGGGCAGACCGGTCGCCAGCTGGGTGTGCGGTGTGATCGTCTCGCCGAGTTCGACCACGGCCGTTGGTACTTCGCCGTGCAGTTGACCGGTGTTGACGATCGGCGTGTCCGGGTGCGTCGTGGTGGTTTCGCCAGTCGGGCGGAGGCCGAGCGGGCCTGCTGGGCGTTGCGGCAGGTGCCGGGGCATGAGGCGGCCGGGATGTGGACGCTGAGGCGCTGGCTGGAGTTCTGGTTGTCGGAGAACGAGGGGCGGCTGCGTCCTTCGACCATGGTCAACTATCGCGGCCTCGTGAACGACTACCTCATTCCGCAGTTGGGTCACGTCCGGATGCGGAGGTTGCGTACCCGGGATGCGCAGCGGGCGATGGACCGGATCTCGCACCGCCGCGTCCGAGGTGGGCGGCTGATTTCTGCGGGCACGCTGAACGGGATTCGTGCGGTGCTGCGTAGCGCGCTGTCGGCGGCGCGGCGGCAGGGGGTGATCGATCGGAATCCTGGTCGGGGGCTGCGGCTGCCGAACGGGGCGCGTCCACGGGCGGTGGTGTGGGACGCGGAGCGGGAGAAGGCTTGGAACGACACGGGGGTGCGGCCTCGGGTGGCGGTGTGGGGGCTGCATCAGGTCGGCCGGTTCCTGGAGTGCGTGCAGACCGATCCGTTGTTCGCGTTGTGGTGGCTGGTGGCGTTGCGGGGGCCGCGCCGGGGCGAGATCGCCGGATTGCGGTGGGAGGACATCAACCTGACCGATGGCGAACTGACCATCCGGGAGCAGGTGGTCGTGGTGCGTGGGGTGGAGCGGTTGGGTCCGCCGAAGTCGGCGGCCGGGGTGCGGACCTTGGCTTTGGACGAGTTCAGTGTGCGGCTGCTGACGGATCTGTGGCATCGGCAACGCCGGCGGTTCGGCCGGGTCGACCCGAAACAGCGGGTGTTCGTGCACGAGGATGGGCGGCCGGTACGTCCGGACTGGCTGACCCGCCGCTTCGCGAAGCTGGTTAAGGACGTGGATCTGCCGCCGATCCGGCTGCACGATCTGCGGCACGGCGCTGCGGGGATCGCCTCGGCAGCCGGGGTGGACCTGAAGCAGATCCAGGAGGACATGGGCCATCACACCCCGTTGACGACCATCGAGACCTATATCTGCGTGTTCCAGCAGATGGCCAAGAAGGCGGTACGGGCGTCGGCCGAGCTTCTCCTACAGCATGTGCGGGTCAGGGCGTCCCTGGCGGGGGCCTACCAGGCCTGATCTTCGAGGCGGGTCGCTCCGGGTTGATGGCCTGCCTGGGAGCAAGAGAAGCGTTCCGGTCTTCCGGGCAGGCCGTCCGGTGGGCGAGGGTTGATCAGCGAGTTCCGCGTCTGCGGCGGCCCGAGGGCTCCGGCTGCATGTCGGTGTTGTCCTCGGCTCTCGGCGGCATCTGCTGGTCCTGTTCGGAGATGGACTCCTTCCTCGCGGTTTTTGTCGGGCGCGGCCTCCCGTGATCGCGACGCCTGGCGGCCGGTCGCGTTTCGGCACCGGGTTTGCCGGCGTTGAGGACGAGGCGGGCGGTGGCTTCGGCGGCTTTGTGTTGGGTGGCGGGGAGGCTGGTGGTGTAGGTGTCGGCGGTGATCCGGATCGTGGTGTGGCCGAGTTGATGTTGGATGGTCTTGAGGTCGGCGCCGGCGGTGTGGGCGAGGGTGGCGGCGCCGTGGCGGAGGTCGTGTAGCCGGATCGGGGGTAGCCCGGCCCGGTCGACGAGGAGGCGGAGGCGTTGGGTGAGGTAGCCGGGGTGCATGGGTAGTCCGTCGGGGCTGGTGAACACGTAGCCGCTGTCGTGGCAGACTTTCCCGCCGTCGGTTCGGCGGGTGCGGTGGTGGCGTTGCCGTTCGGCGTGTTGGCGCAGGATTCGTGCGGTGTGGCGGTCGAGGGCGATGGTGCGGCGGCTGGTCGCGGACTTGGGTGGGCCTTCGTGGACGTCGTAGCCGGCGGTGGTGCGTTGCCGCACGATCGATAGTTGGCGGGCTTGTAGGTCGATTTCGGTCCAGCGTAGGCCGGCGGCTTCGCCGCGGCGCAGGCCGCGTAGGGCGATCAGCCACCACAGGGCGAACAGGTTGTCGTCGCGGACGTAGTCGAGGAACGCGGCGAGCTGAACCGGTGTCCAGACCGCGACGGACGGCCGCTCGCCGGTGGCTTCCCATTCGGCGACCCTGTTCTCGGTCCACAGCCGCGCGAGAGGGCGTTCCTGGGCGGGTAGTTCCACTCGTCGGGCGGGGTTGTCGACGATGAGGCCCTCCCGGATGGCGGCGTTGAGCGCGGCCCGCAGCGTGGTGTGGATGTGCTGCAGCGTGCAGGGCGTCTGTGGCTGGCCGGTTCGGTTGCGGGTGGCGGCGATTTGCGTGAACGCGGCGTTGAGCTGCCGGGAGGTCAGATCGCCGAGGATCAGGTGTCCGACGTGGGGGATCAGGAACCGCTCGACGTCGCGCGTGTAGTGCATCCTTGTCGTCGGCCGGATCCTGGTTCTGGTTGACAGCCAGTACCTCAACCACCGGGTGACCGTCCACGACCGGCCGGCCTGCTGCTCGCGAGACAGGATGAGGAACTCGTCGCGGGCCTTCTGCGCGGCCGCCTCCGACGCGTACCCGCCCCGGCGTACCCGTTCGGCCTGTCCGAGCAGATTCCGGGTGGAGCAGTGGAAGTACCAACTTCCATGATCAGGCTCCCGCAGCCTTGGGCAGCTCCTGCCTAGCGTCCGCCTGGTGGCCGGGTCCAGGCAGCCGCACCGCTTCACGACAGCACCGTGGCTCTTCATCGCTTTCTCCCTTTGTCGGTGGTGGTCACACCCTCACCCAGGGAGATTGGGGGAAAATCGCATTTGCGGACCAGTTCACGATTTCCGTCGACCACGAGCCGGTCGGCGCGCGTAAGAGAGTTCAGTTCAGTGCGTGAGCCGGGATTCGACCTCGGCCGGGGACCGACCCGGAGGAGGTAACGCCATTTTGCTAGCCGTGATCCGGAGCCTGCGGACACGTGCAGTGAGCCATTCCGCGCAACGGTCTGGTTGCTGGCTGTAGCCGCTTGGGTGTCCGGTAGGTC
>NZ_JBAKHU010000173.1:0-3249 GCF_036906895.1 Micromonospora sp. CPCC 206060
CAACCCACCGAACAACAAACGATCACGCAACAACCGCTAAACACCACTCCACAGGACTTGACCCAGCGCAGACCACCACCGGTGCTGCCGTCGCCGGCGCCGACCGTAGACGCCCAGGTCAACCTCCACATGCTCCCAACTGCGGTCGAAGTGCATATCCCGGTCGGCGGGGGACACGCGAAGGCCGTACCCCGCACCTGATGAACTCGTCGAACCGTTGCTGCAGGCCGTCACCCGCATGTCAGCTCCTATCCGCCACCAAGCCTCGCAGGGCCCAGGACGGTCGTCGAGGTGTCCGGGGACCGTCCAGCGCCGGCACAATGCTCGGCTTCTACGAATGTGCCGAGGTGTACGGTCTGTGCCGGAGGTGCCCCGTGGCCGAGGAGTTGCTGTTCAGCGTCGATAACGCGACCGCCGTTCCCGCCCGTCGAATCTCCTTGGCCGAGGCTGGCCTGCTGGAGCGCCAACACCTGCAGCAATGGGTGATCGATCATCCGGAACTGATCGGCGCAGGAGTCAAGGTTGTCACATTCGAATACGGCAAATGGGTTTCCGTTGGAGGGTCTGCGACCGCAGACCGGCTGGACGTGCTGGGTCTTGACCGCACCGGACGGCTAGTGGTTGTGGAGCTCAAGCGCGACCGCGCACCGGACACAGTGACCATGCAGGCGATCAACTATGCGGCGATGGTTCGCCGCTTCAGCCTGGACATCCTGGCCGATGTGCATGCCGCCTATCTTGGCGGCTCGACCACTGGCGAGGAGGCGTTGGCCCAGTTGATGGAGTGGGCCGAAGCAGTCTCGGACGAGACGCTGAGCCCTCCGCGGATCGTGCTCATGGCCGCAGATTTCGGCCCGACTGTCACGAACACCGCCCTGTTCCTGTACGAAGCAGGCATCGACATTCGGCTGGTCCGCTACCAGCTGTACCAGACCGCCGCCGGTGAGAAGGTCCTGTCCGTCGCGCAACTGCTGCCCGTGCCCGATGCCGAGGACTTCATGATCCGGCCGCGATCCAGCGGCGCCACACAGGCAGCCGCCCGGGCCTCGGGCGAACGCCGAGCGGCAGCTGTTCAGCGTCTCATCTCCCACGGTGCCATCTCGGACGGCACCGAATTGACCATCGTCGTACCCGATCTCGTCGACCAAGATCGAGATAGCATTCGCGCATGGCTGGGCACTGACCCGAACCGGGCACGAGTGCAGTGGCACAATGACGTCAACGGACCCGTCAAATGGGCTGCCGATGGGCAACGCTATCGGATCATCGCACTGATCCGACACATCATCGAGACCGCCACCGGGCAGCCGCCACGAGCCCAACTTTGGCCGCCGAACTGGTACCGGGCACCTGATGGGCGGACCCTCCACCAGATCGCGGAACCCCTGCCGTAAACCGCCCCAAGGTCAGCGGCGATCAACACTCCGTTGACAAGTGGCTCTGGGCTGGGTGCGTACGGCAGATGGCCGCAGCGCCGCGCGCCGACAGCGGCAGATGCGTACACATGATCATGAAGATACCGATTACTGCGAGTCCGGCGGCTTGGCCTTCTGCGGGTAGATCGTCTCGTGGCGGGCCAGCATGGCGACGAACTCGCTGATCTTCCGCTCGCGGGTCTGCGCCCGTTTGACGGCATTGACGCGGTGGATGAGAGCGAAGCGGTTGGTTTTGGTGAGTACGTCGAACATGGCCTGGGCGGCGGGGTCAGCGGCGATGGCGGCGAGGAGGTCGGCCGGCACCTCGGCTTCCGACGGCGGGGCGTACGCGGCAGCCCACCGCCCGTCCGCCTTCGCGGCTTCCACCGCGGCGCGGCCTGGGGGCAGCATCCGCTCCTGCGCCTCCAGCCGGGCCACGTGGGCGACGTTGCGTTGTGACCAGGAGCTACGGGGCCGGCGAGGGGTGAATCGGATCCAGGAGGTCTCCTGATCCCTTTTGCGGGCCTGCCCGTCGATCCAGCCGAAACACAGGGCCTCGTCGACCGTCTGCTGCCAGGTCAGCGTCGTGGCTGTGCCGCCCTTCTTGGTCAAAGCAAGCCAGACACCGGGCGACGTGGCGTGGTTGGCCGACAACCACACGCGCAGGGCGTCGGCGTCCGCGACGATCAACTCATCCAGTTCGGCGCTCGCCATGACGGCAGACTAACGGCTGCGCCGTTGCAGAGTTCCGCGAGGAGATCGTCGAGCCGCTGCTCGAACTCCGCCCCGAGGTCACCATCGGTCCAGCCCTGCACGGAGCGATCATGCCCTGATGGCCGCGATGAAGCAGCCGCGAGCGTCTCTCCGAGGCCGGAACCCGGCTCAGCAGCACCGGCGCCTTCGCCCCTACCGAGCCTCGCCACCGAGATGGCGACCGGGTTTCGGCATCAGCGGATGTCCGTCAATCTCGCCGGCCGCCGGTCAGGTGGATGTGACGTAACCCCGGACCAAAGGCGGCCACGTGGTCTGCGGTGCCGTGGTGCGCCTTCGAGGGTGTGAAGCGGCCCGCGCTGACGGCGACGTCGTAGGCGCCTCCGCACGCGTACTCGGCCAGGATCCCGGTCACCTCGCGCTCGGCAGCCCAGGCGAGTCCGGCGTCCAGGGTGTCGAACACGCCGGAGGCGTATCGAGCACGGTCACCGTGGAAGATCCAGACAGTCGACCTGAGCGGGCTCCCCTGATCACTCGTCGGCCTGCGGCACAGGCCTTCCGGGGTGAACGAGAACGAGGCGGGGAATGTGCCTGGCCGGTGACGTACGGCGAGAACCATCGGCTCGGTGTGTACGCCCCGTAGCTCAGTGCCGGGTTCGGTGTTCGCGAAGGCGTTCCACAGGTGGAAGCAGATCAGGTCGTGGTCGGGCTCGGGCATGGTGTAGGTAAGCGTCTTGGGATAGAAGGAGTTGGTGCCACCGATCCACAGCGAGGGGGCTCCGAACGTCTCGATGACCTCGGACAGTGCCCGGTCCTGCGTCACCCATCCGCCGATGTCGGTGCTCAACTGCTGGAACTCCGCCTCCGACAAGGCCCGATCCAGTTCGAGCCAGCCAAGGCGGTGAGCGATCTCGGCGTAGACAGAGGCCGTGGCATCACGCAAGGCATCCGCCGGCAGGATCCTGCTGTAGGCGCCCATGACGCCCGTCGCGGTGAAAGCGTCTCGTGCGCGTAGTCCGTCACACTCCGTCCACCACCGCTTCAGGCTTCCATCCACGGCGGTCAAGTCCTGTGGAGTGGTGTTTAGCGGTTGTTGCGTGATCGTTTGTTGTTCGGTGGGTTG
>NZ_JBAKHU010000174.1:0-3181 GCF_036906895.1 Micromonospora sp. CPCC 206060
GGTCAACGCCCACCACGGGGCGACCGCCCACACGATCGGCCCACCGACCGCGATGGTCAGCGCTTCGGCGGTGAGGACCAGGCCGCGCCATGTGCGGGTGGCCTTCACCTCCCGGTGCAGCTTGTGCCACATCGCCGCGTCTCCGGCATTGGCGGCGGCCTGCCGTAACCCGGTCTGCTCGGCCACCCACCACCAGCGCAACTGCCGTCCGGTCAGCCGGAACAACCCGGCCGTGGCCCAGAACCCGGCCTGCACCGCGTACCAGGGAGCGCGCACCGTGTGGAACCCGACCCGGTAGGCGGCCAACTCGGCGGCCTGCCGCAGACTGTGTTTGATGTTGCGCCACCCCGACCAGCCCGGCGGGATGATCGGCCGTCGACCGGACGACGCGACCGGCGGCGGGTCGACCAGCATCCCGCCACGCTGCGGCACCTCGTCCAACGTCACATCAACGTGCGTGTCACCAGCCGGACGAGGCCGGGGCAGGGCACGGCGGGCGCGGGCGTCGTCCAGGTCCACCACCTCCGCACCACCGGTGGCGTCGTCCAGGTCCGCTTCGGCGGCGTGCCAGTCGAAGCGATCATCGTTCGGGGGGTTCATGATGGTGTTTCCTCCATCGGATCAGTTCTCGGATCGGCTGGGGCCGGCGGCACGGCACGGTTTGCGAGGCCAGGGGCCGTGCCGCCGGGTCGGTCAGCGGCCGCCGGTCGGTGACCGCCTTGATGGCCTGTTGCGCGGCGCGCTGGGCGGGGGTCAGCGGCCGAAGGTGAGGCCGCCCCGGATCTCGTCGGCCTGCCGGCCGACCGTGGCGTTGCCGGTGCAGGTGTTCTCGGTCCGAACCGGGCCGGTGTTGGTAGTGCTGGTGTCCTCCGGGGTCTTGCCGGTGTCGTGGCGGCCGGTGACCTGACCGACCTGGATGGCGACGCGGTCGTTGCCGGACGCCACGTTCCTCTTGCTGCCCATGACAGGTGTTCCCTTCCGGCGGCCAGACTCTCTGGCTGCCACCACCGCCACCGGGTGATGAGCCGGTGGCGACGGAAGCGGTCAGATCAGCGGCGGCCGGTCTTGCGTTCGATCCGGTCGGCGGCCTTCGCGCCGGGGCTGCCGGCCGGAAGTCGGGCTTCCCGGGTCGCGGTCACCGCGATCGACGGGCAGTAGCCGCACGTGCCGGCGTTGTTGCAGGTGCAGGCGGGGGGTCGGGTACGGTTGAACATTCCGACGGACCTCCAGTCCGTAGAGGGGCCGGCGGCACAGCACTGGTTTCCAGGCCGTAGGGCTGTGCCGCCGGGCGAAATCAGGAGTCGTGGCGCATCAGGTGGGCCAGGGCGGCGCCCATGCCGAGGACGACCACGGGCAGGCAGGCCACGAGGGTGGTGATCCACCACGGGGCGGCGGTCATGCCGACGGACTCCATCAGGTGATAGGCCACCTGGCCGAGCGCACCCAGCAGCAGCGACCCGATAGCCGACCACTTGGCGAACCGGCGGGCGGGTGCCGGGACCTGACCGGACAGCCACGCGCGCAGGGCGTAGGCGGCGTAGGTCTCCACCCCGATTGGCAGGGTGATCGCGGTGTTGACCGACAGGCTGTCCCAGATCCCCGGTAGCGGGTGGACCACCCCGAACCCAGTGAGTCCGCCGAGTCCGACCCACCCGGACCAGATCGCCACGAACGCGGGCAGGGCCAGCAGCAGCACCGGCCACGTCCGCACCGGCCGAACCGACCTGGGTGCCTCACTGGTCGGGGTGGTGGTGATGTTGGAACCCGGGTGACCGACCGTCGTGACCTGCTCGACCTGCTCGACGGCGGGGGCCGGTGCGGCGGCCTTCGGCGATCCGGGCGGGGTGGTACGTGCCCGGGTGTCCGGGGCCTGCTCGACCGGTTCCGCGGTGGCGTACTCCCACGGGTCGACGGGCTGCTCGGCGCCGGCCTGGTCGTCGTCGACCGGCTCCACCTCGGCCGGTTCGGACCCGGGTACGGGCGCGGATGGTGCCAGGTCCGGGCCGATCGGTTCGGAGTAGTCGAACGACACCGCTACCGGCTCGGCGGCGGCCGGGGCGGCGACGGCGAGTAGCCGAGTCCGCAGCTCGTCTGCCTTCGGCGCGCCGATACGGAACTCGCGCATCAGCCGGTTCCGGCTCGGCACCTCACCCAACTCGATGGCCAACTCAAGAGCCGGGCGCAGCAGCTCTTCCACCGGTTGCGGGTAGCGGGTGCCGTTGATCGTGGGGGCGGTCATCGGGTCACTCCGTTCTCGGTATCGACGTCGGGGAAGCAGGCCGGGGCGGTGCACGCCAGGGCGCCGAGATGGTCGGCCCACCCGGCGGACAACTCCCGGCACTCCGCACCCTGCGGGGCGCACGCGGCCGAAACGACGGTGCGCTGGTCGTACTTGTTGTCCGGGGCGATCCGCCGGTACGTCGGCCGATGGGCCAGGGTGCCCGCACCTACCGGCAGGCGGACCGCGACGGACGCACCGCCGCTGGTCATCGCGCGCGGCAGACGCCTCGACTCGGTCACGGCCATCACGCCACCGCCTCGACCTGCTCGGCCGGGGCCGGCACGGTGATGTACGACTTCACCGCGACCTGGTGACCGGTGTCCGGGTACTGGAGGGCCATCGCCTCGTACGGCTGGAACCAGCCGGTCGACCGGTGCGAGTGCGCCCCCGACTCCATCGGGCAGAGGACCATCGCCGGGGCGGGCAGGTTCAGCCAGGTGGCCCACAGCTCCACCGCCGTGGGATCGTCGTCGCGGACGAACAGCTCAAGCCGGCCGTGGCTGATCCCTTCGCCGATGTTGATGCCCATGGGCACGGGCATCCCGGCGGCGATACCGGCGGCGACCAGGGCGAACACCTGGTCCCGGGTCGCGGTCGGCTGGTCAGTGGTCGTGGTCATCGGTGGTTGTCCTTCCGGTTGGCGGGTCGGGGGGTGGGTGCGGGCCGGTGTTCACTGACGCCCCACGTCCGGTCGCCCTTGGCGGACCCGGTGAAGCCGTCACGACCGGCGGAGGTGAACACGTCAGGGCTGGTGCTGAACGGCTTACGAGTGCGCTTCGGCTCCCGGGCGGTCACGCGGTCACCTCAGGTGCGTCGAGCGCGTCGGCGAGCAGGGCACGGTGGGCGGCGAACACCTCACCGCCGTAGTGGTCGGCCAGGTCGCGCACCAGGTCGGCATAG
>NZ_JBAKHU010000175.1:0-3073 GCF_036906895.1 Micromonospora sp. CPCC 206060
CACCGAACTCGTCGCCGGCTGTCCCTGGCTACCCACCGGCGCAGCGACCACCTGACCAGTCACGATCCTGCCAGCCCGGTGATGTCGACCACCGGGTGCGTCCTCGGCCAGAGGATTCTAGTACGTTTGTACATGTACAGACGTACTAGAAAGTGGGGATGTCATGGCCTATCTCTTCCTCGCGATTGCCATCTCGGCCGAGGTGGTCGGTACGAGCACGCTCAAGGCGACGGCGGGATTCACCCGGTTGTGGCCCACCGTCGGGTTGGTCGCCGCCTACGTGACCTCGTTCGCCTGTCTCGCCCAGGCGGTCAAGGAGATCCCGGTCGGGGTGGCCTACGCGATGTGGTCGGGACTGGGCACCGCCGCGATCGTCGCCATCGGCGCGACCTTCCTCGGTGAACCGCTGACGCTCACCAAGGTCGTCGGTGTCGGCATCATCATCGGCGGTGTCATCCTGCTCAACCTCGGCGGTGCCCATTGAGCACCGAACGCCCACGGCGACCCGCCCGCCGCCGCGACCCGGAAGGACGACGACGCGCACTGGCCGCCGCAGCCCTGGCGGTGATCGCCGATGTCGGCATCGGCCGGACCACCCATCGGGCGGTCGCGGAGCGGGCCGATGTGCCCCTCGGCGCGACGACCTACTACTTTCCCGCCCTGACCGACCTGGTCGCGGCGGCGTTCGAGCAGGCCGACACGGACCTCGGCGAGGAGATGCGGCGGTGGGCCGACCACCTCGGCGACGGTACTGATCTACCAGCCAGACTCACCCACCTGATCTGCGAGTACCTGACCGACAGGGGGCGGGCACTCACGGAGATCGAGATGTACCTGGCCGCCGCCCGTAGCCCCGAACTGCGCGCACTGGCGCTCTCCTGGGTCGACCAGGTCCACGAGGTGCTGACGCCCCTGATCGGCGATCAGGCCGCCCGAACCCTCGTTGTCTTCCTGGACGGCGTCACCCTGCACCACCTGGCCACCGGACGGCCGGTCGACGCCACCACCGTCAGCGCGGCCGTGGCGGCTCTCGCCGGGGCCCACGGCCGCGCCTGAGACCGTCACTGGGGTACGGCCTCCACGACCTCGGCGACGTTGCCGCTGTAGCAGGTGGTGGTGGCGGTGTTCGGGGCGGAGACCGTCTGGGTGCCGTTGACGACGTAGGTCACGCCGGTCTGGAGGTTGCGGCACTGGATCCGGACCCGGTAGCTGCCGGTGTCACACTGGACCCTGCCCCGGCCGTAGTAGTGGTTACTGCCCTCGTGGACCCATTCCATCCACGGTGCGCAGCCGGTGACACCGGTGCCCGGCGGGTCCTGCACGGCGTACACCTTCTCCGCGACATTGCCGGTGTAGCAGGTGGTGGTGGCGGTGCTCGGGGCGTTGACCGCCTGGCTGCCGTAGACGACGTATCCCACGCCGGTCTGGGCGTTGCGGCACTGGATCTTCACCTTGTAGCGGCCGGTCGAGCAGGTCACCTTGCCCCGACCGTAGTAGTAGTTGCTCCCCTCGACGACCCATTCGATCGAGGTGGTGCAACCGGTGGGTGCGGACAGGGTGGACCCGACAGCGGGGGCCAGCTCCGTCACCGGGGCCGCCTCGGCGGGAGCCGCCAGGACGGACAGGCCGAGCAGGGCGGCGGCGAGCGTCGGGAATGTGCGCCTGAACAAGACAGTCTCCTAATGGCCGTGGGGATCGAAGATTTTCGTTGCGAAGGGGCCATGCTAGGAGACTTTTCGAGGCCGGTCGAGAGGTCGTCCGCTGGTCGTTGTCGACTGGGGGCGTCCATCAAGGAGCCTCGCAGGTATCGATGCACGTCAGGGGCGCAGGGCCCGCAGGAAAGCCACCGCCATCGTGCGACGTGTCGACGTCCCGGCCGCTGCCAGGGTGGTCATGTACGCGTCGAGGCGCTCGCGCTCCTCGTCTGCCAGCGCGGCGGCGATCGCTTCGCCGTACGTCGGGACCAGAGGGTTGGGGGCCACCCGCTTGAGTACCTCCCAGTCGCCGATCGGTTCGGCCGGTACCTCGATTTGGGCGCGGTAGTCCAGCTCCACCGTCTCGAACCCGACGGCCACCGCCCAGGCGAGGAGGTCACGCTCGTCGAAGTCCACCATCGGCCGCTCGGCGGCTTCGGTGGCCCCCCGGTACACGTCACGGACCCTGGCCAGCAGGTCGTCGACAGGCGAGCCGCCGCTCAGACCGAACAGATCGTCAGGACGGTGCTGCAGCGTGAAGCGGTTGATGGGCTCGAAGATGGACAGCCGTCCACCCGGCCTGAGTACCCGGAAGAACTCGGCGAACGCGGTGGCCTTGCGGTCGGAGTACATGAGCGCCGACCGGGTGGTGACGACGTCGACGGAGGCGTCCGCGACGCCGGCGAGGTCCTCGGCGGCGGCTGGTAGGAAGCTGCACCGTTCGTCGCCGTCGGCGGTACGTCGACAGTGGTCGAGCAGGTCCTGCGACACGTCGCTGAAGATGACGCGACCGTCCGGGCCGAGGCGGTCGAGCGCACCGAATCCGATCAGTCCGGTCCCGCATCCGACGTCGAGGAGCACGTCCTCGGGTGCGAGGTCGGCCCGGTCGAGGACGCCGTCGCGGAGCCACGCCAGGTCCGGGGTGTACCGGGCACGCAGGGCCGCGCTGTCACCGTCGCGGCGCGTGAGCAGCCACTGTGCCCACCTGTCGGTTGCCATCGGGTCACGATAGCCGCAGTCCGGCCGTCGCAGGGGACAGTGGACCGGTCAGCGGAGCAACGCGTGAACCGTGACGGCAACTAGATCCTCACTGCCGTCCGGGATCCGGCCGGATCCCTTCGAAAGAGAGAACACCGAACCTGATCATGAGACCGTCCGCCGCACGCCACCGCCGCAGACAGTCCAGTGAGCCTTTCCGCGCAAGGGTTTGATCACGGGTGGTAATCATGTGGTTCGGGCGTGGTCGAAGTGCAGCAGCGCGAGGGCCGCTGCCACGATCTTCCCGATTCGCCACGGGTCGAGGCTGACGTTGCGAAGCGCCTTGAAAGTGGTCTTGAGCAGTGAGTTCCCGCGTTCGCCGATGGCGCGCAGGCTGTTGT
>NZ_JBAKHU010000176.1:0-3015 GCF_036906895.1 Micromonospora sp. CPCC 206060
CCGCTGCCGTCGCCGGCCTGATCGTCGATGCGCGGCTGGCCGGGGTCGGTGGACATCGCAGCACCGTGCCCGTCGGTCGCACCAATGCCGGGAACCGGCCCCGCCGGTCCCGCCCACCCCGCCGGCCAGGACGACGCGGCCGGCCCCGCCGGCCAGGACGATGCCGTGAGGGCGTCCGGGTCGTCCAGCGGCCCGGGCAGCCCGGGCAGACCCGTGTCCGCCGGCGGGGCAGGTACCGGCCCGGACATCGGCGACTGAGGTGCCGGATCCCGCACGTCCAGTCCGGGCGGGAACGACTGTGTCCCTGGGAACTGGCTGGGCTGGTCGCCGCTGGGCTGCGACCACGATGTCGGGCCGGTGTGGCCGGTCAGTAGCTGCGGGGACACCACCGGCGGCGGCGTGGCAGCACCGGCGGGAGTCTGTCCGACGTGCGCGTCCGATACCGCGGCCGCTGCCTCACCCTGCCCAAGCCGGCCACTCAACGCCCCGGTGTCCACCACGGTCGACAGGGCAGGAGCAGACGGTCCGTCACCTTCCACCGGATCGGACGGCTGCCTGCCTGGGGCGGAGCCGGCCGAGTCGGCCGGGTCGGTAGAGGTGGCTCGCATCGCCTGGGACGGACTGCGCGGCGTGCTGGTAGAGGCGAGCAGGAACGCGCTGGTGTCGGTGCCGGTTGTGGTGATCGGCCGCGGGTGGCGGGCGGTCTGGCCGAGCAGGTCGGTGATGGTGGCGGGTCGCCCGTCCGCGTCGAACGCGGCCACCCGGGTGCTGGATGCGAACAGGTGTCGCAGCCACGGATCATGTATCGGATTGTCTGGCTCGGGTCGGTCGACGGCGCCGGGTATCAGAGGGTCCCGCACCTGGATTCTCGGCGGCCCGGAATCCTGTGGCTGGCTGGAGAGGGCGAACACGTGCTGCGGTTCGTTTGGTGGCGCGGCCCTGACCACGACCATCGACCCCGGCGCCGTCCGCAACGCGGCCAGCACGTCCTGTCCCGCGACCCCGTCCGGGTGGGCGACACGCTCGGGTACCGTGTCGAGGATCTCCATCAGTTGCGGCCAGCCCATGGTGGGCGCGAGCCGGCCGTCCGGTCCGATGATCCGGTCGTCGAACACCGCCCGGTTGCCCAGCCGTTTGTACTCGGTTTGGAACACATCGAGAGTGGCCGCCACGCACCACCACAGGTCGCCGCTGCTGCCGGGACGCACCTGCTCCCCAGCGGCCCAGTCGGCGGCCCGCTGCCCGGACCCGAACGGCGCGACAGCCTGCCCAGTTGCCGCGACAGCCGGCTCGCCGCGTCCGACCGGGTCGCCGCTGATCAACCCGTCCCGCGAAGAGGCGTCCCTGAACGGGTCCGTGTCCCTGAATTCGCGCTTGGCCGCTTCACCGTTGTCTGACTCGTTTAGCGACGGGACGCCACTGACCGAATCCCCGTCGATGAAGTCGCGTGTGACCGGGTCGCGGCTGATCGGCTCGTCCAGTGAGGAGAGGTCACTGACCGTGAAGGTGTCGTCGGGCCTGTTATCGCGGCTGAAGATGCTGTCGTCGCCGGAGACGGACGTGTCACTGACCGACGTCCTGTCGCTGGTGTGGTCGTGGTTCGGCGTGCCGTCGGTGCGGGGGGCAACACCACCCGGCATCGTACTGCGGGCGCCGGCCGCATCCGGCGTGCCCGGCGTGCCCGGCGCACCCGGCGCGCTGGGCGTGGCCGGCACCCCGGACGTGCCCGGCACGCTGGGGGTGGCGGGCGTGGCGTTGCCGGTGACCTGGGCGAGTACCTGGTGGTATCCGTTGGCCCAGTCCTGTTGGAAGGATCCGGCGAGGGTGTCATGGTTGGCCGGATCGACGCCGTACTTGCGGGCCAAGGCGGTGAACTGGGTTTCTGCCAGCCTGGTCGCTGCTGCGGTGTGCTGCTCGGAAGTCACCGGCACCGGCGGCACGTCGGTACGCCGGTGTGCCGAGGTGTCCGTGCCGGAAGGGGTGGTGTGCGGTGCGGTGGCGTCGGGGATGGCCGCCGCCGTGACACGGGCCGGCAGGTCGGTGACCGCCTGCCGGACCACGTCCGCCACGGCGTTGACCTGCGCGGCGGCCGGACTGGCCACCGCAGCCGACGGCACGGTCAGTGGTGCGGTCAGTGGTGCGGCCGGTAGTGGAGTGGTGCCGAGGATCGCGTCGAGGCTCCGGTCCACGTGGGCCCGCACGTCCCGCTCGACCGCGGCGCGCACGGCGTCCGACGGCACCGCCGCCGCCCCGGAACCCCCCGGCACGCCAGCAGCCCCCGGCGGGACGACGCCGCCTGGCAGGACGACGCCGCCTGGCAGGGGGGCGCCGCCTGGCAGGGGGGCGGTCGTCGGTGTGCCCGTGGTGAAGTACTGGTCGATGTGGTGTTGGACGGCCAGGTGCGCGATCGAGCGCAGCGCCTGCCGGTCGAACTCCGCGGGCAGCGCGGCGACGACCTGCTCGGGGCGTACCGCGGCCGGGGTCTGCCCGCCCGTCGGGATCGACCCCGCGAGGGTTTCGGTGATCCGGGCGACCGCCCGCTCCCGGACACCGAACAGGAACTGGCTGGTGAGGGCGGTGGCGGGCAGACCGACCTGAGACAGGAAAACGGGGACGGCCGGGTCGTTCTGCCGGGCGTCGGCCCACTCGGTGAACACCTGCTCGACGGGCACGGGAAGCCCGGTCAGGAACTGCCGTGCCTGCCCCGTCCCGGCCAGCAGCCCACCGTAGCGGTCCGCCAGTTTCTGCTGGAACCGTTGCCACTGCTCGACCACCGGCCCGCCAGCTGCCGCGACCCACTGCGGCACCGGCGCAGCCGGCATCGACCACGACGGCACCGACCACGACGGCACCGACAGGTCCAGGTTCGGCGTGGACAGGTCCAGCTTCGGCGTGGGCAGGTTCGACGCCGGCCGCGGCGGCGGGGTGGGCGGCGGCGTGGGCGGCGGCGTGGGCGGCGGCGTGGGCGGCGGGGCCTGCGTGCCGGTACCCACAGCCTTCGGATCATCGACCCCG
>NZ_JBAKHU010000177.1:0-2905 GCF_036906895.1 Micromonospora sp. CPCC 206060
GGTCAACGCCCACCACGGGGCGACCGCCCACACGATCGGCCCACCGACCGCGATGGTCAGCGCCTCGACGGTGAGGACGATTCCCCGCCATGTGCGGGTTGCCTTCACCTCCCGGTGCAGCTTGTGCCACATCGCCGCGTCCCCGGCGTCGGCGGCGGCCTGCCGCAACCCGGTCTGCTCGGCCACCCACCACCACCGCACCTGCCGCCCGGTCAGCCGGAACAACCCGGCCGTGGCCCAGAACCCGGCCTGCACCGCGTACCAAGGAGCGCGCACCGTGTGGAACCCGACCCGGTAGGCGGCCAACTCGGCGGCCTGCCGCAGACTGTGTTTGATGTTGCGCCACCCCGACCAGCCCGGCGGGATGATCGGCCGTCGACCGGACGACGCGACCGGCGGCGGGTCGACCAGCATTCCGCCGGGCTGCGGCGCCTGATCCAACGTCACATCAACGTGCGTGTCACCAGCCGGACGAGGTCGGGGCATCGCACGGCGGGCGCGGGCGTCGTCCAGGTCGACCACCTCCGCACCACCGGTGGCGTCGGTCAGGTCCGCTTCGGCGGCGTGCCAGTCGAAGCGGTCATCGTTCGGGGGGTTCATGATGGTGTTTCCTCCATCGGTTCTCGGATGGTTGGGGGCCGGCGGCGCGGCGCAGGTTGGTTGCCAGGGGCCGCGCCGCCGGGTGGGGTCAGAAGGTGATGTGGATGGGGCCGGTCACGGTGTCGGCCTGGATGCCGACGCGGGCGTTGCCGGTGCAGGTGTTGCCTGCGTGGCTGGGCTTGTCCTCGGCGGTGGTCGTGTCCTTCGGGCTGCTGCTGGCCGGCTTGACCTCGCCGACCTGGATGGCGACGCGGTCGTTGCCGGATGCGCGGTTGGTGCGGGCCATGGCGGTTCTCCTCAACGGGTTGTGGTCAGGCGGCGGCGTTCAGGGGTGCGGGTTGTCCCGGTCGCCAGGTGCGGACGATGTCGGCGACCCGGTAGGCGCGGGCCTTGTCGCCCCGGCCGTTCATGACCTGCTGGTAGATCTGCCAGCCGGACGGGGCCGTTCCCAGGGCACGGGATTCGATCGCCATGAGCACCCGGTGGAGCAGGTCCCGATCGGTCTCCGACAAGCCTCCGACGGCCTCCGGAGACGTCTCCGGTGCGTTCGGAGGTGTCGGGAGTTTCCGCAGGTTGACTACCTCCGGAGGCGCCTCCGAATCGGCGGCGGAGACGGGTCCGGTGGTGGGCATGGGTAGGTCCAGGTCGGCCAGCCGTGGCGCGTCGTGCCAGGGTCGGGCGGCGGCCACATACCCGAGGAGCAGGCCGATGAGGTAGGCGACTCCGGCCGCGCCGACCGGGCCGATCGAGTGCGCGATCAGCCCTCCGGCGGCGGACCATCCTTGCCCGTGCCAGCCGCCGGCCATGTTCAGCGCGATCGACGTCAGCAGCGCCGTCCACTCCACGCGGGTGGCCCGCTGGTCGGTGCTCCCGCCGGACGATTCCAGTACGGCCCGGCTGATGATGATCAGCGCCACCACGGCCAGCAGCGCGGGTTCCACACCCCACGCGGCCCACCAGCCGGCCGACCCATCGTTCAGACCGAGTAGCCGGGCTACTCCGGCTTGCACCCCGGCGGTTGACCAGGCGCCGAACGCGAGCAGCGCGGGAATGCCGATAGCGAGGGTCGCGGCCCGAACCCGGGCGACCCGTAGGGTGCGCATCTCCACCGACCGGTCGATGTCCGCCCGGATCCTGGCCCGCGCACCCCGGCCGGCGGCGCGCCGGTAGTAGCGGGTCAGCTTCGCCGATTCCCGGGTTTCCTCGGCCCGTTCCCGGCGGGAGCGCTGCTGGTCGGCTTCCAGGTCTTCGACCTCGGCCAACGCGATCCGGTGCTCTACCTCCTGACGGCGGCGGGCCAGCGCGTCGTCCCGCTTCGCGTCGACCAGGTCCCGGCCGGCTGCCAGTTTCGCCCGGATCTCGTCGGCCGTCACCGGCCCGAGCTGCTGCCCGGCGGTTGGGGTCGACTCCGCCGGGACCGGGTCCACCTTGGCCGGCTGGTCGACCGGGACGGCCGGCGGGATCGGGTCGGCCACCACCGGGGTCGGTGCGTCCGGGCTGGTCGGGACGCTGTCGGCGGGGATGAACAGCCGACCGAACCGGGCGTAGGGCGTGCCGTTGATCGCGGGAGCGGTCACCGGGCCACCGCCTCAACCTGCTCGGCGTCGGCCGGGGCCGGCACGGTGATGTACGACTTCACCGCGACCTGGTGACCGGTGTCCGGGTGAAGGTGGGCGATTGCCTCGTACGGCTGGAACCAGCCGGTCGACCGGTGCGAGTGCGCCCCCGACTCCATCGGGCAGAGGACCATCGCCGGGGCGGGCAGGTTCAGCCAGCTGGCCCACAGCTCCACGGCGGCCGGGTCGTCGTCGCGGACGAACATCTCCAGCCGGCCGTGGCTGAGTCCGTCGCCGATGTTGATGCCCACGGGCACGGGCATCCCGGCGCCGATGCCGGCGGCAACCAGGGCGAACACCTGCTCGCGGGTCGCGGTCTGCTGGTCAGTGGTCGTGATCATCGGCTGGCCTCCCACATGGCGGTGATGAGCACCCGCCCGGGAACGCCAACGCCGTTGCGGTCGCAGTCAGCGCGAACGGTGTTGGCAGTGACCGCGTGGGAGACAGCAACCTCCAAGGGAGTGCCGTCGAGGGGCAGCGAATCACTGGTAACGACCGCGCTGCCGATCCAGAGCACGTCACCAGCGGGGTTCACGATCAGGTACCGGACGGCGTACTTCTTCTTCACGGTGTTCACTGGCAAGTGTCCTTCCGGTCAGTCGGTGAGGATGTCGGCGAGCAGGGCCCGGTGGGCGGCGAACACCTCACCGCCGTAGTGGTCGGCCAGGTCGCGCACCAGGTCGGCATAG
>NZ_JBAKHU010000178.1:0-2882 GCF_036906895.1 Micromonospora sp. CPCC 206060
CGCCCATGATCCCTCATCCCGGACAGCGCTCCTGGTAGTCAGAGGCTTACCCGGAATGGCTCAGTGCCGCAGTGCCGCCTCGATGGCCTCCGAGGCGACCTCCTCGGCCAGGTCGAGGTCACCGAAGCGGCGGGCGAGGGAGGCCAGCAGCCGGCCGTGTTCCTCACGGAACAGCGCCTCGACCGACGCCCCGACCGACGGTGTGGTCCTCCGCTCGCCCACCACGGCCTCAGAACTCGGCGACCGGGCGGACCACGACCGCGCCGCCGTCGCGGGAACCGGGGCAGCGCGCCGCCCATTCGAGGGCGGCGTCCAGGTCAGGTACGTCGATGATGTCGTACCCGCCGATCACCTCGCGGGTCTCGGCGAACGGCCCGTCGGTGACGGTCCGGTCACCGTCGGCGCCGACCTGGACGGTCGTGGCGGTGGTCAGGTCGTTCAGGGCGTGCCCGGAGACCCACACCCCGGCGTCCTTGAGTGCCTTGTCGTAGGCCACCCAGTCGTCGAAGACGCACTGGTTGGCCGCGTCGGCTCCGGCGGCGCTGTAGATCAGCAGCATGTACTTCACGGTCGGTCTCCCTCAGTGCTGTCTGCCGGCCCGGTGTGGCGCGGGTCGGGGTACACCGTCACGACGAACGCGCCGCGACACACCCGCCGGAAAATGTCCTTCCCAGGCGCGCCGCGCGGTCACCGCGGCGCGCAGGTGGTGCCGGGTGCAGGGATGCCCGTGTCATGGCCGGTCCTCGCCCGTCGACTCGGATGGGCTCACCAGCCGGCCCGGGCCAGCGCAGCGGTCAGCCGTGGGGCGATCAGATCCGTCGTGGCCAGGGCGCCAATATGGTCCTGCCCGTCGAACTCGATCGTGTCGAAGCCGATGCCGTGCAGTTGGTCGGTGTGCGCGCGGATGTGGCGGGCGATGGCGGCGCCGCCGACGAAGTCGTACATCCGGCAGTCCGGTTCGCAGTCCCGGCTGCCGTACCAGAGGATCTTGGGGCCGGTGAGGGCGGCCAGGGCGGCGCGGTCGTCGCGGCGGCCCCATTCGCGGTAGAGCAGCCGACCGAGGTGGTGGTCGGTGGCCCGGTCGGGGAGCCCGGCCTGGATGAGGGCGGCCCGGGCTCCTTCCTCGAATCCGAGCCAGTAGTCGCTGCGGGCGAGCAGGGGGAATCCGCCGACCAGGAGTCCTGCCGTCCGGTTGCTCAGCGGTGCGAGGAAGCCGGCCAGGGCTGCCATGCCGGAGTACCCGGCGAGTACGAAGTCGTCCACGCCGGCCGCGTCGGCCACGGTGTGCAGGTCGGTGATCTCCACCTGGACCGGGTACCCGGTCCAGGTGGTCGGCTCCCAGGGGCCGCCCGCCTCGTCCTCGGTCTCCATCACGCCGACTACCTGGCGGGGTTTGTACCGCACCACCCGGTACCGGTCGGCCAGGGCGGCGGCGAGGGCGGCGAACTCGACGCGGAGCCGGGCGGGGAAGACGATGGCCGGTCCGTCCCCGACCGCCTCGTACCAGAGTCGGTACCCGTCGGTGGTGGTGGCGACCGGCATCGTGTCCTCCCGGGAATGTCCGCGCGTAGGACGGTCAGGCTAGTTCACGCTCCACGGTGGACGGGCCCGCCTCGGCCATCCTGCCCGCCTACTCGACCCGTCCCGGCTGATTACCGGATTGCATTAACGAGTAATCCAATTATGAGCCAGGACGAAGCGGGCATATCGACCGTGCATCATAATGACAGTTATGGTGTGCGTCCTCGGAGGACGGGATCAAGCACGTCCTGGGGCCGACGTCCGATGGCCGATAGATAGCCGCGCGACGGTGCTGCGCCGGCTCGCCCACACGCTCACCGAACAGTTCGGCGTCGACGCCCGAGTTGAGCGCGGTAGGAGGCACTGACGAACGTGCACCGTCGCAGCGGTGCCACCCACTGCCGGGTCACCGTCGCGGTGACCGTCGACGCCCTGAGCGTGACCGTCGTCGACGACGGTCACGCACCGCGCCGGGGTGACCCACCCGGGTACGGGCTGCTGGGTATGCGCGAGCGGGCCGCCCTGCACAGCGGCAGCCTGTCCGCCGGTGCCGAACCGGCCGTCACACTCGCCGCCACCCACCGACCGGACGTGGTGCTGATGGATGTGCGGATGCCCGACCCCGACGGCATCGTCGCGACCGGGCAGATCACCGCCTCCGCCGACGCGCCGCAGGTTCTCGTGCTGACCACCTTCGACCTGGACGACACGTCTAGGGGTTCCCGTAGTCCTGGCGGAAAAATCAACGGATTTGGATGACCAGGGGATAAGCGTCGGCGTGGTCAGCCGTCCGTTGCAGGCTCGCCGTGGATGACGCGGTGGATGGTGGAGCGGCCGACGCGGTATTCCTCGGCGAGGTCGGCCATGGACAGGCCGCCTTCGGCATAGCGGGAGCGGATCGAGCGTTGGGCGGATTCGGCCAGCTTGGGTTGCTTGCCGCGCAGCTTGCCCTTGCGCTTGGCGACGGCCATGCCCTCGCGGGTGCGTAGCCGGATAAGGGTGTCCTCGGACTCGGCGACCATGGCCAGGGTCTGTAGGAACAGGCGCCCGAAGGGGTCGTTCCAGTCGTACACCGAGCCGCCGAGCCCGAAGCGCACGCCGCGGGCGGACAGGTCGGTGAGGATCGGGCAGGCCTCGGTCATGTTGCGGGCGAAGCGGTCGAACTTGGTGACGGTGAAGATGCTGCCGTCCCAGACTGCGGCGAGGGCCTGGTCGAGGCCTTGCGGCTGGTGCCGGAGAATCCGCGGTCGATGTAGACCCGGTCGAGGGTAACACCGAGAGCGGTCAGTTGTTCGGTCTGTCAATCCCCTGGAATCGTGGAGGACTCGGTTATGCGGCCTGGTCCTCCAGGGCGCGGATGG
>NZ_JBAKHU010000179.1:0-2847 GCF_036906895.1 Micromonospora sp. CPCC 206060
GTCTCGGTCGTCATCTGGCGTCTCTCCCTTGATCGGTCGATCAGCCGTTAGTTGTACACACCCCACCCCGTATCGTGCCACCGACGGCGGCATGACCTGGCAGCCCACCGGCTGGGTAGGCGGGGCGCTGACGGTGGACCTCGCCTGCGACCCGATAGACGGCGGCGGCATCTACGTGGCGCAGCAGCAGGCAAACGCGAGGGTTATCCGGTCGAACGACGGCGCGCCGACCTTCACGCCGTTCGGCACGGGCCTCGAAGGGCTCAGCCTGCCGATGGCGTTCGGCTTCGCCGGACAATCGCGCAGGCTGGTGGCAAGCGGCAAGGGCGGCTACGCGATCGACATTCCGCGCGGCTGACGTCATCCGTGGGCCGTCCGCACCAGCGGGCGGCCCACGGTCGTTTTTAGTGATTCGGGCGGCGCGCCGCCCGGCAACCGCCGTCGAGTGTCAGACAATGCGTTTGTGGATCAGCCGGTGGCTGACCGGCCGCGGCGTGCACGGCGGCGGCGTAGCTGCAAGTCATTATCTTGGTCAAACCGTAATGGCCTGTTGGCCGTACTTCCGATTGGATCCCGCCGTGCGGCGGGTGGTGCTGCTACTACTCGCCGTCAGTATACCGCCGACCTGGCTCTCGTCTGGGTCGAGTGAACGAACGCGAGCCGAGCTCCGTATCTTGCGCGCCTCTCTACCGCTCCTGATAGGCGCCGCCACGTCAACCTCGCCGCAGCCGGCTGCGCGGGGATGCGCTTAGCCTGCCGATCCGGCGTCGACGACGATTTCCACTTCTGGCACCGTTTCGTGTGGGGTTATAGTATCGATCACCCCTCGGACACCAAATTTCGTGGAAAATCACGATAAATAGGACAGATCGACTGTCCTATTGTGCCTATTTAGGTCCAAATGCTGTGAGTCTAGAATGCCTGCTCGGCTATGACTGGCGGCATGGGTCCAATTCGGTAGACAGGAAATGGTGTCCGTTCGCGGCGCGCTGACCGTCGCAGATTCGCAGTGCCAGGGCCTGCGCCTCACCGTCGGTACGGGTCGATGATTTCCTTTGGGCGCAGCGCGGGGGCGGCGAGCTCGCGGAGTTCCGGCGAGGCGAGGTAGAACCTGCCTCGGGTCTCGCCGTGCTGTTCGAGCATGCCCGCCCGGACGAGGGCGCGAAGGTCGCGGGTTGCTTGGTCGTCGGTGAGGTTTTCGTCGCGCTGATAGACGGTGCGGCGCACTCGACCGCCGGTAGCGGCGAGGTGTAGGGCGCTGACCACCCGCTCGGGCAGCCCGTTGCGCCCGACCCAGGTGTCGAGCAGGTCCCAGAGATGCGCGGCCTGATCGAGACGTTGCCGGACCAATTGGGCCTGTTGGTGGTGGGCGCTCAGGCAGAACCGGATCCACTTGCTGGTGTCGTTGTCCGGCTGCCAGGATGGGCCACCGACCTCACCGAGCGCGTCGTAGTAGGCGTACGTGTTCCGGCCGACGCCGAGCCACTCCTCGATTGAGGAGAACTCCGGGGCGAGGACACCGTCGCGGGCGAGCACGAGGGTGTGCAGGCAGCGCGACATCCGGCCGTTTCCGTCCCGCCAGGGATGGATCTTGACCAGGTTTAGGTGGGCCATTGAGGCCCGCACGAGCAGCGGGGTCTCCGGTTCACCGTCGGCCAGCCAGTCGATCAGCTCGGAGATCAGCGACGGAACGTCGTCCGCGTCCGGCCCGGTGTAGACGCGTCGGCCGGTGTGCGCCTCGTCGATGTGGATGTCTCCTGGTCGGAAGCGGCCCGGCCACTTGCTGAGGTCATGGCGAAGCATCATGAAGTGCAGCGCGTTGAGCAACATGTGCTGCCAGGCGAACTCGCGTGAGCGGGCGAGTTGTTGCACGTAGGTCAGGGCATCCCGGTAACCGGTGATGACCTCCCAGGTTTGCGGGTTCGTCTCTACCGGTTCGTCGCCGGCGACGGCCGCGGCTGCGTCCTCCAGGGACACCTGGTAGCCCTCGATCGAATTGGAGCCCTGGATAGCGTGAGCGATCAGGGTGCGTCGGAGTTGTCCTGTCCAGCGGTGCGGCTCGGCGATCTGATACCGCAGGTTGTCGCGCATCGTGTCCAGTTCACCGAGCACGCGCTTGTCGTCATCGGCGAGCGCAGGGGTCCGATACAGCATGCGCTAATCATACAATGCTTTCTGCTTAACCCCAAATTTATCTCAGCATCAAGCCGGTGAAGGGCAGCAGGGCGCCCTGTACCCAGGGGCATTGCGTTCTAGCCGTGCGGGCGTCTGAGCTGGGGTTCTCCGAGGTGAATGGCCTCTATGGAGGCGGGTGGAGCCCTCAAGGTGATCATGGAGTTCTCACGCTGCACGACAACCGAGGACTCCACCCGCCGATGGCATCATCTCTGATCTCCGTACTGACCGTGACAACCCCCGGAACCGACACGCCACCACCGCCGGTCACCGGCAGTGAACACGGAGGGCTCCTGGCCGCGGTGAGCCTGGTCCCGGACCCACGGAACCCGCGCGGGGTGCGGTATCCCTTGACAGCGGTGCTGACCGTCGCGGTGTGTGCGGTCCTGGCCGGTGCCACGTCGTTTACGGCGATCGCTGACTGGCTCTACGACCTGGACGAACCAGCCCAGGTCCGGCTCGGGTTCACCCGTGGCGTACCCGCCGGCACCACGGTGTGGCGGCTGTTGACCCGCCTGGACGCCGCCCTGATCAGCACTGTTTTGGCCGGCTGGCTGCGTTCCCGGGCACAACCGCAGGCCGTGCGGCCGCGCCGCTACCGGACCGTGATCGCCGTCGACGGTAAGACGCTGCGGGTGCGACACGAGGTCGCATGTGATGAGTGGATCACGG
>NZ_JBAKHU010000180.1:0-2826 GCF_036906895.1 Micromonospora sp. CPCC 206060
ACCATGATCCAACCCGAACGACCCAGGTCAAGCCGACCCGCCGACGAGCACCTGACCAGTCACTCCACCGCTACATGCCACCTCGCACACAAAATCGTCGTCGTAGACGTCATGATCGGTCCATTGCGTCCCATCTGGACGACGAACATCGCCGCCAGTGCGCACATTCCGCTCAGGGAAAGCGCTCTGAATCGCGCCCCGGACCTCTTCCTCCCCGCAGTTATGCACCAGGACCGGGGTGTTGCCGGCCACCATATAGTACGTGTGGTCGGTGTCGACGGTGAGGTCGTACATGACCTGCGCGCCGGTGAAGGAGGCGACGGCGGCGACGGTCAGCGGTTCGCCGTCGAGGGAGCGCAGGTCCTCACCGACGGTCAGGTCGGCGGCGTAGATCCACTCCTGACGGTCCTCGCTCCAGAAGGGGTGGTGCGCAGTGGTGTTCAGGACCGAGCGGTTGCCGTCGCCGTCCTCGACGGTGATGTCGGTCAGGTCGGTGTCGTTGTTGATGTGGGTGTCGGTGACGACTCGGACGGTGGTCTTACCGGTCTCCGGATCGGTGGCGAGGACCAGGTCCCCTTCCTCCAGATCCTCGATCGGCCGGGTACTACCGTCAGCCATGACGACCTTGGTGCCTGCTGCGAAGCTGTCCTTGCAGCTCCTATCCGCCTCGGCGGCCCTGTTAGCTAGATGTCGAGGGAGCGCAGGTCTTCATCGACAGCCTCGATTGGTGAGGCGCGCTGTCGGCGCGCCGCACCAATCGGGCAGACGTTACGACACCCTAATCGCCTAGAAACCAGAGATAAAGGTGCGATCCGCTTTCGACCTGCCGACAGAGAGATTCAATTTCTGCTGCAGTTTCATAATCAATGAGACCTTGAATGGACAAGCCGGCAAGCTCGCGGCGAAGCCTCCCGGCCTGCCGTGAATTAAATACCGTATCCCCGTAAGGCAACAGCCCACCCAGGAGAGGGAAATCATCTTCATTGACATACTGAAGCGTGCTCACCCAATCCAGCCCGACGGAACCGCGCGCGACGATCTCACCCGACTCCGTTCGCACTTGTAGATCGATCATGTGTCACCTCGTCATATCGGGTGAACGCTCTCGACAACGCCGTCTTTTACCCAGACCGCAATCGAGAATAGATCATCCCCATTCTTGTCGTAACCAACCGGATGAACACTACCAATATCCAAGATATGCCGATGAGCCGATCCCGTGCCAACGTTTGTTCCATCGATCGGCTTTCTCATCGCCAACTTAGCCCAGTTGCGGATGCGCTTCGGCTTGACCCAGCTCTCGAATTTTGACTTTTCCTTCCAGGTAGTAAAAGCCTCCGGCGCATTCTCGTCATGTCGAGCCAAAATGTGTTCGTCCATTAATTTCTTCGAGATGGACCCGGTGCCGCAATTGTGTACGAGCACCGGATCGTCACCGGCGATCACATAGTACGTGTGGCGTTGTTACGGTGGCCGTGGCGATGTCATGGCGTCGATCTTGGCAGAGAGCTGGGCTTTCGCTCAACTACCCGTCGGCACCTCATCGATTGTTGGCGATTTTGACAGCAGTCGTGACAGCAACGTGGGCGCACGCTGGGCTGAGCGAGCCGTCGGCCGGGGCGTCTACTCGGTCGGTCGTCTGGTGCTGTTGGCGGGTTTCTTCTTCTGCGTGCGGCGGTCGATGAGCCGGTCGACGGCGGCGATGCGGCGGTGGAGGCGCGCGGAGCCGGCGTCGATGGCGGTGGTGTCGATACGGGCGACGACGGCGCGGGCGGCGTCGAGGTCGCCTGCTCTGGCGTGGCCTTCGGCGAGCCAGGTTTGGTAGAGGGCGACTTCGCGGGCGTGGTCGTGGTTGTAGGCGGCGATTGCTCGGGTGAGGAGGGGTTCGGCGGCGGCTGGGGTGCCGAGTTCGATGAGGCAGCGGGCGGCCATGACGTCGATCTCGGTCCGGTTGAGCCAGTACACCCATTCGGGTTCGGCGATGCCGTCGGTGCGCTGGTCGTAGGCGTCGTTGACGGCATCGAGGGTGCGGCGGGTGGTGTCGGTGTTGCGGAGGCGGGCGGCGGCCCAGGCGAGGCGTTCCAGCAGCAGCGCCCGCACGAGCGGACTGGTATCGGGGGCGCCGGTGACGGCGGAGCGGGCGATGATTTACGCCGTAACGACCACCGAGCAAGCTGGCTTAAAAATCCAGCGCGCGTGAATGAATGACCTCCTCGGTCATGCTAAACCTAGAGGTTAGGCCTTGGCTCGCGCGTCACTCCAAGCACGCTCGAACTCCTCCGAGGTTATCAGCTCAGCTCGACAGTCGGACTGGCTCGAAATTTCCTCAACCGACGGAAAGGGAATCTCCGAGAGGCCAACCGTCGCCGTCTCATGATGCCCGTCGGCCCACTCGGACCTTCCGTCGCGATAGAGCTGAACCTTACGAACCTCGTAGCCATCCTCGCCGAGTTCGCTGAGGTAGAGCACAGGATCATCGGGGAAGTTATGCTCCCACAGAACCTTGATGTACCTCATCCCTAATTCCTCCCAGAGCGGACGATGCGCCCAGTCAGATCCAGCGGCCCACTGTTCGGGACCACGAAGACTCCCGACCTTCCCTGGACCACCTCAAGCCCTCTCACATCGATTTCTATGTAGTGCGTAAACTTACGCCCAGCCCACGGGACTCTCAAGAAGGCCGCGGAGAGCTGTCCTGGCGTCTTAGTTCCCGGTTTGATGTCAGTTAGATACTGCCCGTCGCCGTAGCGAGCATCCTTCGGGGTGACTGGTCAGGTGCTCGTCGGCGGGTCGGCTTGACCTGGGTCGTTCGGGTTGGATCATGGT
>NZ_JBAKHU010000181.1:0-2821 GCF_036906895.1 Micromonospora sp. CPCC 206060
TGTCAAGGGTCAGGACGAAGTCCTGTCCGATGGCCTTGAGTTCTCCTCGTGGGCGGACAGCAGAAATCCATGCTGGTGGTCAGGTGATCTCCGTGTGGGTGGTCAGGTCAAGGCGTGCACCCCCTTGCCGGCGAGGGCTTGTTGCAGCCGGTGAGAGTCGCCCTGGGTGGTGATCAGGTGGGCGTGGTGCAGCAACCTGTCGACCGTCGCGGTGGCGAGGGTCTTGGGCATGAGGGTGTCGAAACCGGAGGGGTGGATGTTGCTGGTCACGGCGATGGAGCGGCGTTCGTAGGCGGCGTCGACGATGCGGTAGAACGCTTCGGCGGCGTCTTGCCCGGCGGGCAGCATGCCGATGTCGTCGACCACGATCAGATCGGCGCGGCAGATCCGGGCGACGGTGCGGGCGGTCGAGCCGTCGGTTTTGGCCCGGCTGATCGTGCCGGTCAGCGTTTCGAGGGTGAACCAGGCCACCCGCAGGTCGGCCTCGATCGCGGCATGGGCGAGGGCTTCGACGAAGTGTGATTTCCCGGTGCCGGACGGGCCGGACACGGCAAGGTTCTCCGCCCGGTCGATCCATTCCAGAGTTGCCAGGGCCTGCTGGGTGGCCGCGGGGATCGACGAGTCGTCGGGTCGCCAGGTGGACAGGGTCTTGCCGGTCGGGAAGTTCGCGGTCTTGCGGCGCGTCCTTCGGGTGGCGGCGTCGCGGCCGATGACCTCCTCCTGGATGAGTACGCGGAGGACTTCGGCGGGGTCCCAGCGTTGAGCCTTCGCGGTGGCGATGACATCCGGCGCGGCGGCGCGCAGGTAGGGCAGCCGCATCCGGCGCAGGAGCTTGTCGAGGTCGTCGGGCAGGGCCGGTGCCGAACGGGCCGGCGTCGGAGTGGTGCGGGTCATCGGGTGGTGGCCTTCCGGAGTCGGCGGTGCAGGGTCGTGGCGTTGTGTCCGACGAGGGTGGCCAGGCCGGCTGCGGCGAGGTGGCCGTGGCCGCTGCCGTCGAGGAAACCGGCCAGGTCTGCTCGGGCGTCGTCGTCGGCGTGCAGGAGCCAGTCCTCGATGAGGTCGAGCAGGCGGGCCAGATCGGCGGCCTCGTCCGAGTCGAGGACCACCCCCTGATCGGCTGTCGCGGCGGCGGGTGTGTCGGTCATCGGCCGAACCTCTCCCAGGAGGCGGTGCCGGGCTGCGCGGAGTAGGTTTCGTCGGCGTGGACCAGGTCACCGGGCTCGCCTCGGGTGGCGAGGTGATCCAGGATCGCGCCGAGATCCGCGTCGTCGAACCGGCCGGCCGCGGCGGCCAGGCCCAATGCCTGGTCGACGCGGGCGGCATCGAGGATGGTGGCGAACTCGACCGCGCGGGCCATCTTCGCCCGGACCCGGCTGGCGCCGGTCGCAGCGGCCTCGACCAGCCACGCGTGGGCGCCGTCACCGATGGAAAGGAAGTCGGCCTCGGCCTTGCTACGGGCCCGTGGCCGCGGTGGGCGCGGCTGGTTCCCGCCGGGGTGGTGCGGGTAGTGCTCGTCGAGGATGCGCGGGTTGCCTGGGGTGGATCGCGGGTGTCGAGCGATCTCGGCCGTGCCCGTGTTCGTCATGGCGACGATGACCAGTTCCTCACCGACGGTGCGGCACCACACCCTCGTGCCGACGTGCCCGGGCGGCGTCGAGTAGCGCACCGACCCGACCCGGACCGTCTGATCGTCGTTGACCAGACGTTCCTCACCCAGCGCAGCGGTGTGCGGGTCGGCCGGCAGCACGTGCAGGTGGCCCCGTTCGATGGCGAGGCGGTCGACCGGCGCCGCACCGGTCTCCCGATGGACACGGGCGTTGATGTGCTCACACCACTGCTCACACGCCGCAACGAGATCGGCGAACGTGCTGTAGGCGCCGCGCAGGTTGGTCTCGGTGGGCACCAGATCGGCCTTGGCGACCCGCACGGTGGCCTCGACCCCGCCCTTGGACTCCGGGTCGAACGGCTCACACGAGTGCACCGTCGCCCCGTAATGCCGGCCCGCCGCGACCACGGTCGGATGCCGGACCGCGACCCCGGCGACGTGCTCGACGGTGACCGTCTTCGCGTTGTCGCCCAACAGATACGCCGGCACACCCCCGAGGCGGCGCAGTGTCGCGTCCAGACAGGCGATCAAGCTACCCATCGTCTGATCGAAGACCGGGATCACCACCCGGAACCGCGACCAGGCCAGCCACGCACAGAACAGATACGTCCTCCGCCCGTCGACCCGCGGACCGTCCCCCCAGTCGAACTGCAACCACAACCCGGGCTCGGGCACCCACGGCCGATACGTGCGCCGCCGCCCGGCCCGCCACGCGATCTTCGCCTCCCGCACCGCCCGTCTCGTGGTGCGCTCGGTGCCGGTGAACCCCATCGCGATCAGGCGTTCATGCACCTTGTCCGCGCGGATCTTCGCCTTCGAGGCGTCGACCAACTCTTCCACCTTCGGCAGGAAAGCGTCGATCAGCTTCGGCCGAGGCGCCATCCTGGCCAGCAGCGGATCCCCGCCCCCGGCATCCCGCAACGCCACGTACCGGCGCACCGTTTTCGGGTCACACCCAGCCAACTGCGCCGCGGAATGCGCACAACGAGTCGCATCGTACGACTCCAAGATTTCCATGATCTCCCTGTCAGACTTGGTCACGGTCTCTCCGGTCCGGGTCGGTTGCAAAGGTCAGCAACCAGCAGCCAACCGGCCGGAGAGATCCACTTTCACGTGCCCGAGACGGAGATCACCTGACCGCCCAGCAGGATTTCTGCTGTCCGCGAGCAGGGACTCAACTGTCCGCCAACAAGGATTTTTCAGCGTCCGCTAGCA
>NZ_JBAKHU010000182.1:0-2612 GCF_036906895.1 Micromonospora sp. CPCC 206060
CGCCGATGATCGAGCGGCAAAACACATCAAACCGGAAACATGAATGCCTATCAAACGCCCTCTGAGGCTGGTGGTGGGGATTGCCGGTCGTACCAGGCGAGTTGTTCGTCGAGCGGTAGCCCTGCCAGCGGTCGGTGTACCGTCGCTCCGGCCTGGGTGAGCAGTGGCGTGATGGCTTGGGCGTACCCGTCGCCAGCGTGGATTTCGATCACGCGGTCGTTGCACCTGGCCCTCTGGGCGCATCAGTTTGGCCGCTACCCATTGGCCCCAGGCACGCTGGTAGTCGTTGCTCTGCCCGGCCAGGGCGGTGTCGTTCGAGCAGTAGGGCTTTTGGTCGGCGGTCCGGTCGATCTATAGGCGTGCCGTCGAGGCGTACGCGAGTTTGCGGATGCGGGCCATGGCGGTGACCAGGTCCGTCGGCTGATGCGGCCAGCAGGGCGACGTCTCGTAACGCCAGCGGTGGTCACGCCGATGCCGAATCCGGCCGTGACGGGTGTAGGTGTCGCCGTTGCGCGGCTGGGCCAGGGCGAGTAGGGCCTGGCGGCCGAGGTTGAGGCGCCGCGAGCGGTATCGATGCTGGCTACGGTGCTGGCGAACGAGGTGAGCCAGGTGTTCGGGGTGCGGCTGGACAGCGAGATCGTGGCGGGGTAAGACAGCCGTGACCAACATGATCACGATGAAGAGCATCCTCGGTGCTCTTGGCCGTGCCGCGCTGCCCATCGCCGGCGCTGCCTCCTGGCCGCAGGTCAAGATCTAGCGGCCATGGTTGGCTGTCGGAACCGCATGTTGACCCATTCCGGCTTGAGGTGTGCGATTATCGCACTATGGCTGGGGAGCAGCAGGACTGGCACCGCATCGGCGAGCAGGTGCGGCAGGCGCGTCTGTCAGTAGGCATGTCGCAGCAGGAACTTGCCGATGGCGTGGGGCTCGATCGAACCATGCTGGCCAAGGTTGAGGCTGGTAGCAGGCGCCTCGATGGGGTGGAGTTGGCACGATTGTCCCGTGCGCTCAAGGTGTCGATGGAGTACTTGATCGAGCCGCGGCCGGCGGTGTTGTCCCGACGGGCCGCGATGCTGACCGAAGAGACCGACACTGAGGCCGCACGTTCTTCTGAGCGTTTGGAGATCGCTCTGGTTGAGTGGCTGCGCAATGTGCAGCAACTCGTAGACGTCGGCGCTTTGCAGACTCATCCGCTACTTCGATACCCCGGTACGGTGGCATCCGAGGCTGATGCGAGGCGAGCGGCCCAGTGGTTGCGGCAGCAAACTGATCTCGGTGATGAACCAATCGGCAGCATTATGGATCTTTGTGAGCGCGCAGGGCAGTGGGTGCTTGTAACTGACCTGCCAGGCGATGGCGCGTCCCTAATTGAGGGGAAGTTGGCTGTTGCAGTTGTAAGCACACAAGGTGACCCCGGCCGCCGGCGAGCTACCGCTGCACACGAGCTTGGTCACTTGATTATTGGGGACGAATATTCGAGTGACCTAGGGGTCAGTACATCTCGCGCGGATCGCGAAGCGGTGATCGATGCATTCGCCGCAGAGTTGCTGCTGCCGGTCGATGCGATGGCAGGATCCTTTGGTGATGGGCGTGCGAGCCGGGATCGGCTGATTGCCTACGCCGCTCGATACCGCACCTCTTGGGTGCTGGCATTACGACAGGCAGAACAAGCCGAGGTGATCGATGCCGCGACACGTCGGGCCTGGAGCTTCCCCCGGCCCACCCGGGCGGAGTTCATGGAGGCTCTAGGCTGGGCGCCCCAGCCCGACCTTGCCTCGGTGCGGGTCTCGCCGGGCTATGCACATGCGGTTATTGAGGCTTGGCGGGCCAGCCGAATCACTCGAGCTAGGGTGATTGAGTTGATGTACGGCCAGATCACTGATGCGGACCTTCCTGAGGAGGATGACCTGGAGACCGCTCCGTGAGTCTGTCGATGTCGCCGGGGTCGGTCCTTGTACTCGATACGATGCTCCTATCTCATTTCACCCTCGCTGACCGGTTGGACGTCTTGCAAGACTTGCTCATAGACGCGGACTGCTGGACGACTCAGGTGGTGATGGAAGAGCTGCGGTCAGGAGCTGCGACCCGGCCAGAACTGATGGCTGCGTGCGAGGTGGACTGGCTAAAGAGAGCTCAGTTGGACTCGCTTGACGAGATCCGGTGCTTTACCGCATGGGTTCGACGACTTGGCGCTGAGGAGCGCAATCTCGGTGAGGCGTCCGTCCTCGCTGCTGCTGAGCTGCGGAGAGGTATTGCAATTACGGACGACCGGCAGGCCACCAAGGTGGCCCGTGCTTACCAATCAGAGGTCCATGGCACGATCTGGCTTCTCGCTGCGGCGTGCCGGGCTGGCAAGCAGACCGAGACAGGTGCGGGCAACCTCATCGACGCCTTGAGGGCGACGAGCGCCCGGCTACCCTGCTCGGGTGCAGACTTCCCGGCCTACGCCCGCAGGCACCACCTGCTATAAAGAGGGGTTTACTCAGGGGCGCATTTTCGGCGAGTCTACTGGCCTCAGTCGGCTGGGTCGAAGGGCAGGGTGGCTCCTCAGAGGGCGTTTGATAGGCATTCATGTTTCCGGTTTGATGTGTTTTGCCGCTCGATCATCGGCG
>NZ_JBAKHU010000183.1:0-2586 GCF_036906895.1 Micromonospora sp. CPCC 206060
GCTCACCCCGGCCAACCACTGACCACCTCAACAACCAAGATCAGCCGTTAACTTGACACTCCCGTTCCAGCACGAGAAGCTCCGCACCGAGTTCTGGGCCGAGCACACCCGGAGCTCGGCCAGCACCACGCCCTTCCCCGAAATCCGCCACTTTGAGTGAGAGACGATGACCAGTGACGAACGAATCGCAGAATGGCGAACCGCAGCTCAGCCCCGGTCAGCCTCGCCACTTTCAACGGGAAACGACAGTGTGAGACAACTTGAACACCCACGTCAGCACAGCGATGCGTGCGTTGATCGCCGCCCGGGACTGGCTGCACGTGATCCGGCTGCCCGACTACGCCCCAGACCTCAACCCCACCGAGCAGGTGTGGTCACACCTCAAACGCAGCATCGGCAACCTCGCCGTCACCGGCATCGACCACCTCCTGTAACGGCGGCCGTCAAGGGCACCAAGGTCGAGCACTGCCGCCGGCCACAGGCGTATCGGGCACCACGGCCGACCGAGCACGCTCTTCCGAACTGAGGATGCCTTCGACCCGGTACCCGCTTCGGCTCGAAGCTGCCGAGAGGTTCGTGGGCCGCCCGCAGTGCCAGTCCGCCGACGAGCGCCCTTTTTTAACGCTTCCCCACGGATGAATCCGGGGGATTTCTGACTCAGACCGCACCCCGCCTGCCGCCACGAAGGGAGCCGACCGGATGTCTTACATCATCAACACCAGCACGGTCGCGTTCTACCGTGGCCAGGATCGTCCTAGCGGCGTTCAGGTCACGCCCGGCGGTGTACCCGCAGTCGTCGCACCTGAAAGTTCTGACACCCAATCCGAGACGCGACTTGGTTCTCGCCGTGCATTCGGAGCAGGTCATCGTGGTGTAGGCGGGCGGCACCAGCACCACCTTTCGGCCCGCCCGCCGGCCACGTTCGATCAGTTCCCGCTTCGCCGCGCCAATCGCAGCGTCGGCGGCTTTACGCGCCATGGTGGACTTGGCGAGAAAACGCGGTTTGAAGTCCTCCACAGCAATGATCTGATGGCTGTCGACGACCCGTTTCGCCCACTGGCGGGCGGCGTGAGTGTTCTGCCTGGCGGCTTTCTTGTGCAGTCTCGCGGCCTGTCTCGCGGCCTGACGGTAGCCGTTGGATTGGGCGTGTCCGCGTGGTCGGCGTCGGCGGGCCATCTTCCGTTGAGTCTTGGCCAGTTCGACGGCGCACCTTCGCCGGTAGCCGAGGTGAGGCAGGTCGAAAGCGGGATCAGTGGTGGTCGCCGTGGTGGTGACACCCCAGTCGATGCCGATCGCTCCGCCTGCCTCCGGGGCCGGGGTGGTCTCGCGGCGTACCACGAACGATGCGTACCAGTGGCCGAGGCTGTCGCGGTAGACGCGCACACTTGTCGGGTCGGACGGCAGGTCACGCGACCAGACGACGGGTATGACGATCCCGCTGGCAAGACGCAGGCGACCGTCGCGGATGGTGAACCCGCGCACCGTGTATTCGAGCGACGGCAGGGTTCTCTTCGCCGCTTTGACCTTGGGGCGACCTCGGCCTTTCACCGTGAACGAGTGCTGCAACGCCTGCGCGTAGGTGCGCAGCGCCTGCTGTTGGGCTACCTGCGAACCGTCACGCAGCCACGCGAGCTTGGCCCGCGCGTCGGTGAGGAGTTTGCACAGTCCGGCGAAGTTGGGTCGGCGGCCGGTTTTCTGCTGGTGGACGGCTTCGTTCCACAGCCAACGGCAGCGACCCCATTCGGCGAGCAGTGCGGCCGTCGCGGTGGCGCCGGGGCGCAACCGGTACGTGTATCGCACTACTTCTTCGTCCACACCAGACAGTATACAGCATGTCCCTATATAGTCCGTTCATGGATGAGGTCAGATCAAACAACAACGTCGTCTACCGCTGCACCTACCACGTCGTGTGGTGCCCGAAGTACCGGCGACCCGTCATCAACGGCGACATCGACCAGCGACTCAAACAGATCATCCGCGAGGTGTGTGCCGAGAAGAACGCGCCGATCGTGGAGCTGGAAACCATGCCCGACCACGTTCACCTGCTCGTCGTCTGCGACCCGCAGTACGGCATCCACCGACTGGTCAAAGCCATCAAAGGGCGGTCGTCGCGGCTTCTGCGAGCGGAGTTCCCCACGCTCCGCTCACGTTTGCCGACGTTGTGGACCAACTCGTACTTCGTCGCCACGGTTGGCGGCGCGACCTTGGAGGTTGTCAAACGCTATGTCGAAAGCCAGCGCAACGCCTGACCGCCCTTACCTCCCCACGGCTAAAGCCGGGGGCTTCGCGGGCGGATTTCGGTGACCATCGTCTTCGCCGACCGCGGCCTGCACCTTGGCGTCCTGGACGCCCTACGGACCAACGGTGTGATCGCCGCTGCCGACCTCAGAGCGATCATCGAGTCGACCGGCCCGGACGGCCCGGACGACGGCTATCCAGGCCCAGGCCCGCGCCTGGCGGCGTCGCTGGACCTCCTGCACGCCGTCGCGGTGCCGTCCGCCGAGGCTGCGGCGATCAACCACTGGGTGCGTTTCTTCTTGAGTGAGTTGGGCGGGGGTGTCGTGTCCGGCGGTTGTGGGTGGTCGT
>NZ_JBAKHU010000184.1:0-2554 GCF_036906895.1 Micromonospora sp. CPCC 206060
GCCAAGAGAGCGCAAACAAGTCCCCGATCCTTCTCCTCGACCCGCTTGCGTCCGCCCCCGGCCGCCCGGCAACGGACTCTCCCCGGCGTCGAGCTCCGCGACACCGCGCCGCACCGTGGTCTCGCTCATCCCGGCAGCCCGCGCCACAGCCCGTACGCCGCCATGCCCAATCAGACGGGCCTCTGTGCCCGCCGCCAAGCGGCGCTGCCGCTCGTTCAAATGCGGCAGTAAGAGCCCGCGCAAATAGGTCAGACGCGCTGCCCCAGATACGGGGCGGGCACGGACACCCATGATCATGAAGGTGCCTACGCCTCGTGATCGTCAGGAGTGTCCGCGCCCGTTGTTCCATCATGGCTGATGACCCCGTTGTGGGACCAGTTCGCCGCGCTGTTGCCCGAGCGACCGCGGGTTGATCCGTCGCATCCACTGGGGTGCCACCCGCCGCGGGTGGCGGATCGGCTGATCTTCGAGAAGTTGTTGCAGGTGCTGCGGTTCGGGTGTTCATACGAGTCGATCGCGGACAGTGGTTGTTCGGCGACGACGATCCGGAATCGGCGTGACGAGTGGATCAAGCTGGGCGTGTTCGAGCAGTTGAAGACTATCGTGTTGGACGCCTATGACCGGATTGTCGGACTGATTCTGGACGATATCTCGGTGGACGGGTGTATCACCAAGGCGCCCGGTGGTGGTGAGGTCGCCGGCCGGTCCCCGGTCGACCGGGGCAAGCAGGGGATGAAACGCTCCAGCATGGTCGAGGCCCGGGGGATCCCCCTCGACTGGGTCCTGGCCGGCGCGAACCGACATGATTCACCTCTACTAGCGTCTACTCTGGACAAGCTGGACGGGTTCGGTCCGCTGCCCGAGAAGGTGACAGTGCATCTGGACGCCGGTTACGACTCGGCGGTCACTCGCGAGCTTCTGGCCGCCCGCAACCTGCACGGCGAGATATCCCATAAAGGCGATAAAGCACCCATCCAGGCGGGCCGCAGGTGGCATGTCGAGCGGACGAACGCCTGGCATAACGCCTTCAACCGTCTGCAACGCTGCTATGAGCGTCGGGAACGCGTCATCGACGCGTACTTCGACCTCGCCGATACGATCATCACTCTACGTAGCCTGATCCGGCAGGCATGGACCCTCTACCGATGGGACAACCGTCCCACCCGCCGCCCATGATCTTGACCTATCTGCGCGACCTCTTAATCGTGCGCCCAGCCCACTCGTAAAAGCCCAGCGAGGCGACATCCACGCCCAGCTGCCGCGCAACGAACTCCACCACGTCGTCGTGCAGCTCCCCCCGTCCACGGGGGGACCGGCCGAACCGGCCGTAGAACTTCAGCAACAGCGCGAAGCCGAGCTGGGTGTCACGGTGCTTCGCCGCGACCAGGTCCTGCTCCGCACCGACCAGCGTCCAGTGCTCGACCAGGTCCCCGAGATTCATCGAAGGACGTTTCACAGCCGGAGATCATTCCGGCGGCCACACGGCCCCGACAGCCCTCACTTCTAGATCATCTTTTTGGCCCCTGGTGTCGTGGTTCTTACCAACACCCCTTGTTCCCCGGCCGCCGCGCCGGCCAACCGTTGACCACCCGCACGATCGCCCCACTCATCCGCGACCTCGGCGTCCCCACCGTTCCCGGCCGCCTGGCCGCACTGCACCAACTCGTCCTCCAATCCCCGGCACCGGTCGTCGCCCAGGCCCTCGGCTTCCACCACACCACCACCCACCGCCACCACGCCGCTGCCGGTGGAACCCGGAACCGCTACAGCCCTAGCCGCAACACACTGTGATCAGCGGACAGGGAATACAGGACAGTCGGATTACCGCACCCTGCCAGTCCGGGAGGCCGAGTCCGGGCCGTCATCCGCATCTTCCATTGGCGAGTCCGAGTCATTCCGGGCGGTCAATGCCGCAGGTTCAGGGTCGTTTCCAGCGGCAACCCGCCCACCCGGCACGGCAGGCAACCCCGCCAGCCCCGCAGCAGCCTCCGGCAGGGTCCACAACCGCACCGTCTGATCCATGCTGGTGGAGGCCAGCATCCGCCGGCCCGGTCCCGCCTGCCACGATGTCACCGCCGACACCGTGCCGGTGTGGCCTTCCAATGTCTGGATCAGGCGGCCGTCGGCCGCATCCCAGATCCGCACCGTCTGATCCTCGCTGGTGGAGGCCAGCAGCCGCTGGCCCGACTCCTCCTGCCACGATGTCACCGCCCGCACCGAGCTGGTGTGGCCTTCCAATGTCTGGAGCAGGCGGCCGTCGGCCGCATCCCAGATCCGCACCGTCCCATCCGTGCTGGCAGAGGCCAGCAGCCGCTGGCCCGACTCCTCCTGCCACGATGTCACCGCCCGCACCGAGCTGGTGTGGCCTTCCAATGTCTGGAGCAGGCGGCCGTCGGCCGCATCCCAGATCCGCACCGTCCCATCCTCGCTGGCAGAGGCCAGCAGCCGCCGGCCCGACTCCTCCTGCCACGACGTCACCGCCGACACCGCGTCGGTGTGGCCTTCCAACCTCCGGACCAGGCGACCGTCGGCCGCATCCCAGATCCGCACCGTC
>NZ_JBAKHU010000185.1:0-2500 GCF_036906895.1 Micromonospora sp. CPCC 206060
CATCCGCGCCCTGGAGGACCAGGCCGCATAACCGAGTCCTCCACGATTCCAGGGGATTGACACGGCCGGGCTCCCCCGCCGCCGTCGACGCCCGCCGTTGGATTCGCCGCCGCCGGATCGCCGCCGAGGGCCGCGCCGACATCGGCACGGTCTACGCGGTGACCCTCGCCGTGCTGATGGCCGTCGCGCTGTTCGGGCAGCCACTGGTCCGCGTCGTCTGGCCGCCGGACGCGCCCGGTGGTGACCCGGCGGTCACCCCGTTCGTCGGTGCGGTGGCCGTCCTCGCCGCCTTCTTCGTCGTCCTGCGGCAGCTCGGTCCGCTGTCGGTCAGCCGCAGCGACGCCACCTGGCTGCTGCCGGCCCCGCTGCCCCGGCGCACCCTGCTCGCACCAGCGCTCACCCTGACCACCATCGCCGCGCTCGTCGTCGGCACCGTCACCGGTATCGCAGTGACCGGGAACGTCGCGGCCCGCCCAGCCGGGCTCCTGGTCCTGGCAGCCGGCGGCACCGCCGGCGCGGCGGCCGCGGTCGGCGCGGCGCTGCTCGCGCTCGCCTGCCAGCGACGGCCTTCCACGGCCCGGGTCGCCGACGGCCTCGGTATCGCGGTCGGCGCGGGCTGCCTCGTCCTGGCCGCGGCGCTGCGCACCACCGGCGACCACCGCCTGCCCTCCTCGCTCGTGCCGCCCGTGGCGGTGCTTGCTACCGGTGCCGCAGCCCTGGCCGCCGGGCTGATTACGGTCGTGCTGACCTGGCGGGCGTTGGAGAACTGGCCGACGGCGTCGATCGCCGAGGCGTCGATCAACGCGGGCGCGTACGCCGACGTCGTCTACGCGGTCGAACCGTCCTATCTGACCGAGATGAGCGCCCGCCGCTTCTGGCGCAGCCGCACCCGGGTACGGACGACGCGCCTGCTGACCGCCCGCCGGGTCCCGCCGCTGATCGCCCATGATCTGATCATCCTGCGCCGCAAGGCCGCGCGGCTCTGGTGGCCGGTGGGCGCGGCCGCCGTCCCGGTCTACCTCGCCGACGGCCCTGCCTGGCTCCTCCTCGGGGTGGTCCTGGTCGGCGCGCTGGCCGCCGCCGGCCTCACCGCGGAGTCCACCCACGGTGACGCCTCGAACCCGGCGATGCTGCGGCTGCTCGGCGCTACGGGCCGCCAGGTGATCGCTCAGCGGCTCGTGGTTCCCGCCATCGTCGCTGGCGGGTGGCTCGCCGTCACCCTGGGCGTCCTGCAGGCCGCCGGGTCGCTCACCGGACCGTGGTGGGCGCTCGGCTTGCTTGCCGGCCCGGCCGTCGCGGTGGGCGCCTTGCAGCGGGCGAAGGCGAGCGCCGCCTCGATCGGCACCATCCTGATCGACACGCCGCTCGGGGCGTTCCCGGCCGGCATGCTGCTGTGGCTTCTCAACGGCATCGACGTCCTCGCCGTCCTGACCGTGCCGGTCTCGGCCGGCCTGGTGATGCTGCCGGCGCCCGAGGCGCTCGGCTGGCACTGGCTGCTCGCGCAGGCGCTCAGTTCGGCGCTGGGGTGCGCCCTGCTGGTACGCAGGTCCGGCACCGCCGCCGGTCAACTCTGACCGCCGACACCGACGCGGGACGTCCCGGTCCCACCAAGATGCCGCTCGGGCAACTCGGCCGTTGCCAGCGGTAGCCATCCCTTGTCCGCCCAGGTTTCGGTGATGCGCTGCTCGTCGACCGTGACGTAGGACGAGGTCACCTGGGCTGGCGCTACGTGCCGCGACACAAGTCAATGCCCGACGAGAGCCCGTTCGGCCACGCCTTGGAGGTAGAGCACGTCGCGGTACGTCGACAACGCCGTTGCCCAGGAAGATTCGCGGCTACCTGCCAGGGTCCAGGGCTATCGCGTTGTCGGGTTGTTCCTGGTCACGTCGCCGATGAGGTCGTCTGGACGGTGGGCTACGCGTCAGGTGGCTCGGGCGATGTTGGGTTCGCCGTTGCTGCGGTGGTATCCGATCGAGGTATCACGGAGTGGCGCGGAGACGGCGGGTCCGTCGGCGGTCCGGGCCTGATGAGCGTCTTCACGTAGCGTGACATCGCGGATATAGTCCAGGCGGTTCTCGATGTGCCATTCCGAGCGTGCCCATGTGCCGAGGTCGGCTGGTTCGGGCCCGCACGGCGGGCAGGAACACGGTCAGGTACGCCGTCTCGCGGGGTGGTCCTGCCCTTGATCGTGCGGGTCCGGGTGATCCGGACGGCCTGCTGTGCGTGGGGGAAGCCGATGCCGCCGGGGGTGGCGACGGTGACGGGGGTGCTCCGTGGGTGCTCGGACGTCGGGGAACTGGCCCGGATGGACTGGACTGAGCCGGATTTTCGACTCTGCTTCAAGTGGAAAACATATTGATGAAGGCCGCCCAATTCCCGTACCTGTCATAACTCATTCGGATCGGGTCGGACGGGGCTGGATTGGGCCGGACGAGTTACCTACGGATCAGAAGGTTAGGGGTTCGAGTCCCTTCGGGCGCGCAAGATCAAGAGGGTCATG
>NZ_JBAKHU010000186.1:0-2368 GCF_036906895.1 Micromonospora sp. CPCC 206060
GGCACTGCGGCGTGAGCGCGGTGGCAAGGCCCGCAAGACGCTGATCCAGCGGCTGGAGTCGGAGCTCGACCGGCGTTGACGAGGGGGACGGACGGGGACGGCTGACCGCTGGACCGGTCGACAACCGGTCCGGCAGCCGGTCCATACCAGACCGTACGGTCAGGACAGGGCGATGCGTACCTCGATCTGGCCGTCGTGCGGCACCCGCAGCGTGTGCACCCGTCGCCGGGCGTCGCGCAGATAGGTCCGGGACGTGCCGGTCACGGTGGCCGGCCGTACGCTGTCCCAACTGATCGTGATGACGGTGCCGCCGCGACGGATGGTCAAACCGTCGGTGCGGGCAGCCGCGTTGGCGCCGTAGGCGACCGGGGTGCCGTCGGCGAACGTTACGACGTCCTCCGGTTGCAGCACCAGTGGGATCTGCTCGGTCGCCGTCGAGGTGGCCCGCACCGAGCGAATCACGCTGTCCCGGGCGACGGTCAGCTCGGTGGTGATCCGCGAGTCCGGCAGACGGTAGCGCACCCGCACCGGCGCGTCACCGGGGGAGAGGAACTTCCCGTCCCACTCCCGGTCACCGACCTGGTATTCGGCGACCAGGTTGCTCCGGCCGTCCGGGTTGCCGTTGGGCAGCAGCGTCGACCAGCAGCCGGTGTCGGTCTGCTGGGCGTGCACGATGGTGCCGGCCGCCGGGTGCCAGAGGAAACCCGGCCCGCTGCGGACCGTGCTGGTCGGTCGGGTGCCGAAGAACGCTCCGAGATAGAGGCCCGGACGCCTGACGTAGAGGTAGTCCTGGTTGAACGCGGTGTCCCGGCGCACCTCGGCGAACTCCCGCAGCCGCAGGTAGGGCAGCGCCGCGATGGCCCGCTCCTTCTCGGCGCTGCACGGCAGCATCTCCCCGTACGGCGCGTGCGCGAGGATCCGGGGCGAGGTGTCCTGCTTGGCCGCTCCAGGGGCGGGACCCGGCTCGGCGGCCCAGGCGGCGCGGGCGGCGGCCCGGTCCTCCCTGGAAGTGAAGAACGCGCCGAGTTCCGGCAGGTCGGGGACGAAGACCGAGCCAAGGTTGCTGCGGTCCGGGTCGGGGATCACGTTGTCGTAGTAGGCGACGCTGGTCCGGGCGGACATGGCGTGGTAGGTGAGCCAGCCCGAGCCGTCCGGCTCGCGGAGCAGGTTGTAGCCGAACCACTCGGTGAACCGGCGGGCCATCCCCAGCACGTTCCGGTTGCCGGTGAGCAGATAGATCTCCGCCAGCTCCGGCAGCATCACCTCGAAGTTGTAGTTGAAGTCCATGCCGGTCGGGTCGTAGAAGAAGCCGGCCGGGCTCTGCCCGTGCTCGGCCAGGAAGTCGATCCGCTCGGTGAGCCGGGCGGCCAGCGCGGCGTCCGGGTGGAGCCGCAGCGCCAGGGCCGAGCCGGCCAGGCCGCCGGCGACCTGGTTGGTCCACTGGACCGGGGTACGCCAGATGCCGTTGGCCGGATTCAGCAGCCAGCCGATCCCGGCGTGCAGGGCCCGTTCGATCTCTGCCCGCCGCTGCGGCAGCGCGGCCGACTGCCGCAGGTTGGCCAGGGTCTTGGCCAGGTAACCGAGGCCGAAGCCGGTGGCCGCCAGCGAGTGCTCGTTGGGGTTGTACTCCGGCCAGGACCCGTCGTCGTGCTGGAGCCCGAGGTAGTGCCCGAGCGCCGCGTCGAGCCGCCCGGCCAGCGCCGCGTCCCCGGCGTACGGATTCCACGGCCGCTGGTTGGCGTGGAACCAGCTCAACGTGTAGACGTGCTCCTGCACCCGGGCGTTGTACGGCACGTTCGGGGAGCGCCACCAGCCGCCGCCCATGAACCCGTAGTTGTCGGTGTCCTTGATGTCGTTGGTCATCGCCGGCAGGATCGCCAGGTAAGCGGCGAACCGCTGTTCCAGCGGGGCGAACAGGGTCCGGTCCGGCGCTCCGGGCGGCAGTGGGGCCAGCAGCGGCAGGCCCGACGCGGTGGTCTCCGGCGTCTCGGCGAGCGCCCGGACCGGTACGGCGAGCAGCGCTGCTCCGCCCGCTGCGGCGGCCAGCAACGCTCGGCGGCGGAACATGGTCGAGGTCGGATCCTTGGCCATGTTGGTTCTCCTGTCGGGACGGGCAGGCGGGTCGGAGCGGAATCGGCGACTCGGACGGGGCATGGGGGGACCGACCGGCGGTCGCGGCGAGGGCGGCGTCGGGGCACGGCCACCGAAGCCATCAGTTACGAAGAGTGCGGCAGGTGTCTGGCCGATCCGAGTGCTGAGTTTGGTCCCGGGTGATCCGTCGCGTCAAGAAGCTAATACGAATTAGCCTCGGTCTTTCATTTGGGCGGCTGTTCATAGTTGCTGTTCGATGAAGACGGTTCGGGATTCG
>NZ_JBAKHU010000187.1:0-2340 GCF_036906895.1 Micromonospora sp. CPCC 206060
CACCGAACTCGTCGCCGGCTGTCCCTGGCTACCCACCGGCGCAGCGACCACCTGACCAGTCACGTGTGAGCGAGCACCGTCCACAGCGCGACAATAGATTGCCCGCCGGCGAGTGGACTGTAGAGCGAGTTCGGTCGCTAGGAACCGTGACCAATGTGGTGACGGCTGGGGCGGCCTTGGGTATTGGTCGAACAAAGGCCTATGAGCTGGCGAAGTTAAAACAGTTTCCTGTCCGGACCCTGAAGGTTGGACGCCGCTACCTAGTGCCAGTCGCAGGCATCCTCGAACTGTTGACCGGAGAATATGCCGATCAACTACCTACCGATCGCACAACCCCGGAGAGGGCGTGATCATGGAGCGACCCGACGGAGATGAATACGCGCGCCGCAGACACCAGTGGCGCGATGGCCCTATTCCACAAGATCACTCCGCGCCGCGTCCTGGCGCCGACCTCACCTCACCCATTGAGGGATTTCCACAGGCAGCGGGTGCGCAGTGGACGGCGAGGCGGGCGGTGACAGATGCTGCGCGTATGGAGTTCGCGGATGCAACCAGCGCTCTCACCGCCCGCCTCGCCGCCGGCAACGACGACCTTGCTGCCGCCGGCGCTATCCACCTGGCCGTCGAAGCGTGGAAACGCCTGTCCGGCGGCGACGCCGCGTGGGACCGGTTTGGCCTGGAGTTGCTCGACGTTCGCAGCAGGCTTTACAGCGACGACGACGTTGTCGTCGACGCGACCGTCCCCGCCACCGACGGCCCTCACCTCAGGCACGCGGTGATGGATCTCGTCGAGCAACTCGCACAGCATCACGACCGCCGTGCCGTCCACCCCGACAACGGGTTGGCACAGCGGCTCGACCACGACGCTGCCGCCCAGCAACTGCGCCGTGCGGTCGCAGCGCTGGCATGACGGTCGGCTTCTGGCACGAGGAGGCGCAGCGGGCGGTACGGGCCGCAACTGCGGCGATCACCGGCCACCGCGCCGCGAACGCCAGCGAGATCAACGCTCTGATACATGCTCGGGCGGACCTCTATCACCAGATGGCCAGGATCATCGAACTGCTGGTCGGGGGCCGGCCGGCAGCGGAGGTATCAAACAAGGCGGCAGTCACACGGATCCTCGGGCGCGATGGGCAGAGCCTGACCCGGCTCTACCTGGGCCTGCGGGCCGCCGCGGTGCTGGACGGGCAGTATCCGCCGACGCCCAGCGTCACCACCGGCCCTGGGCGGTCCCTGCGTCGCGCCGCCGACGCCCTAGGCATCATGGGCGACATCATCGCCGGCCACGTTCCGTCATGGCAACGTCCCGCAACACCGGAGGGGAACGCCATCCGTGCCGGAGGAGGCGTTCAGGGAGCACTCGCTGACCTCGCCCGACTTACCGTCGACGCCGTTCGGCTCGATAGCCGGCTCCCCACCTGGCTGAATCGAGATGGACCACTGGCACAGACATACCGACCAGTCGCAGAAGCAGCCAGATGGACCAGTAGCAGCCGGCTGGGCGCCATCGCCGCCGAGCTGGTCGCAGCCACAAAGTTCGAACCTGGCCTGCGCGAACTTGATGCCGCCAGGTCGCCACTGCGTCCGGCGCCGGCGGTGGACACAGTCGACGCGGCGACCGCCGCAGTCCGGGCCGCGCGGAGATGGCTCTGGCTCAACCCCAACCAGCTCACCGGCGTACATCTCCAAGTCGGCACCCAACTCGGCTTGGCCGTGCACGTCCTAACCTCCGAAGGAAATCCCGAGATGACCGGGGGCTGGCGGCAGGCGGCAATCGCCGCTGCCGATCTACGTGCCACCCCGGCGACCGGCCCCGCCCAAGACGCTGCCGCCGAACTGGGCGAGGCACTGCGATGGACCCGCTCGCTACTGAACCCCAACACCCACGCTCACACCCAACAGCAGGTAAGGAGCCCAGAACGACTCGTAAGCGAGATGCTGCTCATGGCCGCCACCCTGCACCGAGGACTGCGCACAGCGGTGCAGCGCTGCAACCTGTTTGTCCGAGGAGATCCCATCCTCCAGCGTCCCGCCGGCTCGCTGGTCTACCGCGCCGCTCCCCGCTGGCGGCCCGCAACCACCAGTGATGACCTGGTGCGCGACCTTAGCTGCGGGTTGCGGCAGACGATTGGGCAGAACGCCCAAGGCGACGAGGTCGTTACGATCGCCCGGATGTTAGCCCGACCGTCCCGCCTGCAAGCGGGGAGGCGGACAGATGCCATGGCCCGACGCCGCAGCCTGAATCCGGACCGGCCGCCAGACGGTTACGCTAGCCCTTGCTAGCGGACGCTGAAAAATCCTTGTTGGCGGACAGTTGAGTCCCTGCTCGCGGACAGCAGA
>NZ_JBAKHU010000188.1:0-2260 GCF_036906895.1 Micromonospora sp. CPCC 206060
AACACCATGCGCAACGACCAGATGCCGGGCCACCAACGCACCCAGACCCGACGTACCACCGGTCACCAACACCGCACCATCAGCAGCCCAGGCCGCACCCTCAACCGACTCCACCACCCGCACCAACCGGGGCACGAACACCCGACCGGCGCGCACCGCCACCTCCGGCTCGCCACAGGCGAGCACAGCAGGCAGGACCAGTCCGGCGTCGGCCGAGTCGTCCAGGTCCAGCAGGACCAGCCGGTCCGGGTGTTCGGCCTGGGCGGACCGCACCAGGCCCCAGAGCGCGGCCTGCCCCGGGTGTGGGATCTCCCCGGTGCCGGTGGCGACCGCACCCCGGGTGACCAGTACCAGCCGGGTGGCGGCAAGCTGCTCGGCGGCCAGGAACTCCTGCACCAGTCCCAGGGTCCGGTGGACAAGGTGGCGCGCATCGTCGGCCAGGTCGCCACCGGTCGGCTCGACCGGGGCGAGCAGCACATCGGGTACGACGACAGCCGCACAGATGTTGGCCAGCTCCGGCTGCCAGTCGGCGCCGAGCACGGCGACCTGCGGCGAGCCGGCCCGCTCCTGTACCGGGCCGACGACCCACTCCACCTGGTAGAGGGCGTCCCGGGAACCGGTCGTGCCGCCGCTGATCTGGTCCCGGTCGACGGTACGCAGGATCAGCGAGTCGACCGTGCCGACCAGCGCACCGGTGCTGTCGGCGAGGTCGAGGCGTACGGAGTCGGAGTCGGCCGGGGTGATCCGGACCCGGAGAACGGTGGCGCCGGTGGCGTGCAGCCGTACGCCGACGAAGGCGAAGGGAAGTTGGGCGCCTCCGGTGAGCGCGCTCCGACCGGCGAGGCCGATGCTGTGCAGGGCCGCGTCCATCAACGCCGGGTGCAGGCCGAACTGGTCCGCGTCACCCGCGTTCTGCTGTGACAGTGCGACCTCGGCGAAGACCTGGTCGCTGTCGGTTGCCCGCCAGGCCCGGCGTACCAGCTGGAAGGCCGGGCCGTAGGTGAGGCCGGCGGCACTCAACTCCTGGTAGAGCGCGGAGACATCGACCTCTTCGGCCCCGGTGGGGGGCCAGGCGGCGAGTTCGGTGGCCGTCGTTCCGTCGGGGGCCTCGCGCAGCAGGATGCCGGCAGCGTGCAGGGTGGTCGGGGTGTCGGTTGAGGCGTCCTCGGGACGGGAGTAGATGTGGAGTTGCCGGCGGCCCTGTACGTCGGCTTCGCCGACGGTGATCTGGACGTGTACCGCGCCCGAGGCGGGCAGCACCAGTGGCGCCTGGAGGGTCAGCTCGTCCAGGGTGTCGCAACCCACCCGGTGACCGGCGTGCAGGGCGAGTTCCACGTGCGCGGTACCGGGCAGGACGATGGTGTCCATCACCTGGTGATCGGCCAACCACGGATGCGTCGCCACACTCAGCCGACCGGTCAGCACATGCTCGTCCGCCCCGGCCAGGGTCATCGCCGCCGCCAGCAACGGATGCTCGGCAGCGTGTAGACCCAGCCCGGTCGGATCGGCCGGTACCTGCGCGGTCGCCTCCAACCAGTACCGCTGGTGCTGGAAGGCGTAGGTGGGCAGGTCCACCCGGCGGCCCCCGGCCAGCAGGGCGGAGAAGTCAACGGTGACGCCGCGGGCCCACAGGCTGCCGAGCCCAGCGGTGAAGGTGACGGCCGCGTCCCGGTCCCTACGGACCAGGGGAACCGCAGCCACCTCGTCGTCGGCGTTTACGATCTGCCCGGTCAGGGCGGTCAGGATCGCGTCCGGACCGATCTCCACGAACGTGACCACACCACTGGTGTGGACGGCGGTCACCGCGTCGGCGAACCGGACGCCCGCCTTGACGTGCTCCACCCAGTAATCCGGATCCGCCCACACACTGGCGGTGGTCAACTCACCGGTCACCGTCGACGCCACCGGGATATCGGAAGCGGTGAACGACAGGCCAGCAACCACGGCACGGAACTCGTCCAACATCGGCGCCATCAACGGCGAATGGAACGCATGCGACACACTCAGCCGCTTCGTCTTCCGACCAAGCTCACGGAAGTGTTCGGCGATCTCCTCCACCGCTGCTTCCGCACCCGAGAGGACCACGGAGGTCGGGCCGTTGACCGCACCCACACCCACCTGGTCATCCCGGCCGGCCAGCAGCGGCAACACCTCCGCCTCGGTGGCCTGCACCGACACCATCACCCCACCAGCCGGTAGAGCCTGCATCAACCGACCACGAGCCGCCACAAGCTTCGCCGCATCAGCGAGCGACAGCACC
>NZ_JBAKHU010000189.1:0-2234 GCF_036906895.1 Micromonospora sp. CPCC 206060
CCGACAGGGCCGCGTACACCTCACCCGGGGACACGTCGAACCCGATCTCGGTCTTCTGGAGCAGCACCGCGCTCTCGTCGAGCCGGTTGATCCGGGGCCCGGCGTAGGCCAGCCGGTTGACCAGCGCCCGGTGCGGGACCAGGGCACCCTTGGGCTGGCCGGTCGAACCGGAGGTGTAGATGACGTAGCAACCGCTGTCCGGGCCGGTGGCCGATCGCGGGTCGGTGGCCGGCTGGTCGGCCCAGACGGACGGCTGGTCCAGCAGCACCACGGTGGCGTCGACCGCCGGGAGTTGCGCCCGCAGCTCGGCGGTGGTCAGCAGCACCGGAGCCGCCGCGTCAGCCAGCAGGAACGCCAACCGCTCCGCCGGGTACGACGGATCCAACGGCAGGTACACCCCACCCGCCTTGTGCACCGCCAGCATCGCCTGGATCTGCTCCACCGACCGGTGCGCACACACCCCCACCAGTACCTCCGGACCAACCCCCAACTCCCGCAGGTGATGGGCCAACCGGTTAGCCGCCGCGTTCAACTGCCCGTAGGAGAACGACACCCCCTCACAGGTCACCGCGACCGCATCCGGCCGCCGCGCCGCCTGCGCCTCGAACGCCGCCGGCACGTACCCACCGATTTCGGTGGTGTCGCCACCCGACCAGTTCAGGATGTCGTCGCGCTCCCCCGCCGGCAGGCGAACGGCGACCGCGTCCCCGTCCGGGTCGGCCACCATCGCCGCGAGCACCTGACGGAACATCGCCCCGATCCGGGTCAGCGCGGCCGGGCCGAAGACGTGGCTGTCGGCGACCAGGTCGAGGAAGCCGCTGGCGGCGGTCACCTGGAGGGCGAACTCGGTGCCACCCTCACCGGCGATGGCCTCGAAGTCCACCGAGTCGTCGGTCATCACGCCGGAGCGGCGGAACTCGGTGTAGTCGAAGACCACGTCGATCGGGCGGGATCCGGCGTCCGCCATCCGCTGCACCGCCGGCAACGGGTACCGCCGGTGCGGCCACAACTCCACCTCCCGGTCGAACACCGACCGCACCAACTCCCGCCACGAACCCGCACCACGCGCAAACCCGAACGGCAGGATGTTGATGTACATCCCGTGCACCCGCTCCGCACCCCGCACCTCCGGCCGCGCGTCACACACCAACCCGGTGTAGAACCGCCGCTGATCCGTGAGCTGGCTCATCACCTTCAGGTGCGCCGCGTGCAGCACCGCCTTGGGCGACACGTCGAGGGCGGAGGCGAGGGTACGCAACCGCTGCTCCAGGTCCTGGTAGCTGACCCGGGTACGGAGGCTCTCCCGGGGCGCGTCCACCCGGCCCCAGCCCTCCGGGGTGGCGAACCGGGCGTACCCGGCGGTGATGCCCCGCCAGTACGCCTCGTCGGTGCCAGCGGACAGGGACGCCAGTTCGGCGGCGACGAAGTCGGCGTACCGGACCGCGACCGGCTCCGGTGACTCGGGCACCATGCCGACGCTGCGCCGCTCGTAGCAGCCGAGCAGCTCCACCAGGAGGTTGTTCAGGTCCCAGCCACCGGTGACCAGGTGACTCAGCGCCACGGTCAGCCACCAGCCGTGGTCGTCGGTGCGGTGCGCGGAGACCCGCAGCAGCGGCGCCGGCTGTTCCGGGTCGAAGGGGCGGGCCCGCTCGGTGTCGACGTACGCCCGCAGCCGGGCCTCGATGTCGTCGCCGCTCAGGTGGGACACCGTGACGTCGACCGGCACCTCGGCGTGCACGAGCTGCATCGGCACCGAGTGCCGGGTGAGGTCGAACGAGGTGCGCAGCGTCTCGTGCCGGCCGACCACGTCCCGGACCGCCCGGCGCAGCGCGTCGGCGTCGAAGCCTCGTCCACTGTGTACCCGGAAGCAGCGGACGATGTGGTAGAGCGACTTCGCCGGCTCCTTCTGGATCTCCACGGCCATGCCGACCTGGGCCTGCACCGCCGGGTACGCGTCCGCGAGGCCGTCCGGGAGCAGGGCGCGGTCCTCGGCGCTGATCAGGCTGAACGGGGCGACCGCCTGGAACGCCGGTACCGCCTCGGCGGTGTCCTTCGCGGCGAGATGGGCGGCGAGCGCGGCGACGGTGCGGTGCAGGAAGACGTCGCGTACCGCCACACCGAGGCCGGCTGAGCGGAGGGCGCCGACCAGGGCGACCGCCCGCAGGGAGTCACCGCCGAGGTCGAAGAAGCTGTCGGTGGTGCTGACCCGGTCCAGGTTCAACACCTGGCACCAG
>NZ_JBAKHU010000190.1:0-2178 GCF_036906895.1 Micromonospora sp. CPCC 206060
CAACCCACCGAACAACAAACGATCACGCAACAACCGCTAAACACCACTCCACAGGACTTGACCCGACCTGCCGCAAGGCAGTGTGACCTGGGTGTGCAGGACCACTCTGACATCGACCGATGGCCGACGCCTACCGGGATGATGAGGGCCTATGCCCGGGTGGAAACCGGTCGGTATAACTGACCGATGGTCGACATCGCCGCGCCGCTGAAGCCGCACCAAGTCGAGGTGCTGCGCTGGGTAGAGGCTGGATGCCCCGACCCGGGTATGCCAGGCGATGGCGCGAAACACACCGCGAGGGCGTTGCAGGGCCGCCGCCTGGTCACGGTGTCACGCCGGGACGGCCGGTGGTCCGCGACCTTGACCGAGCGTGGCCGCTACTACCTCGACAACGGCCGGTACCCCGCAGTGACCAGCACGGTGACCAGTGACCTGTTGGAGAGTTCACCCACGCAGGCGACCTCTGGCGGAAAGAGCCGGCAGCCAACGGCGAAACCATCGGTGATCCAGGAGGCGACAGTGCTGATCGAACGGCTCCAGACCAGCGGCGGCACCGTGGTCGTGTCGGATCCGGACGCCGACACCCGCGCGAGCTATCGGCGCGCCATCCACGCTGCCAAGCAGCACAAACTCGTGCCCGACGGCTACGACCTGCGGCACACCGGCCGCAACACCGGTGACCTCGTCGTTCGTCTGTACTCGGCGGCGCAGCCCTATGACACCGATTGGAATCGGCTACGGCTCGACCAAGGCGACACTCGCGCCACTGCGGCCGCCGACTACGACGCCCTCGAACAGGACCCCACCACCCTGCGGGTGGCACCGGAATCGATCCCCCGGGTGCTCGCCCTGCTCCGGGCGATCAATGACGCCGGAGTGCACCGCAAATGCCGCGTGGGCATCAACCTCACGACGAAGAACCCGAAACCGTACGTCAAGTTCGGCAGCGCCCGACGGTCGCTGGAGTTCTTCGAGGAGTACGACCAGGTACCCCACGTGCTCACCATCGACGAGCGCCGAACGAAACGACTCCGCCCCTGGGCACACATTCCGGAGTTCGACAGCGTTGCCACCGGCCGCCTCCGCCTCGAAGTCATCAAGTTCCAGTCCAACGAGCGCCTCACCTGGCGCGACACCCCGACCAGGAGCCTGGAACAACAGGCCAGTCGCATCGTCGCCGACATCATCCAATCCATCGAAGAACAGCAACGAGTCTCCGCCGCCTTCCACCAGCGTGAGAAGGAACGGCAGGCCGCGGCGAGACTCGCCGAACAGCAGGCAGCAGAGGAACGCCGCCGCCGCGACATCGAACGCAAAGCAAGGTGGGAGCACGCCATCACGGAAGCTCGCCGACTCGCCGTCGAGGAGCACCGCAGGACGACACTCAACACCGCCATGGAACAGTGGCAGAAAGCCGTGAACATGCGGGCGTTCTGCGACGCCCTCGAACACGCCGCCGCAGATCAGGTGGCCAGGGATGGCGAACTCGCCACCTGGTTGACCTGGGCACGCGCCTACGCCGACGAAATCGACCCTATTGTCGGTACACCCACGCTCACAACGGTCGACTTCACCATCGAACCGAGCCCGGAAGATCTACGCCCACACCTGAACGGATGGAGCCCGCACCATCCGAAGAAGGAATAGGCAGGCCGCCTGCGGTCAGCCGACTGTTGGTCTGGGTGGGTTTGAGCCATGGCAGGCTCTGGAAGACCATGGGCGGCACGTCGATGGGCCGTACCTTTGGTCGGCCCTCGTCGTCGGCGCCTTGGAAGGCCCGCAGTTCCCCCGAAAGTCCTCCTCGTCGCGGACAATGGCCTCGAACGCGCGGTACAGATCAACGTGGGTGTTGCGGGGGCCGGGGACACTGCGGTTCGTTGTGGGAGCGGCTTCCCGACGGCGATGGGGTGTTCAACCAATTGGCGAGTGGTCCGATCGCACAACACCACATCGCTGCGCATCGCGACCAAGATCGGCATGAGCGAGCAGTACACGACGGTCGACGAGAAAGGCCCCCTCACCTTCCTGGCCTCGGCCCCACTGCTCACCCATCACCGATGCGACGACGCCCCGCTTTAGGGTAGTGACCTTCTCCTGCTCGACGAGATGGCTGGCTACAGACCTTGAATGGTCAGGTTGTCTCGGGTTCGAGGGTCAGTCCGGTGTGTGCGAGGAAGC
>NZ_JBAKHU010000191.1:0-2176 GCF_036906895.1 Micromonospora sp. CPCC 206060
GCGGCCGGCCTGGCGCAGGCCCAGTTCACCGCGCTGGCCCACCGGTACGGCGTCGATCCGGCCAGCCACGACACCCTCGCCGGGTCGTTCCAACGGGAATGGGTGGACGGATACCACCAGGTGCTCGCCCAGGCCGGCGGCAGCGCCACGCCCGGCACGCCCGGCACGCCCGTCACGACGGACGCGGCCAGCGCCCGTAATACGGTGCCGGCTGGCGCTGCCTCCCGCGCCGATGGCACGCCGATCCACGCCAGCGCCAGCGCCAGCGGACGTGACAGCGCCAGCGACCGTGACAGTGACAGCGCCAGTGACACGTCTGTCTCCAGCGATGACATGTTCAGCAACCTCGGCACCAGCGACACAATTTCGATCAGTGACATGTCGTTGCGGGACGAGTCGGTTAGTGGGGTGCCTGGTAGGCGCGGGTTCAGTGACGCGGATTCGTTGAGTGATGTGTCGTTGCGGGACGAGTCGGTTAGTGGGGTGCCTGGTGGGCGCGGGTTCAGTGACGCGGATTCGTTGAGTGATGTGTCCTCGCGGGACGAACCGGTCAGTGGCGACCCCGGCAGACACGGCGAGCCGGCTGTCGCGGCAACTGGGCCGGCCGTCGCGCCGATCGAGTCCGGGCAGCGGGTCGCCAACTGGGCCGCTCAGGAGCAGATGCGTCCCGGCAGCAGAGGCGACCCGTGGTGGTGCGTGGCGGCTACCCTCGATGAGTTCCAAACCGAGTACAAACGGCTGGGCAACCGGGCGGTGTTCGACGACCGGATCATCGGACCGGACGGCCGGCTCGCGCCCACCATGGGCTGGCCGCAACTGATGGAGATCCTCGACGCGGTACCCGAGCGGGTCGCCCCCCACCCGGACGGGGTCGCAGCGGAGGACGTGCTGGCCGCGTTGCGGGCGGTGCCAGGGTCGATGGTCGTGGTCAGGGCCGCACCACCGAACGAACCGCAGCACGTGTTCGCCCTCTACAGCCAGCCACAGAAATCCGGGCCGCCGAGAATCCAGGTGCGGGACCCTCTGATGCCCGGTGCCGCCGACCGACCCGAGCCGGATGATCCGATAGGTGACCCGTGGCTGCGACACCTGTTCGCATCGAGCACCCGGCTGGCCGCGTTCGACGGGGACGGTTGGCCCGCCACCATCACCGACCTGCTCGGCCAGACCGCCGACCACCCGCAGCCGATCACCACGACCGGCACCGACACCAGCGCGCTCCTGCTCGCCTCCACCAGCACGCCACGCGGCCCGTCCCAGGCGATGCGGGCAGACACCACCTCCACCGACCCGGCCGACCCCCCCAGGCCGCCATCCGATCCAGCGGAAAATGACGACCCGTCTGGTACTGGCCTGGCGTTTATTGACCAGGCATTCCAGAACGTAGTGGATCCGGATCTGGATCGAATGGATCTGGATCAGATGAAAACACCGGAGTTCGACGAGGACTGGCGGCCGGGGAGTGCCGAACAGGGCAAAAACCTGTTGAATGCCTTCATCGTCGCCAACCCGGACCTCGTCCGCACCGCGCTGGGCGCGCGGTTGCCCGAGGACCTGCAAGGCTTCCTGTCCAACCCCGGCCGGCTCCAGGACCAAGCTGCCCAGATGGTCCGCACCGGGGTATACCAGGGGTCCGAGCTCGGTCGGGTGGCCGAGCTGCTGCAGGATCACGTCCTGGCCTACCTGGAGAACAACGCGGGCCGGCTGCCGGCGGACGTGACCACGCAGCGGCTCGCCTTCCGGTCGCAACGTGAGCGGGATGTGGCGGCGCTGAGCCACCCGCAGGTGCTGCGGCGCCTCGGTGAGCTACGAGCGGACAGGGTCACCGACGCCGGTTTCCTGGACCCGGACACAATCCGAACGCGCTACGACGAGGTGCGGGCGACGGTGACCGGTGGGGGCGTGTCGACGGACGTGCCGCAACGGCAGCTCGACTTCATCAACGAGCACAGTCCGGGTTTCCCAGTCACGGTGCTGAGCCCGGCGGACGCCAGCCGTTACCTCGTCGGGGTGTTGACCGATTCCGATCGCCAGCTCGACTCCGAGGAGCTGGCCACGGTGATGTCTGCTGTGCAGCAGCTTGCCCTGACCCCGCAACCTCCGGTACCGCCCACCGAGGACAGTCAACAGCAGGTCGTCCGGCCGGCCGCGTCCGCGGACGCGCCGCTGGTCGTGA
>NZ_JBAKHU010000192.1:0-2155 GCF_036906895.1 Micromonospora sp. CPCC 206060
GGCTTCGACGATCATTCCTGCGCCGACGGTGCGGTTGGTTGCCTCGTCGATGACGATGAACCCGCCCGTGGTGCGGTTCCGGCGGTACTCATCCGCCAGAAGGGGAACCGTGGTGCGTAGCCGGACCCGGCCGATCTCGTTGAGCCGCAACTCACCCGCGGTCTCGTCCCGGTGCAGGGTGTTGATGTCCAGCCGGTAGTGCAGACCCCGAACGACCGCCCGCGCCGACCGGGTCGTGTGCTTGATCGCGTACCGGCCACCGGGCTGCAACGGACGGGACTCGTCCATCCAACACACCATCGCCTCGATGTCCTGCGCCACCGCCGGAGCATTGTTCGGCCGGCAGATCAGATCCCCCCGGGAGATGTCGATCTCGTCCTCCAACCGGATCGTCACCGACATCGGCGGGAACGCCTGCTCCACCGGACCATCCGCCGTCTCGATCACCGAGATCCGCGAGGTGAACCCCGACGGCAACACCATCACCTCGTCACCCGGCTTCAACACACCCGAGGCGACCTGCCCCGCATAGCCGCGGTAGTCCGTCACCGTGGTCGACTGCGGCCGGATCACATACTGCACCGGGAACCGCACATCCTGAAGATTGCGGTCCGAGGCGATGTGCACCCGCTCCAGATGGTGCAACAACGACGGCCCCTCGTACCACGGCATGTTCTCCGACCGGGACACGATGTTGTCACCCCGCAACGCGGAGATCGGCACCACCGTCAGATCCGGCGCGTCCAACTTCGCGGCGAACGTGGTGAACTCATCCGCGATCCGCTCGAACACCTCCTGCGACCAGTCCACCAGATCCATCTTGTTGACACAGAGCACCAGGTGCGGCACCCGCAACAACGAACACAGGAACGCGTGCCGCCGGGACTGCTCGACCAACCCCTTACGCGCGTCCACCAGGATCAACGCCAGATCCGCCGTCGACGCACCGGTGACCATGTTCCGCGTGTACTGGATGTGCCCCGGAGTGTCCGCGATGATGAACTTCCGCCGCGGCGTCGCGAAGTACCGGTACGCCACATCGATCGTGATGCCCTGCTCCCGCTCGGCCCGCAGACCGTCGGTCAACAACGCCAGGTTCGTGTACTCGTCACCCCGCGCCGCACTGACCGCCTCGACGGCTTCGAGCTGGTCGGTGAAGAGCGATTTGGTGTCATAGAGCAGCCGGCCGATGAGCGTCGACTTACCGTCGTCCACGCTGCCGGCGGTGGCGAAGCGGAGCAGATCCATCGGGCGAGCCTCGACCGGCTCGGCAACGGTGGCGGTCATCAGAAGTAGCCCTCCCGCTTGCGGTCCTCCATGGCAGCCTCACTCACCCGGTCATCACCCCGGGTGGCACCCCGCTCGGTGATCCGCGTCGACGCCACCTCCTCGATGACCTTCTCCACCGTGTCCGCGTCGGAGCGGACCGCAGCGGTGCAGGAGGCGTCGCCCACCGTCCGGTACCGCACCTGCTCGGTGAAGACCCGCTCGTCGGGACGCGCCCGGAAGAACTCGTTGACCGCGTAGAGCATCCCCTCCCGGTCGACCACCTCACGCTCATGCGCGTAGTAGATCGACGGCAACGGCAACCCCTCCCGGGCGATGTAATGCCAGATGTCCAACTCAGTCCAGTTCGACAACGGAAACACCCGGATCGACTCACCCGGATGATGCCGCCCGTTGTACAACGACCACAGCTCCGGACGCTGGTTCTTCGGATCCCACTGCCCGAAGTCATCCCGGAAACTGAACACCCGCTCCTTCGCCCGCGCCTTCTCCTCATCCCGGCGCGCACCACCGAACAACGCGTCAAACCGGTACTTCTCCACCGCGTCCAACAGCACCGGCGTCTGGATCCGGTTACGCATCCCATCCGGCGACTCGTGCACCAGACCACTGGCGAGCGCCTCGGGGACGCTGGCCACCACCAGGTGCAGACCCAGCTCAGCCACCCGCTGATCCCGGTACTCCAGCACCTCCGCGAAGTTGTGCCCGGTGTCCACGTGCATCACCGGGAACGGGATGCCCGCCGGCGCGAACGCCTTCTGCGCCAGCCGCAGCATCACGATCGAATCCTTGCCCCCGGAGAAGAGCAGCACCGGCCGCTCCAACTCCGCCACCACCTCACGCATGATGAAGAGGCTCTCCGCCTCCA
>NZ_JBAKHU010000193.1:0-2132 GCF_036906895.1 Micromonospora sp. CPCC 206060
CACCGAACTCGTCGCCGGCTGTCCCTGGCTACCCACCGGCGCAGCGACCACCTGACCAGTCACCTCCCGGTAGCCGATGAAGGTCCGGAGCCGGTCGATCATCCGCTTGGTCTCGTCGGCCTTCTGCTCCCCGTCCGGCAGGGCCCGCAAGCGTGCCAGCACGTCCTGTTCCTTCTTCTGCGCTTCCTGCCGCCCTTGCTCGAAGCGCCGCTCGGCGGCGCCCGGCTCGAAGAGCTTGATGTTGTCGAGGATCAGAGGCACGAGCGTGGTGGGGCGTTCGCGCCAACGCGGCCTCGTGATGTCGATCTCGCCGACGCAGCGCATGCCGTACCGGTCGAGGTAGGCCTCGATGGCGTCGCGCGCTTCGGTCCCGCCCGCGAGCTTCGGCAGCTCGTCCAGGAAGCCCCCGTTCTCGACGCCCTGCAGGAACGCCACCACCTCCGGATACGGGCGGATCACGTCCGCGACGTCGAGCAGCGCCAGTCCCATCTCTGACGTGACGTTGTTGGGGGCGGACAGCGTGAGCGTGTCGGCCGCGTTCTTCTCGCCCAGCCACTCCTGCAGCTGGTCGTTGAGCCACCAGGTGGCCTCCATCCCCGCCATGATCGCCTGCATGCTCAGCGGATCACCGAGGACTCGCTTGTGCTCCTGGAAGGCCTCCAGCAGGAAGTCGAACAGTGCCGGTCCGGTCTTCGTCCGGATGTCGCGCCGCAGGGCGGCGATGGAGGCCTGGCTGCGCTCGATCAGCTCGGTGACGATGGCCGGATCGGTCTCGATCGGGGCGGACGCGCCGCTGGCCGGCGGCCCGGCGGGACCCGTGTCCGGGAGCGTCGGGACGAAGTCGTCGCGGTCGAGGACGGTCTCCAGCGCGTCCCTGATCAGCGGATCGCCCCTCCCCAGCACCTCCAGGAGGCCGGCGCGGCTCGCGGGCGAGGCCAGGCGCCGGGTGACGTCGACGAACAGCCGCCCGCCAGCCTCGTGCATCGGCGCCATGGCCGTCAGTTGCCACATGGAGAGCCCCAGGGGCCTCATGGGGTCGGTCATCATCTGCCCGTGGCCGACGGAGACGTAGACGTGATTTTCTGCGTCGCCGGTCTCGGGGATGGGATACAGCGTGGTGATCGGCCGGCTCTGGACGATCTGGAAGTCTTCGCCGACCAGGCACCATTCGATGTCCTGGGGGCGGCCGAAGTGCGCTTCGATCCGCCGCCCGAGCTGCACGAGCCGCACGACCTGCGCATCAGTCAACGCAGGCTGCTCCTGCCGCTGCGGGTCGATCGCCACTTCCTGCGTACCGCCAGCCGGCAGGGCGTGAACGGCACGCTGTTTGGCGGCGACCGTCTTGGCGACGATCCCGCCGTCGCGCACCTTGAAGAGGTCCGGGTTCACCAGGCCGGAGACCAGGGCCTCGCCGAGGCCGAAGCTGGCGTCCACGGTGGCGACCTTCCGGTTGCCCGTGACGGGGTCGGCCGTGAACAGGATGCCGGCCGCATCCGGGAAGACCATCTGCTGTACGACCACGGCCATGTGGACCGTACGGTGGTCGATGCCGTTGCGCTGGCGGTAGGTCACGGCCCGCTCGGTGAACAGCGACGCCCAGCACCGGCTGACGTGCTGGAGGATCGCCGCAGGCCCCACGACGTTGAGGTACGTGTCCTGCTGGCCGGCGAAGGAGGCCGTCGGCAGGTCCTCTGCCGTCGCGCTGGATCGGACGGCGTAGGCGGCTTGCTCGCCGACCTGGGCGAGCGCGCGGTTGATCGCCGCCGCGAGATCGCCCGGGATGGCGATCCCTTCGATGGTCCGGCGGATCTCCGCGCTGAGCGTGCGGATCGCCTCCCGGTCGTGCGGGTTCAGGCGCGACAGCTGATCGAGCTGATCGTCGATCGACGGCGCTTCCGCCATGATCCGCCGGAAGGCGTCCGTCGTCACGCAAAAGCCAGCCGGCACGCGGATGCCTTCGATCCGCGACAGCCCACCCAGGTGCGCGCCCTTGCCGCCAACGACCGCGACCTGCATCTCGTCAACCTCTTGAAGGTCCAACACGTACCGGTCGATCATTGCGATACCTCTGTCAATCCCCTGGAATCGTGGAGGACTCGGTTATGCGGCCTGGTCCTCCAGGGCGCGGATGG
>NZ_JBAKHU010000194.1:0-1953 GCF_036906895.1 Micromonospora sp. CPCC 206060
CGGCGGCGGCGGCCAACGCGCAACGCTCCTTCCCTGCCCCCAATCAGGGGCACCCAGTGCGAACCAGTCAGCCACGTGCAAACTAGCCGCGCTGACCGCCGCTCATGTCCGGCACCAAAATTGTGCCGGTCTCCTCCGTGTTGACCCCGACACGGTGAGGGAGGTCCCACTTCTCGCCCTGGAAGCCGACCGCCTCACCCAACCCGGCATACGCCACGAGCACAATACTCGCGAGCAAACCCCCCCCACGGCCGCGCGGGCCTCGAAAAGTTCCCCATACTCGCGGCCGACCGCGCCGGGCGCCGCCGCGCCCGGCACGATCAGCCAGCAACGCGGCGGTACCCGCCATCGTCTTCCGCCCAGCGCCCTCACCAGCGAGACGCGCCGTCGCCACCACCAGGCCAGCCAACCCGGCCGGCCCGAGCCGCCGATGGGCGTCCCCATCGGAGGTGATCCGAATCAGCTCGCCCTGCCCACCCACGGTCACCAACAACAGCTTCTTCTACCCACTCCATGATGGCCCGTCAAGCCCCGGGTTTGATGGAGAGTTGGTCAGCTGGTTTTCAGTGGGCATTCGACAGGGTCATTGCATGTTGGGGTAACTGCTGGTCACGGCCTGAATGAGGTCGTCTGATCGTCGGTCGGCCCGTCGGTTGGCGCGGGCGATGTTGGTTTCGCCGTTGATGCGGTGCCAGCCGATCGCGGTGTTACGCAGGGTGGCCATGACGGCGGGGCCGGTACCGGTCCGGGCCTGATGTTGGTCTTCACGGAAGGTGACATCTCTGACGTTGTGGACCTGGTTCTCGATCAACCACTCTGCTCTGGCCCAGTGCTGCAGGTCGGTGGGTTGGGCGTCGGCGGCGGGCAGGGACGTGATCAGGTAGGCGGTCTCGCGGCTGGTCTTGCCGCCGGTGGTGCGGGTGCGGGTGATCCGGACTGCTTGCTGGGCGTGCGGGAACGCGATCCCGCCCGGGGTGTGCGGGGTGACGGCTTTGACGGTGCGGGTCTCGGTGCGGCCGTGACCACGGTCGCGGGTGCGGTCACCGACCGGGACCTGCGCCCAGGGCAACGTCTTGAGCTGGGTGAACAGGGTTGGCTGGTTGCCCTTGGCCTGCAGAAACAGGTGAGCGCCGCGGGCGGTGATCTGCTCGGCGTGAGACGTCTGGGTATGCGGGGCGTCGGCGACGAACAGGACGCCGTCCAGATTGCCGAGCACGCGCTCGACAGCGTCCAGCAGTGGGGTGAAGGCGGGGATTTCGTTGCTTTTCGTGTCGACCGTGACCTGGGCCAGGACGATGCCGGTGCTGGTGTCCAGCGCGGACAGCAGGTGCACCTGACGGCCGTCGCCCAGGCGGGCGCCGTCGGGTAGCCCCGGCGCATTGCTGCACCGGGGCCCCCTCAGAACCGGACGTGCGACTTTCACCGCATCCGGCTCAAGCAAGTCCCGCAGGGCGTCGCAGGGTGTAGGGCGCGGGGCCTGGTGCTGTAGGCGTGTCCGGTGGCAGTCGGCGTCGTCGTCGCTGTCGCCAGTAGTAGGTCAGAGCCGGGTCGTCCGGAGACGCGTCGGCGTTGACCATCTGGTGTCGGCGGATGGGTGTCCAGGACAAGCGGGTCAGGCAGGCGCCGGTGTCCCGGTCGCCGAAGAGCCATCGGTCTTGCCTGGTCGGGTGGAACCGCCCGAAGTAGCGGTTCACGATCCATCGGTAGGACTTCGTCTCGTGCCGGTGTCTGGCCCACTTGAGCATCGTCCACACGAGCGTGGAATCGATGTCGTTGAAGACCTTCTTGGACACGACCGTGCGGTAGTACGCGGCCCAGCCACGCAGGATCGGGTTGAGTCTGCTGATCACAGCTAGCGCGTTCGCGCCGTGGAGATTGCGGACCTCGGACCGCAGCCGGGCGCGGAACCGTTTGACGGCCGCTTTCGATGGTGTGATCAGCAGCTTGCCCGGG
>NZ_JBAKHU010000195.1:0-1936 GCF_036906895.1 Micromonospora sp. CPCC 206060
TGGACTTGTCGATGTTGTCCGGATCGCCCTCGCAGTCGACCACCACGATCTGACCCGGGGTCAACTCGTTGAACAGAATCCGCTCGGACAGGTTGTCCTCGATGTCCCGCTGGATCGTCCGACGCAACGGCCGCGCACCCAACACCGGGTCGAAACCCTTCGCCGCCAGGTACTTCTTCGCGCCGTCGGTCAACTCCAGACCCATGTCCTTGTTCCGCAACTGCGACTCGATCCGCGCGATCATGATGTCCACGATCGACAGAATCTCCGACTGCCGCAACTGATGGAACACGATCGTGTCATCGATCCGGTTCAGGAACTCCGGCCGGAAGTGCTGCTTCAACTCATCGTTGACCTTCTGCTTCATCCGGTCGTAGTTCGACTCCGAATCCTCCGACGCCTGGAAACCCAACGACACCGCCTTCGCGACATCCCGCGTACCCAGGTTCGTGGTCAAAATGATCACCGTGTTCTTGAAGTCCACGATCCGACCCTGACCATCGGTCAGCCGACCATCCTCCAAAATCTGAAGCAGAGTGTTGAACACATCCGGATGAGCCTTCTCGATCTCATCGAACAACACCACCGAGAACGGACGACGGCGCACCTTCTCCGTCAACTGCCCACCCTCGTCATACCCCACATACCCAGGCGGAGCACCCACCAGACGCGACACCGTGTACCGGTCATGGAACTCCGACATGTCCAACTGGATCAGAGCCTCCTCCGACCCGAACAGGAACTCCGCCAGAGCCTTCGACAACTCCGTCTTACCCACACCCGACGGACCCGCGAAGATGAACGACCCCGACGGACGCTTCGGATCCTTCAACCCCGCCCGCGTCCGACGAATCGCCTTCGACACCGCCTTCACCGCGTCCTCCTGGCCGATGACCCGCTTGTGCAGCTCATCCTCCATACGCAGCAACCGCGACGTCTCCTCCTCGGTCAACTTGTACACCGGAATACCGGTCCAGTTACCGAGCACCTCCGCGATCTGCTCATCGTCAACCTCACTGACGACGTCCAGATCCCCCGCCTTCCACTCCTTCTCCCGCTGCGCCTTCGCCCCGAGAAGCTGCTTCTCCTTGTCCCGCAACTGCGCAGCCCGCTCGAAGTCCTGCGCATCGATCGCAGACTCCTTGTCCCGACGCACCTGAGCGATCCGCTCATCGAAGTCCCGCAGATCCGGCGGCGCCGTCATCCGACGGATCCGCATCCGCGCACCCGCCTCATCAATCAGATCGATCGCCTTGTCCGGCAGGAACCGATCCGAGATGTACCGATCCGCCAACGTCGCCGCCGCCACCAGAGCCGCATCCGTGATACTCACCCGGTGATGCGCCTCGTACCGATCGCGCAACCCCTTCAGGATCTCGATCGTGTGCGCCAACGACGGCTCACCCACCTGAATCGGCTGGAACCGCCGCTCCAACGCCGCGTCCTTCTCCACATACTTGCGGTACTCATCCAACGTCGTCGCACCGATGGTCTGCAACTCACCCCGCGCCAACATCGGCTTCAGGATGCTCGCCGCGTCGATCGCACCCTCCGCGGCACCCGCACCCACCAGAGTGTGGATCTCATCGATGAACAGGATGATGTCACCCCGGGTCCGGATCTCCTTGAGCACCTTCTTCAGACGCTCCTCGAAATCACCCCGGTACCGCGAACCCGCAACCAACGCCCCCAGATCCAGGGTGTACAGCTGCTTGTCCTTCAGCGTCTCCGGAACCTCACCCTTGATGATCTTCTGGGACAGGCCCTCGACCACCGCGGTCTTACCCACACCCGGCTCACCGATCAACACCGGGTTGTTCTTCGTCCGCCGGGACAGGACCTGCATGACCCGCTCGATCTCCTTGGACCGACCGATCACCGGGTCGAGCTTGCCCTCCCGGGCCGCCTGGGTCAGGTTACGACCGAACTGGTCCAG
>NZ_JBAKHU010000196.1:0-1905 GCF_036906895.1 Micromonospora sp. CPCC 206060
CACCGAACTCGTCGCCGGCTGTCCCTGGCTACCCACCGGCGCAGCGACCACCTGACCAGTCACGCGGTGGAAAGGGTAAGGTGGCCCAGATGGAAGAGCGAATTCTTCCGAGCGCAGGTGGGCGACGCGTCGCGATCTACGGCCCCAATCTCAAGGGTAGCGTCGTGAAGGGGATTGAAAACCTGGGCGTTCCGGTCTTCAGAAGTATGGACGATCTGATTGCTTGGATCGGACCAAAACCATGACGGAGACGGTGGTCCTGGTTGTCGACGACCGAACAGTCGACCTGGGTAAGCTGGCAGAATTCGTGCAATCGGTCGGCGACGTCTCAGTCAATGGTGCTGTCCTGACGCTTCAACGCGGCGACGAACACTGCTATGTAGTAGAGGTGTCCGATCCCGAAGTCGACGGCATTTTTGAAGATTGGCCGGAGGTTCAAGTTCCGAAATCGCCGAGCGCCATTTTTAGCGTGGATTACCGCGCGCCTGATCTCGTTGTTGCGCTGGTGCATTCAATTGCACAACGGTGTTCGTTAACCGTCGACACCAATTATGGCCAAGTTGTGTCGGGTGGAGGCGTGGCGCCCGACATGTTGCGTCCCATGTGAAATTTCGAGTCGTCTCTATCCCTGTTGAGGCCCGCCCGCTTCGGTCACGGATCGTAGCGGGCGGCCGTACAAGGATGTCCTTGTCTGCTCCGGTTGCCGTCATGGTTCCCGTCAGGCGGCGTCAGACATTCCTACATGCCGATTCCATGCTGAAGTCGCGGATGGCGGAGGCGCTCTGCTCGGTGCCGTGCCGCTCGCGGCGCGGCGTCGATCGCCGGAAGCACGTCGTTGGCCGGCCAACACAGCGATCGTCACGGCCTCGGGTGGTCGATGGCCGGCCAAGCGGACTTGCGTGGCGGTTCGGTGTTATGGGCGTGCGCGCGGGGCCGTAGGTCGTAGCGCGTGCGCGCGGCCCGGCTCTGCCGGGCCGGTCTTGATCCTGTAGAGCAGTTTTGAGCCAGTCGGATCTTGGCCGAGGGCCCTGGTCTGGCTGGCTTACTGCTTCGGTGTGCGCTGGCGACTGCTGCGGGGGCGCTGGCGGGCGCTGACGCTTGATCGTCGTCGCTGGGGCGTCGGAGGTGTTCGGGTTGCTGGGCGAAGTTGCCTCGGTTGGCCTGGTATTTGATTACGTCGTCGATGAGATCGCTGTTGGTGTCGGCGTGGCGCAGCAGGTCGTGCAGGGCCGTGTTCTTGTCGTCGGCGGTGCGGGCGTGGTGGTAGCGGATGGTGATGCCTTGTTGGTCGGCGAGGTAGGCGGCGACTCGGCGGCGTAGGTCGGGGTCGTCGATGGGTTCGCGGAGGACGCCGCCGCGTAGCAGGTCGAACGCGTCGGGGTGGACGAAGGTGCCTTTGCCGGCGACGCTGTAGGTGATGCGCCGGTGTTGGAGTTCGCGTAGCGCGCGTTGGGCGGTCATGGAGGCCACGCCCGCGCACTTCATCGCGTACGCCGATGGTGAGGTGCGGCAGGAGTTCACAGTGACCTACCGTGCCCGAGTCACCGGCGGCACACTGGCCGTCAGCGATGAGTCCACCGAGGTTAGCTTCATCTACCCCACCGACGACACCGTCCGACTCCGCCTCCACCACCACGCCGAAGGTCGCGACACCCCCTACCTCGGATAGCGACATCTATCGATGCCTCGGCCGCCAGCGAGCGCGGACGTCTCCCCAGGTCACCGTCGCCGTTAACATCGATAGATGTCGACTGGGGGGGCGGCGCTACCCACAAAAGGCCAGGTGAGAGGCCAAGAATACGTAGGTCACACTGCGTGACGGGGTGAAAATCTCACACGTACGTGACTGGTCAGGTGCTCGTCGGCGGGTCGGCTTGACCTGGGTCGTTCGGGTTGGATCATGGT
>NZ_JBAKHU010000197.1:0-1892 GCF_036906895.1 Micromonospora sp. CPCC 206060
CCACAAGGCAGCAGCAGGATCAGCTGCGGCAGCTGTGGAACGCCCTGATCGACCATATGGACGGCGACGGGTTCATCACCGCCAGCGAGTCAACCCTCGCCGATGCGACATCCACATTGCAGCAGACGGTGCATGGCCGGATCGTGGCATTGCGCGACCGTGGTCTGCTGCAGCTGGTCCAGGAAGGACGCGGTGGCGTGCCGGCGCAGTACGGGGTGACCGCTCCGGGTCAGCCCCGGCAAGCATCGTTGCCGGCCCTTCCTGCGGGCAGCCGATGGGTGCGCGACAAGGATGGGGCCCGGACGCTGTTCGACCAGCACGCCGACCACATCGCCACCACAAGGAAGCAGCAGGATCAGCTGCGGCAGCTGTGGAACGCCCTGATCGACCGTATGGACGGCGACGGGTTCATCCCCGCCAGCGAGTCAACCCTCGCCGATGCGGCATCCATACCGCAGCCGACGGTGCATAGGCGGATCGTGGCATTGCGCGGCCGTGGTCTGCTGCAGCTGGTCCAGGAAGCACACGGTGGCGTGCCGGCGCAGTACAGGGTGACCGCTCCGGGTCAGCCCCGGCAAGCATCGTTGCCGGGCCCTGCCCCCGGACCGGACCGCCCGCAGCAGGGTGCGGACCTGTCCTGGCTAAACCACGGGGGGACGTCGGGCGTTTCCCCTTGATCGTGGACACCCTGATGATTGGATCGTGAAGATCCATAGGACAGGAGTTCCCGTTGGGTACGTCGAAGTACACGCCTGAGTTCCGGGCCGATGCCGTCGCGCTGTACCACGCCAGTCCGGGGCGCACGTACGCCTCGGTGGCCCAGGATCTGGGGGTGAACCACGAGACTCTGCGCGTGTGGGTACGCGAGGCCGAGCAGGCTGCGGTGCCCGGCGCGGCGGAGTCCACCGCGTTGGAGAAGGAGAACAGGCAGCTCAAGGCCCGGGTGAGGGAGCTTGAGCTGGAGCGGGAGATTCTGCGCCGGGCAGCCTAGTATTTCGCGGGCGAGACCAGCTGGTGAGCCGTTTCCAGTTCGTCGCCGACCACCATGACGCCTACGGCGTGAAGCGGCTGTGCGGGCTCCTGTCGGTATCGCGGTCCGGGTTCTACCGCTGGCGCGAGGCGGCCCCGGCCCGCGCCGAGCGGGGCCGTGCCGACCAGGTCCTCACCGAACGGATTATCAAGATCCACCAGGAGTCCGACAGCACCTACGGCAGCCCACGGATCACCGCTGAACTGCGTGAGCAGGGCAGACCGGTGAACCACAAGCGGGTCGAGCGGTTGATGCGCCGCGGCGGGATCGTCGGGGTGCATCTGCGCAGGAAGGTCCGCACCACGGTCCCCGCGCCCGACGCGGCGCCTGTGCCCGACCTGATCGGCCGGGACTTCACCGCGCCCGCGCCGAACCGCAAGTACGTCGGCGACATCACCTACCTGCCTGTCGGTGACGGGCGGTTCCTTTATCTGGCAACGGTCTTGGACCTGTACTCCAAGCGTCTGGTGGGCTGGTCGATCGCCGACCACATGCGCACCGAACTGGTCGCCGACGCGCTCACGGCCGCCGCCGGCACCCGGGGCAACCTGCGCGGGGCGATCTTCCACAGCGACAACGGCGCCCAAGGCGGATTCAACTGGTCGTCGCAACACCTTGATCACGGAGGTTTGCGATGGGGCACGGCAAGAAGCGGATACCTCGGGTACCGGCTGGTGCGCGGCGCCAGTGGGCGTCGGATCGGGCGTTGCGACCGTCGATGCGTTCACCGGGACGGCCGGAGCCGTCTCGTGCGGTGCAGCGGGACTTTTGGCGGCGGATTGCGTCGGGAGCAACGACGGTTCGTCGAGGTCACGGGCCATCACGCTGACCTGCGACTTCGACAGTCGGGTGATCCCCAACG
>NZ_JBAKHU010000198.1:0-1851 GCF_036906895.1 Micromonospora sp. CPCC 206060
TGGCCGCCTCACGTCTACGCCAAACCGGCTCTGAGCTGCAGGTCTGCCGTACACCACTCTGCCGGACGCAACTATCTCGTCAAGCTGTTGCCGGAGCACTTCGAGCTGATCGACGCCCCGATCGGCGGGGAAGAGACGCTGCCGGATGCTGGGGACGCCCTGTGGGAGCTGAAGGAGCAGTACAGCGGGTACACGCTCGTCTTGGTCGAAGCCAAGACATCGTTCACGCCCCGGGACGTGGAAAAGATCCACGCGCGCTTGTCGGGTGCAGTCCGCAGGGCTATGCGTGATCCAGTGATCTTGGTTGTTGCTCCCTGGTTGAGCCCGAGGTCGCGAGCCATGCTTGAAGAGCGAGGCTACTCGTACCTCGATTTGACCGGGAATGTCTACCTGCGCGTCCAAAGACCAGCCGTGTTCGTCCGGCTACCTGGCGCGCAGCGTGACCCGCACCCGTCCCACCGCGGCCCTGCTCGGTTGTATGGACCCAAAGCTCGCCGGCTCGCACGCCTGCTGGTCGACGTCATGCCCCCGCTTCGGCTAACAGATCTGGCCAGGGTGGGCGGCCTCAACCGAGGCTATGTGTCCAGCCTGCTACAGGCCCTCGATGAACAAGCAGTGATCGAACGTGACCGTAAGGGCACGGTGGTGGACGTTGACTGGCCCGGGCTGCTGACCCTCGCTGCCGCACGCTACGACCTTCTCAAGACCAACACCACCTCACTGTCTGTCGCACCCGCTGGCGCGGCTGACCTGTTTCACCGGCTAACGGATGATGGTGCCCCGCCGGTCGTCGTCACAGGATCCTTCGCTGCGTCGGCGGTCGCGCCCATCGCTGCACCGGCCCAACTAGTCCTCTACACCGACAGTCCGAGCGAGGTAAGTCAGTTCGGTCGACTGTTACCGACGGATCGAGGCGCTGATGTCGTGCTGCTGCGCCCTGAGGATGAGGCGCAGCTTGCTCGGGCGCGCCAAGTGGGGGGCCGGCGCCATGTGGGGCTCAGCCAGTTGGCGTTGGACTGCCTCGGCGGCAATGGCCGACTGCCCGAGGAGGGGGAAGCCCTGATCGACTGGATGCGCGAACACGAATCGCGTTGGCGGTTGCGGGATCTTCCGGAGCTCGATGTGTAGATTCGCTGTCCATGATGTCGCCAGAGACCTCGCCACTATATGTGGCAGCGCGTCGCGTGTTGTTGGACGCCCTCAACGCGCTCGCCGAGCACCGCAAAGCGGTCATTCTGGCTGGCGCCCAAGCAATCTACGTGCGTACCGGCGGAGCCACGCTCGATGTCAGCGTCGCGCCGTACACCACCGACGCTGACCTTGCCCTCGATCCGCGGGTGTTGGGAGCCAACCCAGCGCTCAAGGAGGCAATGGAGTCTGCCGGGTTCTCACTGGGCACTGAACCAGGAATCTGGCAGAGATCCGTTCTCGTGGCCGGCCAAGAAGTCATCGTGCCGGTGGACCTGCTTGTGCCGGAGGCACTGGCGGGTAAGGGGCGCAGGTCGGCGCAATTGCCCTCTCACGGCGCGAACACCGCCCGTCGCACGCCCGGATTAGAGGCAGCAGTAGCTGACCACTGCGACGTGATGATTACCAGCCTGGAACCCGACGCCGACGACCGCACAGTGCTGGTACCGGTGGCCGGCACCGCCGCCCTGTTCGTGGCCAAGGCGCACAAGTTGCACGAACGGTTCCGTGATGCCGGCACAGGTAGAACATCGCGCCTGAAGCCGAAGGACGCTAGCGACGTCATCCGCCTCATGCAAGCAGAGTCACCCGAACAGGTCGGGTCAAGTCCTGTGGAGTGGTGTTTAGCGGTTGTTGCGTGATCGTTTGTTGTTCGGTGGGTTG
>NZ_JBAKHU010000199.1:0-1803 GCF_036906895.1 Micromonospora sp. CPCC 206060
CGCAGCCGGGCGCGGAACCGTTTGACGGCCGCTTTCGATGGTGTGATCAGCAGCTTGCCCGGGCTGCGGTAGTGGCGGACGGTAAAGCCGAGGAAGTCGAACCCTTCGGACAGGTGCACAATCCGCGTTTTGTCCTCGTTGAACGTCAGTCCTCGCGGTGCCAGCCACTGGGCCAGGCGTTGCCGGACCTGCTCCGCCTGCTCCCGGGTGGAGCAGAGCGCGACCAGGTCGTCGGCGTATCTGACCACGACCGGGGTTCCGGGTACCGACCAGCCCCATCGCGACGGGGTGGTCTGCTGCCGGGCCCCGGCTGCTGTCTCGATCCCGTGCAGGGCGATGTTCATCAGCAACGGGCTGATCACCCCGCCCTGAGGTGTGCCCTCCTCGGTCGGGGCGTATTGCCGGTTCTCGATCACGCCTGCCTTCAGCCACCGGGCGACAGGTTCCCTGGCGGGGAATCCGTGCAGGTGCTCCATGAGTCGGTGGTGATCGATCCGGTCGAACGCCGCTGTCAGATCCGCGTCGAGGACCCACGCCCGCTTCGGGTTCTTGCCCTTGCAGACGGCGAAGATCGCTTCGATCGCGTCATGACAGCCCCGGCCGGGCCGGAAACCGTAGCTCCTCGACTCGAACCGAGCCTCCCATTCAGGCTCCAGCGCGTTCAGCACCACGGCTTGCGACGCGCGATCGGCGATCACGGGGATGCCGAGCGGACGCCGTTTGCCGTTGGCCTTCGGAATGTAGATCCGACGGACGGGCCGGGCCACCGGCCGACACCCGCGCTGCTGGACCCAGCGGGCCAAATCCACCCGCTCGGGTCCGGTCAACGCGGTCCGGCCGTCAACCCCTGCCGTCCCCCGCCCCTGGTTGACCTGCGCGACCCGGCGTGTGCTGAGCAACGCGTTCGCCCGGGACCGCAGCATCAACCGCTGCAGGTTGCGCACCTTGCGGTGCTCTCCTGCCCGTGACGCCGTGAAGATCCGCTGGCGCAGCCGCCGTACCTCCTCCTCGACCCGGGTCCAGTCCACCTGATCCCAGTCGTCGGGAAAGCCCTGAGGTCCGTTCACCGCTGAAGCAGCGGCGTCCAACGTCTCCGCAGGCACTGACGTCATGTCCATCGCCATCTCCACAGACTCACCTGACCCGCGTGGGCTCCCTCTCGGGCCGGGCACCACCACCGCACCGCTTCGCGGCGCTGCCCGTATCCGGTCGGTTCGACACCACACGGCCAGGAGGTGGCCGTCCTCGTGATGTCCTTCCCGTCGCCTTTCGGCACACCGGCCTTCGCTTCTCGGGTCATCCTGTTCCCGGCCAGGGCTTCCGCCTTCCTCACGGTCGGCCTACCAGCCGCTGAGGCTGGACCCGGACGGGGTTTCCACGTTCCGCATGTATGAGACACGCACGGATTGGGCGCCCTCTGTACCCCGGGGACGATGGTGCTCACCCGACAGCGCTACGTTCCGCTACCGGCATCCGCCGCTTCTCAACGGCCAGTCCCTGATCTCGGCCCGGTCCCGCTTCCCTCCACCCGGACCTTCAAGATGACGAGGCATCAACCAAGGGTTCACTCGCGTTCGCCCACCCGCACTTCTCCTCACCCGTAGCCCCCGGAAGGAACGAGGACCCTTCGGCTTGAACCCTGGGCTCCGCACCCCGCAGTTACCCGCGACGCACGCCAAGGCGGAGACCGGCCACCGAGCACGGACCGGGGATCACGTCACCACACGGGCACCTCCTCCACCGTGATCCACTCATCACATGCGACCTCGTGTCGCACCCGCAGCGTCTTACCGTCGACGGCGA
>NZ_JBAKHU010000200.1:0-1788 GCF_036906895.1 Micromonospora sp. CPCC 206060
CCGGGCAGCCCGGGCAGACCCGTGTCCGCCGGCGGGGCAGGTACCGGCCCGGACATCGGCGACGTCCCCCCGTGGTTCAGCCAGGACAGGTCCGCACCCTGCTGCGGGCGGTCCGGTCCGGGGGCAGGGCCCGGCAACGATGCTTGCCGGGGCTGACCCGGAGCGGTCACCCTGTACTGCGCCGGCACGCCACCGTGTGCTTCCTGGACCAGCTGCAGCAGACCACGGCCGCGCAATGCCACGATCCGGCCATGCACCGTCGAATGCGATGTGGATGTCGCATCGGCGAGGGTTGGCTCGCTGGCGGTGATGAACCCGGCGCCGTCCATACGGTCGATCAGGGCGTTCCACAGCTGCCGCAGCTGATCCTGCTGCTTCCTTGTGGTGGCGATGTGGTCGGCGTGCTGGTCGAACAGCGTCCGGGCCTCATCCGGGTCGCTCACCCATCGGCTGCCCGCAGGAAGGGCCGGCAACGATGCTTGCCGGGGCTGACCCGGAGCGGTCACCCCGTACCGCGCCGGCACGCCACCGTGTGCTTCCTGGACCAGCTGCAGCAGACCACGGTCGCGCAATGCCACGATCCGGCCATGCACCGTCGAATACCATGTGGATGTCGCATCGGCGAGGGTTGACTCGCTGGCGGTGATGAGCCCGTCGCCGTCCATACGGTCGATCAGGGCGTTCCACAGCTGCCGCAGCTGATCCTGCTGCTGCGTTGTGGTGGCGATGTGGTCGGCGTGCTGGTCGAACAGCGTCCGGGCCTCATCCGGGTCGCTCACCCATCGGCTGCCCGCAGGAAGGGCCGGCAACGATGCTTGCCGGGGCTGACCCGGATCGGTCACCCTGTACCGCGCCGCCACGCCACCGTGTGCTTCCCGGACCAGCCGCAGCAGACCACGGCCGCGCAATGCCACGATCCGGCCATGCACCGTCTGCTGCGATGTGGATGTCGCATCGGCGAGGGTTGACTCGCTGGCGGGGATGAGCCCGTCGTCGTTTATATGGTCGATCAGGGCGTTCCACAGCTGCCGCAGCTGATCCTGCTGCTGCCTTGTGGTGGCGATGTGGTCGGCGTGCTGGTCGAACAGCGTCCGGGCCTCATCCGGGTCGCGCACCCATCGGCTGCCCGCAGGAAGGGCCGGCAACGGTGCTTGCCGGGGCTGACCCGGAGCGGTCACCCCGTACTGCGCCGGCACGCCACCGCGTCTTTCCCGGACCAGCCGCAGCAGACCACGGCCGCGCAATGCCACGATCCGGCCATGCACCGTCTGCTGCAATGTGGATGTCGCATCGGCGAGGGTTGACTCGCTGGCGGTGATGAGCCCGTCGCCGTCCATATGGTCGATCAGGGCGTTCCACAGCTGCCGCAGCTGATCCCGCTGCTTCCTTGTGGTGGCGATGTGGTCGGCGTGCTGGTCGAACAGCGTCCGGGCCCCATCCTTGTCGCTCACCCATCGGCTGCCCGCAGGAAGGGCCGGCAACGATGCTTGCCGGGGCTGACCCGGATCGGTCACCCTGTACCGCGCCGCCACGCCACCGTGTGCTTCCCGGACCAGCCGCAGCAGACCACGGCCGCGCAATGCCACGATCCGGCCATGCACCGTCTGCTGCGATGTGGATGTCGCATCGGCGAGGGTTGACTCGCTGGCGGTGATGAGCCCGTCGTCGTCCATATGGTCGATCAGGGCGTTCCACAGCTGCCGCAGCTGATCCTGCTGCTGCGTTGTGGTGGCGATGTGGTCGGCGTGCTGGTCGAACAGCGTCCGGGCCTCATCCGGGTCGCTCACC
>NZ_JBAKHU010000201.1:0-1780 GCF_036906895.1 Micromonospora sp. CPCC 206060
ACGGCACCACCTGCCAGTGCGCCACATACGGCAACACATGCACCCGATCCGCCACGCCCAGCTTCGCGGCCCGCGCCTTGACCTCGGTCAGGTACGGCCCGTCCGGCTTGTTGACCACCAGGGCGACGTGCATGCCGGGGAGTTGCGGCAGCGCCTCCACCATGATCCCCAGGCCACGCTGCTTGGCGGCGGCACCGCTGTACACCAGCAGCGGCGTGTCCGGGCCGATCCCGCATCGCGCCCGCAGCTCCGGGAGCGGTTCGGCCTCGGCGCCGGTCGGGCCGTGCTCGGCGGCCGGCGCGTTGAGCACCACGGCCGGGGTCGCGGTCAGCCGGTGGGTCGAGGCGAGCAGTTCGGCCAGCGACTCGGAGACGGTCATCACCGCGTCCGCGTAGGGGGCGTACTCCCGCTCGTGCGCGCAGTGCGCCGGCAGCCAGCGGGCGTTGTCCTGCCAGGGCTTGATGCCGGGGAGGAACTCGTGGGCGTCCCAGACCACCTTGATCGACCGGCCCTGGGCGGCGGCCCGGATCTTGGCCCGCGCGGCGACGCCCAGCATCCGGAAGTCGTTCGCGTGGATCAGATCCGGCGCCAGCTCGTCGATGACCGGGCCGTAGGCCAACTCGTAGTCCCACAGGCCCGGCTCCAGCTTCCGCCAGGCGCCGTCGCCGTACATCTTCTGCCAGAAGATCGTGTACGCCCGGTCCCACGGGCTGCGCAGCTTGCGCCCCTTGCGGGCCCGGGTGAGCTGCCAGTAGCGGAACGACACCCACTTGCGGGTCAGCCCGGCGGCGATCTGCTCGGCCCGCAGGGCCTGCTGGCGCAGCTTGACCTTGCCACCGCCGGCGCCGGCGCGGGTGGCCAGGGTCAGCTCGGCGGCGCGCATCCGCAGGTCGGTCTGCCAGGCCTTGACCGCCTGGGCCCGGTGCGCGGCGATCCCGCTGGGCGGGTACGCCAGCGGCCAGCGCAGCCAGGCTCGACGGAACTCGTGCCGGCGCCGGGCCAGCGGGTCGGGCATGACCAGCAGGCGCACCTCGGCGTCGCCCAGGCGCCAACTCTGCGGCTGGGTCACCGGGGACTTGCCGAGCAGGACGACCTCCCAGCCCGCCTCGGCCGCGCTACGCGCCGCCTTCTGCACCCGGGAATCCCCGTTGACGCCGTTGTCCACCAGCATGACAACCCGGCCCCGGGTACGCCGCGCCCCGGCAGCGCCGTCGAAGTTCATCTGCGTCTTCTGCCTCTCCCGTCGGGCTGCGGAGGACCCCGGCGAGTGTACGGTAGCCAACCATCGTGACGGCCAGCCAACTGATCATGAACGTTAGTGGTCGTCTGGCCTGGCTACCGCCGGTATGGCCGGCGTCAGCCGGCCGGCCCGGGGGTGCGCCGGACCGGACAGATCCGCCTCTGCCCAGACAGCGTCACCGCGCCGGGAAACGTTACCGAAGCGGACACCGACCGGCGAAACCGTCAGACCGGCACGGAGACTATCCAACGATGCTGATCGTGCTCCCACCGGGCGGCGCAGTCTCAGCCGGCGACGGAACGGTCCGGCAGGTCGGTGTCAGGCGCGGCTGGAACGGTCCGGCAGGTCGGTGTCAGGCGCGGCTGGAACGGTCCGGCAGGTCGGTGTCAGGCGCGGCTGGAACGGTCCGGCAGGAGCCGGGAGTACACCGCGTCCAGCACCCGCGCCTGCGCCTCCCACGTCCAGTTCTCCAACAGACCCGGCCGGTCGTACGCCGCCCGGTACCGACCCGGATCAGCCAACACCGCCCGCACCGCCCGC
>NZ_JBAKHU010000202.1:0-1765 GCF_036906895.1 Micromonospora sp. CPCC 206060
GTGACGCCCCGCCGGGCCGCGTCGGCGCGCAACGCCTGCTCGATGCGGTCCAGGTCCGGCAATGCCGCCTTGGGATCACCCAGTGCGAGTGCCCGCCGGTCCGGGTTGGCCGGCGGCGTCCACGCCTGCCCACCCGACCCGTCGGCGTCGGGTGCGGCCGGACCGGCGCTGGCCGCATTGCCGAAGACCCGGACATGCCGGTCGGCCTCGGGGACACCGGACAGCAGCCGGGCGGCCGCGTCGGCCACCTCGCGCGGGATGGGACCGCCCCGGGACTGGACAACCACGGCCACCCCGGTCGCGGGGGCCGCCAGGGCGTCGGGGGACAGCGTGTCCGGGCTGGTGCCGTGCTGAGCAAACAGGACGACCCCCCGGTGCTCCCGGACCGTCCAGCCGCGGTACACTTGGTACTCGCCCGGGTCAGACGGGCGCAGGCCCAGCAGCCCCGGCTGCCGAGGCGGTGCTGGACGCAGCGGCACCCGCCACGCGTACGCGGCAGCCGGGAACGTCTCCTGCCCCCGGGCGTCGACCGGGACCAACTCGTCGACACCGGCCGGCTGCCGACCCACCACGGACACCGGCAACACCAACTCCAGCCGCCCGCCGAACCGCTCCCGCAACACCTCCGCCACCCGGGCAGCAGCCACCACACCAGGCGACGTGTCCGGGATGCTGGCAGGCGGCGTGGCCGGGGTGCCGGCGGCCGGGGGCGCCACGAACACCTGGAGCGAATCGGCGCCCGGGGGAAGTCCCTGGCTCACAGCCTCCACGACGGCGACCGGATCACTGACCGACTCGTCCAACACCAGCCGGGGCCGGTCCGGGGTGGCCAGGTCGGACCAGTGCAGTGTCGCGGCACCGGCCGGCGGCCGCGGACCGGCGTGGGCGAGCACCCCACCCGGAACGTGGCTCAGCTCGACCCCGGCGGGCAGGCCGGACAGATCGGACGGGACGAGAGTACGCCGGTCCAGCCCCAACCCCGACGTGATGAGCCGTTCCGGCGCCGCCGCCGGCATGCCCCCGAAGATCCGACCGACCCGGTGGCGCACCCGCTCGGGCAGCGGAGTCGCGCCCCAGCCCAGGAACACCGCCGGCTCGGCCAGCCAGCCACCGGTGTCCGGCAGCAACCGCCGTACCCTGTCCAGTTCCGTCGCCGGCCCGATCCACAGGTGGCTACCGCCATCCCAGACCACCCAACCGTCACCGAGCCCATACACGCCGGGTGACTGCTCGGTCAGCCCGTACGGGGCGGGCCGGGGCGGTGCACCGACGCTCTCGGGCAGGAACAGGTACCGCTCCGGCCGCCCACTGAAGAACGTCACCTCGCCGTTGGCGTCCAACGGGACGACCTGCGGGCTGGGCGTCGGCCGGTCCCGCAGCGCCGACCGGGGCACCGACAACATGGCCAAGGACTGCGGCCCCAGCGCCTGCGCGGTGACCTCCAGCGCCCGGGCCACGCTGACCGGCTGGTCCTGCGGCCAGTGCAGGACAGCCATGGTGGCGTCCTGCGCCCGCAACCCGGCCAACGCGGCACCGAGGCGGTCCGGGTCGAGCACCGACGAATGCAGCAGAATAGCCGGCCCGGGACCCGTCGGGGCCAACACCCGCGAGCTGATCGGGCCGGGCGCGGTGCCACCGTCGTGCAGCAGGACACCGCCCACCGCGCGCTGGAGCCGCAGACTCTCCGGCAGCCCCTCGGCCATCACGACCAGCGGCGCGTCCGCGGACGCGGCCGGCCGGACGACCTGCTGTTGACTGTCCTCGG
>NZ_JBAKHU010000203.1:0-1760 GCF_036906895.1 Micromonospora sp. CPCC 206060
AGCGGTGAGCGTGGCCAGATGGTCGCTGAGGTGACCGGCTGCCGTGTCGAGCTGCGCCACCGGACGACAACCGGAGTTGTCACCGGGCCGGGTCACGCGGCCCTACCCACGGTGGGCAAGCTGCGCGGGTTACGGGCACCGACCCGCAGCCCAGAGGAGATCGTTCGGCTGATCTCCCCGTGCCGCAGCCCGACCGACAGGGCGACCGGTTCCAGCACGGCGGTCACGTCGGCGTCGGTGAGGGCGCCTCCGGCGGCGAGCTGCCCGAGGGCGACAGCCGAGGTGAACAAGACGTGATTACGGCTGCCCTCACCAGCGGCGGCCAGGTGGGCGACCTGCCGGCGGATCGCAGCAGCCACGTACCGGCCATGCCGGTCGACCGGCACCACCACGGCTACCGGCCCGGGTGCGGGCAGCGGTTTCGGGGCGAGCAGGCCGGCGAGCCACCCGGGCAGTAGTGCCGGGTCGGTGTCGAGGGTGACCGTGTAGGGCCGGCCGTTGGCGGTGGAGCCGGCCGCGACGACGTACCCGCCGTGGGCGCGGGTGTCGACCAGCCATCCCACCGTCCCGGCGGTGTTGCGCAGGGCCGGGCCGCTGGCCGGGTGCCGGTGGTAGAGGTGGGTGCCACCCCTGCCGGTGGCCACCGTGTACGTGGCGCCGATGTGCTGGCTGTGCCGGTCGGCGAGGGTGGTGAGCACGTCCAGGCCGTGACGCGCACCCGCCCACTCGGCGGGCGGGGTGCCGGTGCCGTTCTTGGGGGTGTCCAGGTCGACCACGACCAGCCCGGACGGGCCGCACGCAACACCGATGCCGTAGGGGCCAGTCGACCAGCACCGGCGGATGCGGGCCGGGTCGGTGGTGGCCCGGTTCTCCCAGTCACGGACAGCGGGCCGCTTGTCGTCCGGGCGCAGCGGGAAAACATGCCAGCCACGCTCGGCGGCGGCCAAAGCGACAGCCATCAGCCGATTCACCACCGGCCACCCCCGGCGGTGGTGGCGTGGCGGTCGGCGGCGGTCAGCACCCGCACCGCCACCACGATGCGGTCGGTGTTCGGGTCGGGCCGGTCGCGGTAGTCGGGGTGCCCGCACACGGCGCAGAGCTCCTCACCGTCCGGCCAGTCGTGCCCACCGGACAGCCGGCAGGCGGCCAGGGCGGTGCACGCGGGGCAGACCGCATCCCGGTCGGCGACGGTCCAGCCGTGTTCGAACGTCACCGCCGCGTAGGCGGCGTCCGGGGTGTCGTAGTGCGGCGGGGCGTCATCGGGCCAGCCGTCACCACAGGCGGTGCACAGGATCTCAACGCAGACAACGGTTCGGATCACAGTCGTTCTCCCAAGGTCAGGCGGGGCGCCGGTCGGCGCGGACGGCGTCCAGGTCGAGCAGCGCCCCACCGGCCGTGCCGCCGGTCGGGGCGGGCGGGCGTGCCTGCCCGGTGCGGCCGGTGGCGACGGTCAACCGCAGGTAGAGCCGGTATCGGCCGGTGTCGGCGCCGGTCAGTGGCCGGGGTTGTCCCTGCTGGGCGAGCCGGCTGGCGGCGGCCAACACCCCGACGAGGGCGGATAGTTCGGTTCGGGTGCCGGTGGCCCAGATCTCCAACCCGGACAGAGCCGGGTCACGTCGAGACGGACCCTCATACCGGCTCACCTCGGACGCGGCGCGGGTCGACCAGCAAGCGCCGTCCGGGTCACCAGGTCGCGCACGCCGTCGAGCAGGGTGAGCAACTGGCGGCGGGCGGCGGGGTCGACGTCGACCAGGGCGATG
>NZ_JBAKHU010000204.1:0-1752 GCF_036906895.1 Micromonospora sp. CPCC 206060
CACCGAACTCGTCGCCGGCTGTCCCTGGCTACCCACCGGCGCAGCGACCACCTGACCAGTCACGACCCGCCAACGTTTATCCAGTGGTGCATGCAGATGGCGGGCACCCTGTGTCCCTGGCACGGAGGGCTCTCACGTCCGCTTTCGGATGGTCCACCGGGCGCTCTACTGTGCGTAGTCCAGTCCGGTGCGGGTGCCCTTTTCTACGCTCGCCATGCCGTCGGCGGCGACGTCGACCTCGGCCGACAGATCACCGAGCAACTTGACGAGCTGACAGGCCAAGTGCTGCGGACCCCTCGAGGACACGTGCCGGGCGAGGTGCCGACGCACTTTCGACGCTGGCTGTATGAGAATGACCCGGACCCGATGAATGGCTGGTTGGACCAGCGTCTGACGGATATAGTCCTGAACCGAGGGGCGGACATGATTCCTATGATCAATGAACTCATGGTGCAGCAGGACCCGGACGCGATGCCGCATGCCGCCCCCTTTCCACGACGACCCGAGCCGGAGTGCGAGCGGTGTGCCTTCAGCGCTGCCGCAGGAGGCATCCTTTGCGTCTGTGGCCACGATTGGGGCTGCCACGGCGACGTCGATGGCGTCGAGCCATGTAAGCACTGCAAATGCGCAAATATGCAATACGCTGAGTCTGAGTTGGCCACGTAAAGCACCGTCGGCGGGACCAGAGGATAGATCCTGCAATCACGCCCCGGATAGCCGAAAAACTTCGTGGCTTGGAACCTGCGCCCGATGGAAGTGCGCGTGCCAGCGGCCCAACTAAGAAGAGTTGTAGCGACATTCAAGGCCACTCATAGTGCTTGTCGAAAGGCACCTGTTCGCGCAGGTAGGCCCCGCGGTGGACCCGCCATTTCTACCTGGACGTCTGGCCGGCCTGCTACTGAGACAGACCGACCAGACAAGCGCGATCACTTGACCATGCTGGGGCGTTCCTTGTGGGCTACGTCACAGGCGATGCCGTAACTGTCCGCTTTGCCCCTTCATTGGGCGCCCGACGATTGGGGGACCGTGGGGGAACCGGACGTCCCGGAACAGCCCGACAGGAGACGGTGCTGCCCGACACTCGATTGCGAGTATTTCCTGTTCAGCCGGCATTGGTTAACATCAACCATCATCCTCCGACATTGACGAGCTCTTAATCCGCGGGTTCGGGGTTCGAGTCCCTGGCGGCGCACCACCTCTGATCAGGCCGTATAGTCATCTGGCTATGCGGCTTTGATCTTTGGGTGTCGTTTGGGTGTCACGTGGGCGCGGCCCGCTACTGGGTGGGGCTCGCGCCTGATTCTGGTTCCTGGCAACGGTTTGGGCCGTCGGGCGGTGGGTGTTGCTGCGGTTCGTGGGTGTCGGGTGGGTGTCCGGTGCTTGCGGCCGGGGTTGCGGGCTGCGGCGGCCAGGACGAGTCGGGCGGTGGCTTCGGCGACGGTGAAGTGCAGGTCGAGCAGGACGCTGGTGTAGGTGTCGGCGGTGAGCACGATGCTGGTGTGGCCGAGTTGCTCTTGGACGGTTTTGAGGTCTGCGCCGGCGCTGTGGGCGAGGCTGGCCGCGCCGTGGCGCAGGTCGTGCAGACGTACGGGTGGGAGACCGGAGTCGGTCACGAGGCGGCGGAAGCGGCGGGTCAGGTAGTCCGGGTGTAGTGGCTGCCCGTCCGGTTGTGTGAAGACGTAGCCGGGGGGGTGCGTTTCTTTTTGAGTGAGGTTGTTGTCCGGGTCATGCGGCTAGGGCGAGTTGGTCCTT
>NZ_JBAKHU010000205.1:0-1729 GCF_036906895.1 Micromonospora sp. CPCC 206060
CCACAAGGCAGCAGCAGGATCAGCTGCGGCAGCTGTGGAACGCCCTGATCGACCATATGGACGACGACGGGCTCATCCCCGCCAGCGAGTCAACCCTCGCCGATGCGACATCCACATGGCAGCCGACGGTGCATAGGCGGATCGTGGCATTGCGCGACCGTGGTCTGCTGCAGCTGGTCCAGGAAGCACACCGTGGCGTGCCGGCGCGGTACAGGGTGACCGATCCGGGTCAGCCCCGGCAAGCACCGTTGCCGGCCCTTCCTGCGGGCAGCCGATGGGTGCGCGACCCGGATGAGGCCCGGACGCTGTTCGACCAGCACGCCGACCACATCGCCACCACAAGGAAGCAGCAGGATCAGCTGCGGCAGCTGTGGAACGCCCTGATCGACCATATAAACGACGACGGGCTCATCACCGCCAGCGAGCCAACCCTCGCCGATGCGACATCCATACCGCAGCCGACGGTGCATGACCGGATCGTGGCATTGCGCGACCGTGGTCTGCTGCAGCTGGTCCAGGAAGCACACCGTGGCGTGCCGGCGCGGTACAGGGTGACCGATCCGGGTCAGCCCCGGCAAGCACCGTTGCCGGCCCTTCCTGCGGGCAGCCGATGGGTGAGCGACCCGGATGAGGCCCGGACGCTGTTCGACCAGCACGCCGACCACATCGCCACCACAAGGAAGCAGCAGGATCAGCTGCGGCAGCTGTGGAACGCCCTGATCGACCATATAAACGACGACGGGCTCATCACCGCCAGCGAGTCAACCCTCGCCGATGCGACATCCATACCGCAGCCGACGGTGCATGGCCGGATCGTGGCATTGCGCGACCGTGGTCTGCTGCGGCTGGTCCAGGAAGCACACGGTGGCGTGCCGGCGCGGTACAGGGTGACCGATCCGGGTCAGCCCCGGCAAGCACCGTTGCCGGCCCTTCCTGCGGGCAGCCGATGGGTGCGCGACCCGGATGAGGCCCGGACGCTGTTCGACCAGCACGCCGACCACATCGCCACCACAACGCAGCAGCAGGATCAGCTGCGGCAGCTGTGGAACGCCCTGATCGGCCATATAAACGACGACGGGCTCATCACCGCCAGCGAGTCAACCCTCGCCGATGCGACATCCATACCGCAGCAGACGGTGCATAGGCGGATCGTGGCATTGCGCGACCGTGGTCTGCTGCAGCTGGTCCAGGAAGGACGCGGTGGCGTGCCGGCGCAGTACGGGGTGACCGCTCCGGGTCAGCCCCGGCAAGCACCGTTGCCGGCCCTTCCTGCGGGCAGCCGATGGGTGCGCGACCCGGATGAGGCCCGGACGCTGTTCGACCAGCACGCCGACCACATCGCCACCACAACGCAGCAGCAGGATCAGCTGCGGCAGCTGTGGAACGCCCTGATCGGCCATATAAACGACGACGGGCTCATCACCGCCAGCGAGTCAACCCTCGCCGATGCGACATCCACATGGCATTCGACGGTGCATGGCCGGATCGTGGCATTGCGCGGCCGTGGTCTGCTGCAGCTGGTCCAGGAAGGACGCGGTGGCGTGCCGGCGCAGTACGGGGTGACCGCTCCGGGTCAGCCCCGGCAAGCATCGTTGCCGGGCCCTGCCCCCGGACCGGACCGCCCGCAGCAGGGTGCGGACCTGTCCTGGCTGAACCACGGGGGGACGTCGCCGATGTCCGGGCCGGTACCTGCCCCGCCGGCGGACACGGGTCTGCCCGGGCTGCCCGG
>NZ_JBAKHU010000206.1:0-1706 GCF_036906895.1 Micromonospora sp. CPCC 206060
AGTGGTCCGTTCCGTAAGTCCTTCGGGGGTTATGTGGCGAGGGCCGGTGCGGCAGGCTGGTGGTCGCAGCCGGAGGGCTGTTGGGGGTTCTGCTCTTTCTGTTCGTGTCGCTCGATCCGGGCCATGAGGTCCTCGAGGTCGGCTGGGGTGAACTTCCATCTGAACGGCCGGGCGGTCGCGTTGTAGCGCTGCTCGAAGGCGGTGAGTCGGTCTTCGACCTGGTCAAGGCTGGTGAAATCGTTGGGTGTGAGGACCTTGCGCTGAACGATCGAGAAGTAGATCTCGATTTGGTTGACCCACGAGGCGTGGACCGGTGTGTGGACCATGACCGCGTTCGGGAACCGCTTCGTGAGGCGGTCGACCGCGGCCTGGCCGCGGTGGGAGGAGCCGTTGTCGACGACCCAGAACACCCGTTTCGCGGAGGCATACGGCTCTTGGGTCATGACCTGTTCGACCAGGGTCATGAACGGGATGATGCCGGTTTTGGGCGAGTAGTGGCCGAAGACGCGGGCCTGGTGGACGTCGTAGGCGGCCAGGTAGGCCAGCGCGCCGCCGCGCCGGTATTCGTGGTTGACCCGCATCGTGCGGGCGGCGCCGGGTGCCAAGGTGGGGTGGCAGCGGCAGCGGGCTTGGATGCTGGTCTTCTCGTCGCTGGAGATGACGTACTCGTCCGGGCCGAGCGGAATGCCTTGGTAGGTGTGGGCGTAGAGGTCGAGCACCCGGGTGGCCTTGGCGGCGAAGTCCGGGTCACGGATGAAGATCCAGGACTGGTGCTGCCAGGGTTTGAGCGTGTCGGCGGCCAGGATCCGGCGGATCGTGGCCGCGGAGATCGCCGCCGTGATGCCCCGGCTGACGGCTTCGGCGGCCAGGTCGGGACAGCTCCACGTCGACAGCGGCGTACCGGTTTCGGCCGGTAGCTGGCAGGCGAGGGCTTTGACCTCGGCTACCTGTGCCGGGGTGAACCGGGGTGGCCGCCCGGACCGGCGCCGGTCGGTCAGCCCTGGCAGGCCCTGCTCGGCGTACCGGCCACGCCACAGGCGCACGGTGTCGACGTGCACGCCGTGGCGCACGGCGATCCTGGCGTTGGAGTAGCCGTGCGCGGCGTCGCGGACGATCCGTGCCCGGATGACCTGCTGGTAGCCGGCGGAATGGGAGTACGCCAGGGCTTTGAGCCGGTGCCGTTCGGTGGCGGTCAGCGTGATCGGGCGGGCGCGACAGACGGGCACGGGCTCGCCTTCTGATCGATGATCCTGATGACTGGATCGTCGATCATGACGACCCGCCGGGCAGCGCAGAGCAGGACGCACCGGCCGGCGGGCAGGATGTGACCCATGCCCGTCATTCCCGAGTCCACCAAGATCTCCCTGGCGCAGCGGCTGCGTGAGCACGCCAAGGCAAAGTGGCCGCAGCTGACCGCGGTACACGTGCGCTATCACGGCCAGTTCGCCTACATCACCGGTGAACTCAACGACGGTGAACACCTGCCGCTGATGCGGTTCCGATACGGCGGGTCCGCGCATCGCTGGGGCACCGCCATCTACGTGGCCAGCACCAACAGCTACGACAACCAGATCTGGTTCACCGGCAGTCCCGAAGAGGCTTTCGACTTCGTCTGCGACATCCACGTCGGCCCGATCGCACCCTGACCACGACTGCACCCAAACCCCGGCCAGTCAACCCCCGAAGAACTTACGGCGCGGACCACT
>NZ_JBAKHU010000207.1:0-1678 GCF_036906895.1 Micromonospora sp. CPCC 206060
TGCCGGTGGTGTTGGTGGATGCGGTGCCGGTGGTGGAGCCGGTGGTGCGGTCGGTGTTGGCGGAGGTGGAGGCGCGGGTGGCGTTGTCGCCGTCTGCTGCGGCGGTGGTGTCGTCGTCGGGTGTCGGGGTGTCGTTCGCGGAGTTGGATGCGCGGGCTGTCCGGGTGGCGCGGTGGTTGGTGTCGTGTGGGGTGGGTTCGGGTTCGGTGGTGGGGGTGTTGCTGGATCGGGGGGTGGATCTGGTGGCGTCGCTGGTGGGGGTGTGGAAGGCGGGGGCGGCGTTTGTGCCGTTGGATCCGTCGTACCCGTCGGGTCGGATCGCGGGCATGCTCACCGACGCGGGTGCGACCGTGGCGGTGACCTCGGGCCGGTACGCGGACCGGTTCGCCGGGGACGGCGCTGGTGTGCGGGTGCTGCGGGTCGAGGATGTGCCGGAGACCGTTGCCGGTCCGGAGGTGCTACCGGGTCGGTCGACTGATCTGGATGAGTTGGCGTATGTGATTTTCACGTCGGGTTCGACGGGTCGGCCCAAGGGTGTGCAGGTGACGCATCGGGGTCTGGCGAATCATGTGCGGTGGGCGGCGTCGGTGTTGGCGTCGCGGGGTTCTGGTGGTTGTGCGGCGTTTTCGTCGGTGGCGTTTGACTTGCAGGTGCCGAATGTGTGGGCGCCGTTGGTGGCGGGTCAGCGGGTGTTGATGGTGGATCAGGATCTGGATCTGTCCGAGTTGGGGCAGGTGTTGTCCGGGTTCGGGCCGTTCAGTTTCCTGAAGTTGACGCCGGGTCATCTGGAGATCCTGGGTCGGCAGTTGTCGGATGAGCAGGCTCGTTCGCTGGCGCCCACCATTGTGGTGGCGGGTGAGGCGTTGCCGGCGGGGTTGGCGAACCGGTGGTGGGGCCTGTTGGGTCCGGGTGGGTTGGTGAATGAGTACGGGCCGACGGAGGCGTCGGTTGGTACGTGTGTTTTCCCGATCGTGGTGGAGCAGTCGGTGTCGGTGGTGCCGATTGGTCGGGCGTTGCCGGGGATGTCGATGCTCGTGCTCGATCCGCAGATGCAGTTGTGCCCGGTTGGTGTGACGGGTGAGTTGTATGTGGGTGGGGTCGGGGTGGCCCGGGGTTATGCGGGGCAGCCGATTCTGACGGCGGAGCGGTTTGTGCCGGATCCGTTTGCGGGTGATGGGTCGCGGTTGTATCGGACCGGGGATCTGGTGCGCCGGTTGGCGGGCGGCGATGTGGAGTTCGTGGGTCGGGTTGATCACCAGGTGAAGGTCCGGGGTTATCGGATCGAGTTGGGTGAGATCGAGTCCGTTGTTGAGGGCGTCGAGGGTGTGGGTGATGCGGTCGCCCTGGTCTCGGCGTCGGAGGCGGGGGATGCCCGGTTGGTGGTGTTCTACCGGCCGACGCTGCCGGCGGTGGCGGATGTGGTGGAGCGGATCCGGGCGCGGTGTGCGGAAACGTTGCCGGAGTACATGGTGCCGGCGGATCTGGTGGCGGTGGAATCGATTCCGCTGAACGCCAACGGGAAGGTGGATCGGGCCGCCCTGTTGGCGGTGGGGGTGCCGGCCCGGGGTGAGCATGTCGAGGCGGGTACGGAGCTTGAGGCGCAGTTGGCGGGGATCTGGTGCCAGGTGTTGAACCTGGACCGGGTCAGCACCACCGACAGCTTCTTCGACCTCGGCGG
>NZ_JBAKHU010000208.1:0-1625 GCF_036906895.1 Micromonospora sp. CPCC 206060
CCGCCAACACCGACCGCACCACCGGCTCCACCACCGGCACCGCATCCACCAACACCACCGGCAGTTCGGTCTCCGGCAGGTACGTGGCCCGGGCATCGCCGTCCACGTCGGCGATCATGGATTCGAGGACCGCGCGGTACATGCCGCCGAGGCGTACCACGTTGGGGTAGCTGACCACGTGCGGCTGGGCCAGGATGCTCAGTACGCCGTCGAGCGTGGAGACGTGCAGGCCGAACTCGCCGCTGGCCTCGTAGATCGCGTCGACGAAGCCGACCCGCTCGGTGTCGACCTGCTGGAAGTCCAGGTAGTTGAAGAGGATCTCGATCGGGCGGCGCCCGTCCCCGAGACGCTGCACGGCCGGCAGCGGGTACCGCCGGTGCGGCCACAGCGCCAACTCGGTGGTGAACGTCTGCCGGATCAGCTCCCGCCAGGTCGCCACCCGCGCGTCGTGTACGAACGGCAGGGTGTTCAGGTGCATGCCGTACACCCGGTCGGCACCGGTCACCTCGGGCCGGCCGTGACAGACCAGACCGCTGGTGAAGACCGGCTCGCCGGTGAGCTGGCTCATCACCTTCAGGTGCGCGGCCAGCAGGACGCTCTTCAGCGACGTGCCGGTACGGCTGGCCAGCTCGCGCAGCCCGTCCATCAGGTCGTGCAGCGGTACCCGGGTGCCGCACTCGTACGCCGGAACGCTCTCGTCCTCGCCCCACCCGGTCGGGAGTTCGAAGATCGGCTTGGCGACGACGTCCTGCCAGTACTCCTGGTCCTCGCCGGAGGCGAGCGACTCGACCTCACCGGCGACGAAGTCGGCGTACCGGACCGGCAGGGCGTCGAAGGCCGCCGGCGCACCGGTGTCCCGCAGGCTGCGGTAGTTGTCGAGGATCTCCATCAGCAGGGAGTGGTGGCTCCAGCCTTCGAGGATGCCGTGCGACATGGTCAGCACGAACCACCACTGGTCGTCCCGTCCGACCGCACCGGCGATCCGCATCTGCGGCACCTCGTCCGGGCCGAAGGGCTTGGCCCGCTCCGCCGCCATGTACCCGCGCAACCGGGTCTCGGCTTCCTCGGTGGGCAGGTCCCGCAGGTCGAGCAGGGTGATGTCGACCGGCACCTCGGCGTGCACGAGTTGCATCGGCACCGAGTAGCCGGTGAGCGCGAACGACGTACGCAGGATGTCGTGGCGGTCCACCACGGCCTGGACGGCCCGGCGCAGCGCGTCGGCGTCGAACGGCTGCCCGTCGGTGATCGGGAACGCCGAGACGTTGTGGTAGGTACGCCGTTCCTGGTCGGTGAGGGTGACCACCAGCATGGCAAGTTGCACCTGGGCACACGGGTACGCGTCCGCGAGGCCGTCCGGGAGCAGGGCGCGGTCCTCGGCGCTGATCAGGCTGAACGGGGCGACCGCCTGGAAGGCCGGCACGACCTCCTCGACGTCGGCATGCTGCGCGGCCAGGTGGGCGGCGAGCGCGGCGACGGTGCGGTGCAGGAAGACGTCGCGCACCGAGACCGGGTGGCCGGCGTTACGCAGCGCACCGACGAGCGCGATGGCGCTGATCGAGTGTCCGCCGAGGTCGAAGAAGCTGTCGGTGGTGCTGACCCGGTCCAGGTTCAACACCTGGCACCAG
>NZ_JBAKHU010000209.1:0-1605 GCF_036906895.1 Micromonospora sp. CPCC 206060
CCGGATCCGCTCCGGCGTCGAGGGCGGCTCGGTAGCGTTCGAGTTTCGCGTCGCATTCGGCGATGGTGGTGCGGGCGGCGGCAGTTGCGGTCGGGTTGGGGTCCGGGTCGGTCTTGGCCATTGCGGTGATGGTTGCGTCGAGGCGGTCGGGGGTGAAGGCGGTGGCGAGCCAGTTGTCGAGTGGCGCGATGAGGGTGTCCTCGCGGAGGTAGACGTTGCGGGGGTGGTCGACTTCGTTGGCTAGCGCGTATTCCTGGGCGAATCGACAGCGGTAGTAGGCGTCACCGTGGCTGTATTGGCCCTGCATGCGGCGTTGGCAGGCGGCGCAGTAGATGAGTCCGCGGAACACGTACGGGTTGCGGGCGCGTCGTTGTCGCTGGTTGCCGGATTCTCGTCGCGCGCGTTGGCCGAGCAGGGTCTGTGCCTGTTCGAAGGCGGCGTCGTCGATGAGGGGCGGGTGGACTATCTCCTTTGAGACGATCCACTCGTCGCGCTTGTTCCAACGCATGACGCCGGTGTGACCGAGGGCAACGTCGTCGACGTCGAGGAGTACCTCATCGGTGCGCTGTTTGTTCCAGACCTGTCGGCCGGTGTAGCGCGGGTTGGTGAGGATAACGCGGATTGCGCTTTTGGACCAGGCGATGCCGTTGCGATGCGGGTTGCGGGCGCGGTCGTGTGCTGAGGGGCAGGGCACGTGGTTGGCGGTCAGCCCTTCGGCGATGGCGAAGAGTCCGTAGCCGGCGAGGAACTCGTCAAAGATCCGGCGGACGATCGGTGCGGTGTGGGGGTCGGGGGTGAGCGCGCGTAGACGTTTGCCGTCGGCGGCTTTGGCGGAGTTGGGGTGAGGGCCGAGGTCGCGGAGGGTGTAGCCGTATGGTGGGCGACCGCCGAGGTAGCGGCCTTCGAGGAGGGTCTGAGCGGCCATGGCGGTGCGGACGCGGAGCTTGATGCGGTTGCGTTCGCCTTTGCTCATGCCGCCGAAGACGGACATGATGAGTTCGTGGGCTTCGTTGTCGGGGTCGATGGGGCCGCCGATCTCGGGTACCCAGAGTTCGACGCCGTAGTGGGCGAACAGTGGCACGGTGAGGCCGAACTGGTTGCCGTAGAAGGCTCGATGGGGTTCGCCGACGACGACAGCGGTGAAGCCTCGTTGCGGTGTGCGTAGCGCGGCAAGGAGTCGGTTGGCCTGGTTGCGGCGTTGCCACGGTAGGGAGCGGCTTTGGCCGACGTCGAAGTATTCGGCGACGATGCGGCCGCCGTGCGGCTGGACGAGTGTGGTCGCCCGGGTCATCTGCCTACGGATCAGAAGGTTAGGGGTTCGAGTCCCTTCGGGCGCGCAAGTTCTACCAGGCAATATTCATGATTGCCGCTGACCTTCGGGTCGGTGTGGGTCACGTGTGGGTCACGTCTGTGACCCACATGCTGGGCCTGGCGGAGCCGCGTTGACCTGGGCTTTCGGGGTCGGTGCGCAGCGGATTCGCGGACGGATGATGCGGATCCGCTTCTTTGTCTAAGAGATCGCGCAAGTAGGTGGTTTCATGGGCGGCGGGTGGGGCGGGTGTTCCAGCGGTAGAGGGTCCAGGCCTGGCGGATGAGGCTACGGAT
>NZ_JBAKHU010000210.1:0-1594 GCF_036906895.1 Micromonospora sp. CPCC 206060
ACCATGATCCAACCCGAACGACCCAGGTCAAGCCGACCCGCCGACGAGCACCTGACCAGTCACAGATCCGCTTCTTCGGGGTCTCCATCAACGACTACCAGACCGACAGCGTGCTCGACCTGGTCGGCAGCGGTGACGTCGACGCCGTCCAGCTCATCTACAACCTCTTCCACCAGGCCCCCGAGGAGCGGCTGCTGCCGGCGTGCGCCGAACACGGCGTCGGGGTGGTCGTCCGGGTCCCGCTCGACGAGGGCAGCCTGGCCGGTCGGATCGACAGCCGGAGCACCTTCCCCGAGGGGGACTGGCGGCACAACTACTTCGGCGGCGACCGGAGAGCACAGGTCGAGCAGCGGGTGAACGCGCTCCTCAGCGACGTCGGCATCGCCCGGGAGAACCTCGCCGACCTTGCGCTGCGCTACATCCTCGCCGCGCCCGAGGTCTCCACGATCATTCCCGGCATGCGTACCGTCACCAACGTCGAACGCAACGCCGCCGTCAGCGACGGGCAGGGTCATGGACGCCGGGCTGCGGGCCCGACTGGCCAAGCACCGCTGGGAGCGCAACTTCTACCAGCCGGCCTGACCCGGCCCCGCGTGGCCTCCACCGCCGTGTGCGGTGGAGGTCCGTCTGGCTCTGGTCACCGCGTCAGCGACCGGAACTCCGACCAGACGCGGTCCGGTGCCACCCCAGGTCCCGCAACGGTTCGTCGAGGAACATCCGGGTGTCCGTGACGAAGGTCGGTTGGCCCACGAAGTACTCGTTCAGCTCCACCGTCCGGCGACCACCGATCCGTTCGGCGGCGAAAAACCTCGCGCTGAGTTGGTAGTTGAAGCTGGTCCGGGTCGAGTCCGGGCGGTAGAAACCCTCATTGGCCGGCAGGTCGCCGGTCGGCCGGTAACGCGCCCAGCTGCTCCGGGTGGCGACAACTCCTTCGCCTGACGCTGTTTCTCTTCGTACTGCTGCTGGCCGTCGAGGGCGGGCGCCCTCCGCCCGTCTCCGGACCGGCGAGAAGCAATGGTACGGACATCGCGGCGAGAACTGTTCTCCGATGCGCCAGGATTCGACCCCCCGATGTGAGGCAGGCGGACGATACGGGTGCGCCGTCCCGCGAACCGTCCCCTGATCGCAGATCGGGACGAACCACTGGGTGGGGCGTGGTGACCGACACCGGTAGCCGGTCCTCGGCGGGTACCGGCCCCAGGACGGCAGGGGCGTTCCTACCGCTTCTCTGCCGCGAGGTCGGGGAATCGGTGGCCAATTCTCTCATCGTGATTACCGTGTCACTTTCTGTGCGCATTGGCGAGGGGGTCGATTTGACGATCAATCCGGTGGGCGCGTAGCTTTCTCTCCGCCAGCGCAGAACGGACGAGGCAGGGCAACGACCCTGAAGGCCGGAGCGCAGGAGGCAACCTTTGGATCGGGTGGGTCAGCTCATCGGAATCCGAATCGGGTGGTGCCCCGGATCTGCCGAGAGGCGGATTTGGTCAGGCGGAACCGGCCGGGTAAGGTTGCCAGTCGGCAGGGGAACGGGCGAGCCAGCGGGTGACCGCAGAGCGGCCGGCCTGCCGAATCCGGTGGTCAAGCGTTGGTGTAG
>NZ_JBAKHU010000211.1:0-1590 GCF_036906895.1 Micromonospora sp. CPCC 206060
AGCTTGATCTTTAACCTGTGCGGCGTGGACGGGGATTGACGGACTTCGTCTTCTTTGCCGCTGGTGTCTTGGCGTTCGTGGTGGTTGCGGTGTGGACGTCGTAGCGCGGGGTGGGGTGGGTGTTGCGGCGGCCGGGTGGCCGCCCTGGTCCTGGCCGGGAGGGTTTGGGTGCACCGGCCGGGCAGGTGGCCTTCTTGCGGAGGTGCCGAAACCCTCGGCGGACGCGGGCGGGTGACAGACGCTGCGGTGGTGCGGGTTTCTCCCAGGGGCGGCGCAGGTCGGCGGCGAGGGCGCGGGCCAGACGGAGCTGGGTGTAGGCGGCGAGGATCATCCAGGTCCATCGGTCGGCTGCTTCCGGGGTGCGGATCTTGGGGCAGGTCCAGCCGAGGGTCTGTTTGAACAGGCGGAACGTGTGTTCGATGTCGAAGCGGCGTAGGAACGTCTGCCAGAGCCGGTCGGCGTCGCCCGGGGTGGCGTCGACGCCGGACCACCACAGCCAGACCGGCTTCGGGGTCGCGCCGCTGGGGAGATGGTCGACTTCCAAACGGATGACGGTTCCCTCGATGACCGGCAGCACTTCCGTCGAGTCGATCCAGGCGGATCGGTGGGTCAGGCGTGGATGCAGCCGGTCCCAGGCGCGGGCCCACGCCGTGCCGTAGAGACGGGTGTCGGCGAGGGTGGCTGCGTCCGGCTCACCCCAGGTGGTGGGATCGCCGAAGACGAACTCGTCGCCGTGCCGGCGCGGCCGGCCGATCGTCCCGGGCTGCCGAGGCGGTACCGCTCGGCGTAGTACCCGGTCCGAGCGCATCCGCGCGAGGACCTGCACGGGCAGGTCACGCAGAAGGAACGCCAGTCGGGGCGCGTCGTAGCCGGCGTCGGCCACGACCAGGATCTCCAGGTCCCCGAGCCGCCACTGCCCGGCCGCGATCAGACGCCCCACGATGTCCCGCAGCTGCCCAGCGGTGACCGTGGCCGCGTCATCACCAGGCGCCAGCCGCACCGCGTCCAACGGCGCGGTCCACGAACTACGGCCCGGTTCCAAGGCCACGACCATCGAATACGGCCAACCCGGGACCATGATGGTCTGATCCTTGCCGCGTCCGTAGGTGTGACACAGGAGCCGTTGCGGTGAGGTGTGCGCGTCCGGCCGCAGCCAACAGGTGATGTCGACCGCCAGGACGAGACGCCCGTCAGCCGCCCGGGGCAACGGCACCGCTGCGAGGGCGGCGCGCAGCCGATCGATGTCCAGTCGACCGCAGGCGAGGGCGTCATACAACGCCCCGTGACCCCGACGGTGCTCACCCACCAGCGACAATTCCACCAGCGACCGAACCGGACCGTCGGCGCACAACACTGCGTCGGTCAGGTCGAACAACGCGTCAGCCCGAGCGGTCATGCAGTCGTAGAACTCTCGCCGGAACCCCGCCAACTCCCCGACGGCATCAGCCGGACCACGGTCATGCACACTGGTCACCAGAACAGCCCTTGGTTATCGATGTTCTTCCCTAGACAAGAAGATCATCGACCAAGGGCTGTTTCCGTGATCGGTCAGGGTCCCCGCAGAACCCTCGGAGGTTAAAGATCAAGCTA
>NZ_JBAKHU010000212.1:0-1590 GCF_036906895.1 Micromonospora sp. CPCC 206060
TGGCCGCCTCACGTCTACGCCAAACCGGCTCTGAGCTGCAGGTCTGCCGTACACCACTCTGCCGGACGCAACTACGAGTTCTGCGTGCTGCGTTAGGGCTTGCCGTTGTGCCCCTGGTTGCCCTGGCTGCTCATCGCGCCGGGCGAGACTGGCGGCGTGGTACAGGCCGGGGCGAAATCTCAGCCAGCGGAACATCCCTGGCTATACGCATTGGCACCCCATCACGCTCCGCCGCCCCTAGGTGCGCGCTGAGCTACTCTCCGTCGCCCGTTCCCTCGCCGCCCCGGTTCTCTCCGGCGGCCAGCACCTCGGCGAAGAACCGCAACCGGACCTCGTCCTGCACCGACTCACCGCCTTCGTGCCCGTTGAACGGATACACCTCCAGCCGGCACGGGCCGGCATAGTGGTGGTAGGCGCCGAACACCGTCGACGCCGGGCAGCTGGCGTCCATCAGCGCCACGCTGAACAGTGCCGGGCAGCGCCCCCGGATGGCGAAGTTGACCCCGTCGACATAGCTCAACGTGTCGAAGACCCGCTCCACGTTGCCCCGGTGGACCTTCAAATAGTTGACGATCTCCTGGTAGGGGCCGGCGGTGGCCAGCTCGGCGCCGCGCCGGAAGTCACAGAGGAACGGCACGTCGGGCGCGACCGCGCGCAGCCGGGGATCGAGGGCCGCGACCGCCAGCGACAGCCCGCCACCCTGGCTGATCCCGGTGGCCACCACCCGGTCCGGGTCGACCAGCGGATGCGCCCGGGCCGCCTGCACGGCGCGCACCGCGTCGGTGATCAGCCGCCGGTAGTAGAGGGTCCGGGGGTCGAGCACGCCCCGGGTGACGAAGCCCGGATGCTGCGGGTTGCCGCCGGCCGGCTCGTGGTCGGGGGTCGCTCCGGCGCTCCACCCGCTGCCCTGGCCGCGTACGTCCATGAACAGGTGGGCATAGCCCGAGGCGGCGTAGAGCAGGTTCTCGTGCGGCAGGCCCCGGCCGCCGCCGTAACCGGGAAACTCCACCACGCACGGCAGCGGCTCCTCGGCACCGGCCGGGACGGCGAGCCAGGCCTTGACCCGGTCGCCGCCGAAGCCACTGAACGTCACGTCGTAGACGGTGATCACCCGCAGCGGCGAGTCGACCGGCTCGAAGGTGGCGTCCAGCTCGACCCGGGCCGCCGCGGCCAGGGTGTCGGCCCAGAACTCGTCGAAATCGGCGGGCTCGCGGCGCACCGGCCGGTATTTGGCGAGTTCGGCCAACGGCAGGTCGGTCAGCGGCATGGCGTACCCCATTCCATCTGGTCGCGTCGGCCGACCCGAACCAGCCATGGTCACGTTGGGTGTCGACTGATGTCCTGCATGAGACAGACGGGTAACGGCCGGATGTCATCCTTGGCTGCGGCGAGCAGCCGAGTCAAGGGCCCGAACGCTTGACCTGGCGACCGGAAAGTGCGCCGCTAACCTCAGCCCTTCGTTAAGGGCTGTCCAAGGAGTGGACCGAAAACGAAGAAGTGCCTTCTGATCAGGGAAAATAGGACTTGCTGAGGGTCCGATGTTCCTGTCACGGAAGGCACTTGCTGGGTGAAGGCTACCGCAACACGTCC
>NZ_JBAKHU010000213.1:0-1583 GCF_036906895.1 Micromonospora sp. CPCC 206060
CTGAGGGTCCGATGTTCCTGTCACGGAAGGCACTTGCTGGGTGAAGGCTACCGCAACACGTCCGAAGATCATGGTGACCGGCGGCGGGCGAGGTGTCGTCGGGCACGTCGGCGCTCGCCTGCTCGCCGATCTGGCCGACGTCACAGGGTTGACCAGCGCGTTCAGCCTCGTGTTGGCGAGGTTGCGGCAGCGGCGGGGCGGCCACGACCCGGGCCGCATCGCCGTGGATCTGGCGGTGATGCTCGCCGACGGTGGTGAGACGATCGCCGATCTGGCGGTGTTGCGTGACCAGTCTGCCCTGTTCGGGCTGGTCGCCTCCGACCCGACCGCGTGGCGGCTGTTGTCCCGCCTGGACGAGCCGATGCAGGCCGAACTGCGTGCCGCGCGGGCCCGCGCCCGCGAGGTCGCCTGGGCCCAACACGCCGACACCCGCGGCGACCTGCCACAACCGATGGCGGCCGGCCGGCAGGTCGACGGCCTGGTCCTGGACATCGACGCGACGATCGTGATCTGCCATTCCGAGAAGGAGTCGGCGACCCGTACCTGGAAGAAGACCTTCGGCTATCACCCGTTGCTCTGCTTCCTGGACAACACCGGCGAAGCCCTCGCCGGCATGTTGCGTGAGGGCCGGGCCGGATCGAACACCACCGCCGACCACATCAACGTCCTGGACCAGGCCCTGGCCCAGATCCCCGACGCGCACCGGCACGGCACCCCGATCCTGCTCCGTGCCGATTCGGCCGGCAGTAGTCACGGCTTCCTCGCCCACATCCGCGCACTACGAGAACACCATCTGGACATCCGCTTCTCCGTCGGCGCCGCGATCACCGAACCGGTCCGGGCCGCGATCCAGGCTACGACCGGCTGGATCCCCGCCGTAGACACCGACGGTGACCTGCGAGAACACGCCGAGGTCTGCGAGATCACCGGCCTGTTCGAGGCCGCCGGCTGGCCGCCCGGTACCCGGTTCATCGTCCGCCGCGAACGCCCGCATCCCGGCGCTCAGCTATCCCTGTTCGACACCATCGAAGGCTGGCGGCACCAGGTCGTCGCCACCGACACCCCACCTGGCAACGGCGGCATCCAGTTCCTGGAGGCCCGGCACCGCGCCCACGCCCGCGTCGAGGACCGCATCCGCACCGGCAAGGACACCGGCTTCGGCCGGTTCCCGTCCCGGATCTTCGCGATCAACCAGGCATGGCTCCAACTCGCGCTGACCGGCATCGACCTACTTGCCTGGACCCAAACCCTGCTCCTCGACGGTGACCTTGCCCGCGCGGAACCCAAGAAACTGCGTTACCGGCTGCTGCACGTCGCCGCCCGCCTCACCCGCACCGCCCGCCGGACCCGACTCGCCATCGCCGCCGACTGGCCCTGGACCGACGCGCTGACCAGCGCATTCAACCGCCTCGCCGCACTACCACGACCAGCCGGCTGAACCGGCAACCCCACGCCCCGACCAGCAGCACGGAGGAACCCGGCCCCCCGCCGGGCCGTCAGCATGCCAACGAACTGGTACGCGAATCCCGAACCGTCTTCATCGAACAGCAACTATGAACAGCCGCCCAAATGAAAGACCGAGG
>NZ_JBAKHU010000214.1:0-1563 GCF_036906895.1 Micromonospora sp. CPCC 206060
CACCGAACTCGTCGCCGGCTGTCCCTGGCTACCCACCGGCGCAGCGACCACCTGACCAGTCACCCGGACAGCACCGACATGAGAACGTCGAGGTGGTCGATGATTTTGTACCCGTCGCTGAGGAAGGCGCGCAAAATGCCGCCGCCGTTGTCGTCAGAGAGGCAGCGGACGAGGTGTCGCTTGCCCTGCTGGAGATCGAGCCAGCCGTTGACGTTGGTGTCGTACAGGTGCAGGGCCTGCGCGCGAGTCTTGCGCAGGTAGGCGGTGGGGATGCCGAGCTTGTCGCCGATCCCAGCGTCGCCGAGTTCGGTGGGCAGGTACAGCCCATCAGAGGAAAGGACCCCGGTATCGGTGATGATGGGCTCCGCGCCCGTGATGCGAAGGTGGCCGGCCTCGGCGCGCAGCATTCCCGTGCCGGCGACGACGTCGAGTTTGTGGTGCTGCTGCTGGTTGAGAATGGCGGTGAGGTCCGCCAGGGAAGCATGTCGGGCGGTCAGCGAAATGTTTTCGAACGTGTCACTCACGGTCGTTCCCTTCGGTTGTGGTTGTTGGTGTGTGGTCGGGGTTGCCGGCCCTCCCTCACATATTTAATGATACATGATTGCGTTCGTGGCGTCTACCTGAAACCCTTGTCCTTGAGGGGTGTTCGGGGTTCTATGCTGAACGGCGAGTGACTGTCCCGCTTAGCTCAACCGTTTCCGTACGTCCTGGCCCAACCCCTTTTTTGGCCGCCGGCGGCGAGCTTGCTCGCCTGGGACCGGGCGTCGGCAGTCAAATCCGACGCGGGGGTTTCGAGGAAAAGATCATGCGGGGTGTGCATGATGTTTTCGGAGCCCGCGGTGGGTTTTACTTCCGGCGACAGGGACCTACCATTCCGGCGCAGCCGGCGGCCAAAAAGGGAAGGGCAGTGCGGCCGAAGGCCGCTCCTGCAGGATCCTCGGCCTTGTGCCGGCCTTGAGGCACGAGGGTGGCACCGCATTGACAGGCCATCGGAGAACAAGGCCCTCGGCGCCGTCGCGTTCGCCGATCGGGACGACCAACCCGTCGACCGGCACCAAATCCTGGCGGCCCTGGGCGCGCATCTGCTCGTACAGCGGGGTGAGTACCACGTCGATAAGCACCTCCAGTTCGTCCTGGTAGCGCTCAACCGTCGAGGAGCCGCAGCCGAACAGCTCGGACAGTATGTCCGGCGGCAGGTTGTGCCGCAACGCGAACAACACCATCACAAGCGCGGTGTGCAGCGGAAGGGCCTGCGGTCGGCCGGTTGGGGTATCCGACTCGATCACTGCGGCCAACTGCTCGTACAGCCAGTCGACTGCTTGTGGTCAAGTCCGGTCATATGCGCGCAGCGCGACGGCCGGCCGTCGTGTCCATAAACCACACATCAGACGTCAGCCACGCTTGGGCATTACGTTCTGTCACATCGATACTCGCGTATCGCGCCGCAGCTCCCCTTTTGGGAAGTCCTCCGGTATATCGGGTGTGGGAGCTGGCGACAGGGTGACTGGTCAGGTGGTCGCTGCGCCGGTGGGTAGCCAGGGACAGCCGGCGACGAGTTCGGTG
>NZ_JBAKHU010000215.1:0-1543 GCF_036906895.1 Micromonospora sp. CPCC 206060
AGAACGATCTCCAAACGGACCCAACGCATAGATCTAACTAAACGTCTGTAACCGCCCTCTCAGGACGTAGACACCGCGCTCGTGCTACACCTGATCGCCAGCCACCACGGACGCAACCGCTGCCTGCTCCCACCGATCCTGGATCCAGACCCGGTCAAGGTCGCTGTACCCGGCCTACCGATCCTCACCACCGAGGAAACCATCGACTGGCAATCACCAGCCCGCTTCCACCAGCTCAACCACACCTACGGCCGCTGGGGACTCGCCCTGCTCGAAACGATCGTGCGGCTCGCCGACATCTGGTGCTCCGCACGAGACGAGGAAGCCCAAGCATGACTCACACGGTCGAACTGCCAGCGCTCGACGGGCGCGACGTCCTTGGCTTCCTCGCCGCACTCGGCGTGGTGCGACTCCTTCACGACGAAGCCAATCTCGACGTACGACTGTCCTACGACGAGACGACCGCCCACGCCCTACTGCACAGCCCGCTCGCCACCACCGAGGCGGTCGTAGACGCGCTGGTCGAGATCATCAGCACGATTTCGCCCCACGCGGTGATCCCCGGCATGCCAGCAAGTTTCCCCCTTGCCAAGGTCGGCACCGCACCCGACCCGATGCGCATGCCCCGCGACCGGCTCCCCGCCCTCGTCCACGACCTCACCAGCGCACACACCGAACCGGAACTGCGCCAGTGGATGGCCGTGCTGGTAACAGACCTGACCGCCGACGCCAAGGGCCGGGCGACACTCACCCCGTACACCGCACCAGCTGGACAGCAAAGCCTGCGGTCCTTCTTCGCCAAGCCATTGGAAGAGCTCCGAAAAGCCCCTACCGAGCTGCTCTGGCAGGCACTGACCAACTGGCGACGGGTCGACGGCTATACCGGCGAGTACCTCGACCACCGAGTACTCCGCAGCGCCGCCGACCATCCCAGCGGCCAATCGACCGAAGCCGGCATACCCGGAGCGACCTGGCTCGCCATCATGGCCCTACCCCTGCTGCGACTCACCGGCACTGGCAACCTGACCCAAGCCACACTCTGGCACCACCTGCCCAACCACCGGCAACCCGTCATGACCTGGCCGCTATGGCGACAACCACTCGACCGTCACGCGATAACGGCCCTACTGGAACACCCCGACCTGCATCCACGGGCCAGCCCCACCAACGACATCACTGTCAACCCCGCCTCCTGGCCCCCGCTCGGTGTATTCACCGTTGCCGGAGCCATCCGCCAACCCATCGATGGCCGCAAGTCCGCAGGAGTCCTCGCGCCAGCACGGGTTCGCGCCAACATTCACCGCTGACCCACCCATGACTGTTGCCCCTCCATCAAGTCCGGCATGCGATGTAAATTGAAAATTGAATACAATAACGCTATTTGTCGCTCTGGCTCGGAACCCCGTGCTCGCACGCCTCAAGCAGTGGGTTCCGAGCCGGGAAAAGCATAGATATGGCGCAAGTCGTGCACGTGGGTCTGAGCCTCGATCCACCGATGAATGTCGGGTCGGCGGGACCCCGGAGATAGAAAGTGCCCTCTGAG
>NZ_JBAKHU010000216.1:0-1507 GCF_036906895.1 Micromonospora sp. CPCC 206060
AGCCTCGATCCACCGATGAATGTCGGGTCGGCGGGACCCCGGAGATAGAAAGTGCCCTCTGAGCTGGAATGATAGGAGTTATCACGCTTCTATCGCTTCGCTCGAGAGGGCACCTCGCAGGTGAGATTACGCCATGACGCGCCGGTGGTGCGCGCCTCGTTCGATGATCCGAATCTGGTGTCGTGTGCCGGCCTCGCTCCGGTGATGCGCCTGGCCCAGCGGGCCGGTCTGCACGACGCGGTCACCGACCGGGTGCGGCTACCGACGGACAAGGGCGCCAACCCTGCCGGGAAGGTCGCCACGATCGTGGCCGGGATGCTCGCGGGCGCGGACAGCATCGACGACCTCGGCATCGCCCGGCACGGTGGCATGCGCTCGCTGTTCACCGGTGTGTACGCGCCGTCGACGCTCGGGTCGTTCCTGCGTACGTTCACCCACGGACACGTACGGCAGTTGCAGGCCGCCGCCCGTGACACCCTGATCGGCCTGGCCGGCCGGGCCGCGATCCTTGACGGCGCCGACGTGCTGACCTTTGTGGATGTTGACTCGATGCTGCGCCGTGTCTACGGCAAGCAGAAGCAGGGCATCGGGTTCGGCCACACCAAGGTCGGCGGCTACAACGTCTACCTCCGCGGCTACAACCCCCTCGTCGCCACGCTGTCCACACCGCTGTCGGCGCCGGTGATCGCCGCGACCAGGCTACGTTCGGGTAACGCAGGCTCGGCCCGCGGCGCGGCGAGCATGATCGCCGAGGCGATCACCACCGCCCGATCCTGCGGCGCGGCCGGGGAGATCGTGGTGCGGGCCGACTCGGCGTTCTACGCCAAGACCGTGATCACTACCTGCCGGCGCCGGATGGTCAGGTTCTCGGTCACCTGCCGCATCGACGCGAAGATCCGCGCCGCGTGCGACAGCATCACCGACGACCGATGGGTCGACATCAAGTACCCGCAGGCCATCTGGGACGAAGACACCGGGCGGTGGATCTCCGACGCGCAGATCGCCGAAACCACGTACACCGCGTTCGACGGCACCCGACATGCGGTGACCGCCCGGCTGATCGTGCGCCGCATCCGCCGCGACGACCCGGCACAGCTCCCCGGCCAAGACGAACTGCTACCGACCTACCGGTATCACGCCGTGTTCACCGACAGCCCGTACACGCTCGTGCAGGCCGAAGCCCAGCACCGCGGCCACGCGATCATCGAACAGGTCAACGCCGACCTGATCGCCGGCCCGCTCGCCCACCTGCCCTCCGGCCGGTTCAGCGCCAACGACGCCTGGCTGACCTGCGCCGCGATCGCCCACAACCTCACCCGCACCGCCGGGCACCTGGCCGCGGGCGCCTACCGCACCGCCCGGCCCGCCACGATCCGCACCCGGATCATCAACGTCGCGGCCCGCCTCGCGCACCGGGCCCGCACCATCCACCTGCACCTACCCGACCACTGGCCCTGGCAAGCAGCGTTCGACAACCTGTTCACCGCCGTCCAGACCGCACCCGGCT
>NZ_JBAKHU010000217.1:0-1487 GCF_036906895.1 Micromonospora sp. CPCC 206060
TGGGTCGTGGTCTGTACGACGTGTTCCCGGTGTTCGCCTCGGCGTTCGATGCGGTGTGCGTTGCGCTTGACCCGCTGTTGGGCGTGTCTCTGCGTGATGTCGTCTTCGACGGCGCGGGGGATCTGGATCAGACGGGGTTGACCCAGCCGGCGGTTTTTGCGGTTGAGGTGGCGTTGTTCCGCCTGGCGGAGTCGTTCGGTGTGAAGCCGTCGGTGTTTGTGGGTCATTCGGTGGGTGAGATCGCGGCTGCGCACGTGACGGGTGTGCTGTCGCTCGCTGATGCGGCGAAGCTTGTGGCGGCTCGTGGTCGGTTGATGCAGGCTCTGCCGGCTGGTGGGGTGATGGTGTCGGTGCAGGCCACCGAGGCCGAGGTGTTGCCGCTGCTGGCCGGCCGGGATGACCAGGTGGGTGTGGGTGCGGTCAACGGCCCCACCTCCGTGGTCCTCTCGGGTGCGGAAGCAGCGGTGGAGGAGATCGCCGAACACTTCCGTGAGCTTGGTCGGAAGACGAAGCGGCTGAGTGTGTCGCATGCGTTCCATTCGCCGTTGATGGCGCCGATGTTGGACGAGTTCCGTGCCGTGGTTGCCGGCCTGTCTTTCACCGCTTCCGACATCCCGGTGGCTTCGACGGTGACCGGTGAGTTGACCACGGCGAGTGTGTGGGCGGATCCGGACTACTGGGTGGAGCACGTCAGGGCGGGTGTCCGGTTCGCCGACGCGGTACTGGCCAGTGGCGTCAGCATGTTCGTGGAGATCGGTCCGGACGCGATCCTGACCGCGCTGACTGGGCAGATCCTGGAGGAGGCCACCGCGATCCCGCTGGTCCGGAAGGATCGCGACGCCGAACTGACCTTCACCACCGCTCTCGGCAACCTGTGGGCGCGCGGCATCACCGTCGACTTCACCACCCTGCTGGCCGGTGGTCGTCGGATCGACCTGCCCACGTACGCGTTCCAGCACGAGCGGTACTGGCTGGAAGCCGCGCGGCGTACCGCCGGTGACGTTGCTTCCGTCGGGCAGACCGCGACGAACCACCCCCTCCTCGGCGCGGCGGTTGCTCTAGCCGACGAGGACCGGCTGCTGTTCACCGGCAGGATCGGGCTGGACACCCACCCGTGGCTGGCCGACCACGCGGTCGGCGGGACGGTCATCGTGCCCGGGGTGGCACTGGTCGACCTGGTCCTCCGGGCCGGCGAGGAGACGCAGAGCCGGCTGCTGGAGGAGCTGACGCTCCAGGCGCCGCTCGTGCTCCCCACCACCGGCGCGGTGCAGGTCCAGGTGTCGGTTGCCGCGCCGGACCCGTCCGGCCGGCGTGCCGTCACCGTCCACTCCCGTGGCGATGCCCACCTTGATGGGCAGGGCTGGATCACGCACGCCACCGGTGTACTCGCCGACGGGCAACCCCCGCAGTTCCAGCTCACCGAATGGCCTCCGGTTGGTGCGGAGGTGGTGTCGGTGGATGAGTTGTATGACGGTTTGGCTGCGGTG
>NZ_JBAKHU010000218.1:0-1473 GCF_036906895.1 Micromonospora sp. CPCC 206060
GGCCGGGGGCGGACGCAAGCGGGTCGAGGAGAAGGATCGGGGACTTGTTTGCGCTCTCTTGGCGCTGGTCGAACCGGACGAGCGGGGTGATCCGGAATCGCCGCTGCGGTGGACGACGAAGTCGCTGCGGCACCTGGCGGAGGAGCTGAACCGGCAGGGATACGCCGTCTCGGCGCCGACGGTGGGCCGACTACTCAAGCAGCAGGGGTTCAGCCTGCAGGTCAACGCGAAAACTCTGGAGGGGGCCCAGCACCCGGACCGCGATGCCCAGTTCCGCTACATCAACGAGCAGGTCAAGCGGCACCAGGCCGACGGCGAGCCGGTGATCAGCGTGGACACCAAGAAGCGCGAGCAGATCGGGAACCTGCCGATGACCGGACGGGAGTGGCAGCCGCAGGGAGAGCCGGTCGAGGTTGAGGACCACCACTTCTTCTTCAGCGGTCCGGACGTCGAGCACGCCATTCCCTACGGGATCTACGACCTGGCCCGCAACACCGGCTGGGTGAACGTCGGCGTTGACCACGACACCTGTGTCTTCGCCGTGGAATCGATCCGCCGCTGGTGGAGCACGCGCGGCAGTCTCGACTACCCGGACGCTACCCGGCTGCTGATCACCGCGGATGCGGGCGGTTCCAACGGCTACCGCTACCGGGTATGGAAGAGCGAGCTGGCCGCCCTGGCCGCCGAGACCGGCCTTGAGATCACCGTGTGCCACTTCCCGCCCGGCACTTCGAAGTGGAACAAGATCGAACATCGGCTGTTCTCGCACATCACTCGCAACTGGCGTGGACGCCCATTGACCAGCCAGGACGTCGTTATCAAGACCATCGCCGCCACGACCACCCGCGCTGGACTGCGTGTTGAGGCCACCTTGGACACCGGCGACTACCCCACCGGCATCGCGATCAGCAAAGAGCGCTTCGCCGCCCTGCCGCTTCAGCGGCACGCCGTCCTGGGCAACTGGAACTACACACTCCAACCCACGTCGCCTACAACCCCGACACCGATGGGCGAACAAGACGGCCCCGCCCGGCGCCGTCAGGCCATGCTCGTGAAGCTAGCCGACGAGCGTCTCACCGGCATGACCAGCGACGCCTTCGCGCAGCTGGCTGCGGCTCTCGCCCCCGCTCAGGCCGCCCGCACCCAGCAGCGCTACAACGAACAGCGCGGCGGAAGAGCACGCCGGGCCACCGGCAAGGTCCGCCACAAGCCACTCTTCGACGACCCGGCACGGCTGTTGCTCACCCTGCTCTACCAGCGCCAGGTCTGCTCCATGAACGTCCTGGCCGACCTGCTCGAGGTCACCGCCACCTGCATCGCCGGCCACGTCCACGAAACCCGTGAAGTCCTCGAAGACCACGGCCACTTTCCCGGCACCACTCCGGCCCGCTTCAACACCGCCTACGACCTGCTCGCCTTCCTCGAACACGACAGCATCCCGGCCAGGACCACGATCATCGAGAAGCTGTCAGA
>NZ_JBAKHU010000219.1:0-1469 GCF_036906895.1 Micromonospora sp. CPCC 206060
CGGTTGGGCACGGGCGGGGCGGTGGTCTGTTCGGGGTCGCTGTTGTCGGGTTTGTTGATCCATGCCCGGTCCGGGAGGCGGGGCGGCTGCGGACGGCGGCGGCCGAACCGTTGCGGGTGCGCGGCCCAGGCCGCGTCGAGGGTCTGTTGCCGCTGTTCACGGATCTGTCCGGCGGTGCCGTGATGCACCGATGCCGGGGTGTGCAGGCCGATCCCGGAGTGCCGGTGCTCGTGGTTGTAGTACGTGTAGAACGCCTCGCAGTGCTGCCGGGCGTGCTGGATCGACCCGAACCGGTCTGGGAAGCTCGGGTCGTACTTCAACGTCTTGAAGCTCGCCTCGATGTACGGATTGTCGTTCGATGTCTTCGGACGGCTGTGACTACGGCCGATCTTCAGATCGGTCAGCAGCTGGGTGACGGTCTTGCTGGTCATCGCGGCGCCACGGTCGGCGTGCACGGTCAACTGATCGGGGTCGACGCGTTCGCGGGCGGCCGCGTCAGCGATCAGCGCCTCGGCGAGCTGGCCGTCCTCGTGCGCGGCGACCAGGTGCCCGACGACGTAACGGGACCAGATGTCGATCACGGTGTAGAGGTGGAACCAGACGCCTCGGTCCGGGCCGCGCAGCTTGGTGATGTCCCAGGACCAGACCTGGTTCGCCGCGTCGGCCACGAGTTCGGGTTTGGTGCGGGCCGGATGGCTGGCCTGGCTGCGGCGTTCGCCGCTCTGCCCGGCAGCCCGCAGGATCCGGTACATCGTGGACTCCGAGCACCACCAGCGGCCCTCGTCGAGCTCGCGGGCCCACACCTGCGCCGGCGCCAGGTCGGCGTATTCGGGCCGGTTCAGCAGCTGCAGCACCTGCTCACGTTCAGCCTCGGACAACGCCGACGGCGGTGGCTTGCGCGCGGTCCGCGGCCGTGAGACCAGCGGTGGTGTGCGGTGCCGGTAGAGCGTCGCGCGGGAGACACCGGTCAGCCGGCAAGCCCCGGCGATGCCCCACGCCGGGGTCAGCGCCTGCTGTGCCTCGGCGAGGACGGGTTCGGCATCGGCGCGGAATCCGCGCTCTCGGAGAGCAGTTCCAAGAGCGCGTGCGCTTTTCCCATGATCTGCAACGCGGTTTCGGTCTTGGCCAGCTTGGCCTGCAAACGGGTGTTCTCCCGCCGAAGACGGGCAAGTTCGGCGTTCTCGGCCTTCTTCGTTGCCCGCGCGGCCGATTGCCGCCGGTCCGTCAAGCCGGCCGAGGCTCCGGCGTCTCGGGCCTTGCGCCAGTCGAGAATGTGTGACCCGTACAGCCGTTCCCGGCGCAGAATCGCCCCGCGAGCCGCCGCATCCGGCGCCGCGTCGTACTCGTCCAGGATCCGCGCCTTGAACTCTGCGGTGAATGTCCGCCGCTGGGGCCGGGCGTCCGGATCCAGGCTCTCGGGGGGCTTCGAAGTCATGCTGATGATCTCTCCTCAGGACCGTCCAGGAAGA
>NZ_JBAKHU010000220.1:0-1455 GCF_036906895.1 Micromonospora sp. CPCC 206060
AGCGGTGAGCGTGGCCAGATGGTCGCTGAGGTGACCGGCTGCCGTGTCGAGCTGCGCCACCGGGTGACAACCGGGGTTGTCACCGGGCCGGTTCACGCGGCCCTACCCACGGCGGGCAGGCTGCGCGGGTTACGGGCACCGACTCGCAGCCCGGACGCGATTGTTCGGCTGATCTCGCCGTGCCGCAGGCCGACGGACAGGGCGACCGGTTCCAGCACGGCGCACACGTCGGCGTCGGTGAGGGCACCTCCGGCGGCGAGCTGCCCGAGGGCGACAGCCGAGGTGAACAAGGCGTGATTACGGGTGCCCTCACCGGCGGCGGCCAGGTGGGCGACCTGCCGGCGGATCGCAGCAGCCACGTACCGGCCGTGCCGGTCAACCGGCACCACCACCGTTACCGGCCCGGGTGCGGGCAGCGGTTTCGGGGCGAGCAGGTCGGCGAGCCACCCGGGCAGTAGTGCCGGGTCGGTGTCGTAGGTGGTGGTGTAGGGCCGGCCGTTGGCGGTGCTGCCGGCGGCGACGACGTATCCGCCGTGGGCGCGGGTGTCGACCAGCCATCCCACCGTGCCGGCGGTGTTGCGCAGGTTCGGGCCGCTGGCCGGATGGCGGTGGTAGAGGTGGGTGCCGCCCCTGCCGGTGGCCACCGTGTACGTCACGCCGATGTGGTGGCCGTGTCGGTCGGCGAGGGTGGTGAGCACGTCCAGGCCGTGACGCGCACCCGCCCACTCAGTGGGCGGGGTATCGGTGCTGGTCTTCGGCGTGTCCAGGTCGACCACGACCAGCCCGGACGGACCGCACGCAACACCGATGCCGTAGGGGCCGGTCGACCAGCAACGGCGGATGCGGGCCGGGTCGGTGGTGGCCCGGTTCTCCCAGTCACGGACAGCGGGGCGCTTGTCGTCCGGGCGCAGCGGGAAGACGTGCCAGCCACGCTCGGCGGCGGCCAGGGCGACAGCCATCAACGAATTCACCACCGGCCACCCCCGGCGGTGGCGTGGCGGTCGGCGGCGGTCAGCACCCGCAACGCCACCACGATGCGGTCGGTGTTCGGGTCGGGCCGGTCGCGGTAGTCGGGGTGCCCGCACACGGCGCAGAACTCCACACCGGGCGGCCAGTCGTGTCCGCCGGACAGTCGGCACGCGGCCAGGGCGGTACACGCGGGGCAGACCGCGTCCGGGGTGGCGACGGTCCAGCCGTGTTCGAACGTCACCGCCGCGTAGGCGGCTTCCGGGGTGTCGTAGTGCGGCGGGGCGTCGTCGGGCCAGCCGTCACCGCAGGCGGTGCACAGGATCTCAACGCAGACAACAGTTCGGATCACAGTCGTTCTCCGTTCGTCAACGGGGGTGGGGTGCGGGCCGCCCGGCGAGGGCGGTGCGGGTGACCAGGTCGCGTACGCCGTCGAGCAGGGTGAGCAACTGGCGGCGGGCGGCGGGGTCGACGTCGACCAGGGCGATG
>NZ_JBAKHU010000221.1:0-1452 GCF_036906895.1 Micromonospora sp. CPCC 206060
GAGCAATGCTCGAAACCTGTGGATGAGCGCCGTGGGGGCGTACCCTCCCGGCGAGTCCAAGTCCAAGGAATCGAGTAGAGCCCGCGCGCCAACGCGGGCCGGGAAGGTACGCCCGTGCTTACGGTAGTCAACCCGGATGAGCCCACGCCAGCGACCGTGTCCGAGCCGGCCTTGGCTGGTGGGTCGTTGATCGACGAGATCGTGCGTGACGGTGCGCGTCGGATGCTGGCCGCGGCCCTCGAAGCCGAGGTCGCCGCATACATCGCCGCGTGTGCCGGCGAGGTCGACGAGCGGGGCCGCAGGCTGGTGGTGCGTAACGGTCACGCCCGGCCGCGGCAGGTGCTTACCTCGGCGGGGGCGGTCGACGTCGTCGCGCCGCGGGTCAACGACAAGCGTGTCGACGAGGCCACGGGCGAGCGGCGGCGGTTCGCCTCGGCGATCCTGCCGGCCTGGTGCCGCAAGTCGCCGCAGATCAGCGAGGTGTTGCCGCTGCTCTACCTGCACGGCCTGTCCTCGCAGGACTTCGTGCCCGCCCTGGAGCAGTTCCTCGGCACCAGCTCCGGGCTGTCCGCAGCCACGATCACGAGACTGACCACGCAGTGGCAGGACGAGGCCCGCGCCTTCAGTGGCCGGGACCTGTCGACGGTCGACTACGTGTACGTGTGGGCCGACGGCGTGCACCTCAACGTGCGTCTCGACGAGGCGAAACTGTGTCTGCTCGTCGTGGTCGGGGTCCGGGTCGACGGCCGTAAGGAGCTCGTCGCCCTCGCGGAGGGCTACCGCGAGTCGGCCGGCTCCTGGGCCGACCTGCTGCGCGACTGCAAGCGGCGGGGCATGCGCGCTCCGGTTCTGGCCGTCGGCGACGGCGCGCTGGGGTTCTGGAATGCGTTGCGCGAGGTGTTCCCCGAAACGCGGGAGCAGCGCTGCTGGTTCCACAAGATCGGCAACGTCCTCGCCGCGTTGCCGAAGTCCGCCCATCCCGGGGCGAAGAAGGCCCTGGCCGAGATCTGGAACGCCGAGGACCGTGACCACGCCAGCCGTGCCGTGGCCGCGTTCAAGCTCGCCTACGGGGCGAAGTTCGGCAAAGCCGTCGCCAAGGTCGTCGACGATCTAGACGAATTGCTGGCGTTCTACGACTTCCCGGCCGAGCACTGGGTGCACCTGCGCACCACCAACCCGATCGAGTCGACCTTCGCGACCGTGCGGCACCGCACCAAGGTCACCAAGGGCCCCGGCTCCAAGGCTGCCGGCCTCGCCATGGCGTTCAAGCTCATCGAAGCCGCCCAGCAGCGGTGGCGGGCCGTCAACGCCCCCCACCTGGTCGCCCTGGTCCGCACCGGCGCCCGCTTCGAACGCGGCCGGCTCGTCGAACGACCCGCCGCCGCGCCCACCACGACCCCAGCCGCAGCCGCCTAATCAAGATCTCTCATCCACAACTCTTGACTATTGCTC
>NZ_JBAKHU010000222.1:0-1444 GCF_036906895.1 Micromonospora sp. CPCC 206060
CCGATGATCGAGCGGCAAAACACATCAAACCGGAAACATGAATGCCTATCAAACGCCCTCTCAAAGCCGGGTACGGACGGTCGCGCGGCAGGCGGTTCCTTGAGGCGGGCCCCGACCTTCTGCTCGGTCTATTTGAGACCGTAATGCCCGCGCCGCCCGGTGGGGCAGCGCGGCGGCCAGAGCCCGCCCCGGAAGCCGCAGCCCAGGTTAGAACTGCTGGGTGCCGCCGCTGGCGCGAAGTTCGCCCTCGCTCTTCACGTCGATGATGTAGGCCATACCGTCCGAGCCCTTGCAGCGGATCGACGAGCCCTGCCGGTTGGTGAGACCGCCCTCGCACTGAAGGGTCACATCCTTACCGAGGTCGCGCTTGACCGCGGCGGCCCCGTCCTTCAGTAGCTGCTCGTTGGACCAGTTGCCCTGGTGTCCGCCACCACAGCCGGCGAGGACGAGGGCCGTGGTGACGGCGAGGATCATGCGGGATATTCTCATGACAGCTCCTGTGGACGGGGGCGCTGATTTTACCCTGTCAGGTCGCTCAACAAATCCGCGCCGCCCGCGACCGCATCCTCACCCTGGATCGGCCCGTTCGCGACATCCTGCCCCGCTTCCACATTCCCGACGTCACCATCGGCGACCTCATCCAGCACTGCGGCGGCATCCAAGACGCCGAATCTGTGCTATCCCTGGCCGGCTTCCGCGAACTCGACCACTACACCGCCGACGACCTGCTCCAACTCGCCTACCGCCAGCAGCGGGCCGTCGAGCCGGGCCACCGAGGACTGGGCCAGGAACAGCCGTTGCGCCGCGCGGCCGAAGTGCTTCTCCTTTGCAATCGCGCGAAACGCCTCAAGGTAGCGAAATTCCATAACCCGGGCATGCCACCACGGCCAGGTGAACGCCCGCGTACGCCCCCGGGAACATCACCGACGAAGTAAGGGCGGGACGTCAGGGGATGCTCGTCGCACGAGCACCCACCGAGCACCCCGGATCCGCCCGACCAGGCCAGATCAGGGTCGGGTGCGAGGGCCACACTTCGCCGACCCGGGAAGTCGCTGGTGGCGGACCGCAGCACTCCGCCAGCCGCAGGAAAGCTACACGCCAAGACGGTCGTCGGCCTGTTCGAGCGGTTCAACAAAATGTCGAAGCGTCCGCACGCGACAACCTCCCTGGACAGCCAAGCAGCGCTTCCGCCAGGCGCGGCGTTTTGCAAGCGCACTGCGTCACCCCTGGCGCACCTGGCACTGCGCCTGCCACCGGGCGGCGGCGCTACCCGGCGGCCTGGCCGCAGACCAGGTAGAAACTCACCGTGGGGCCTTCGGGGGCATGGATTCGACAACCACAGCCGTGCCCGAAGACCTCACCCTGCGCCCCCGCGACACACTGAAGGTTTCCGAGTAACGGTCTGCAACTGTGCGTAGTGGTCGTTTCAGGTGGTTCGTCCGTG
>NZ_JBAKHU010000223.1:0-1443 GCF_036906895.1 Micromonospora sp. CPCC 206060
ATCGCCACCCGGCACGCCGTACGCAACAACGCAACGCCGGCCACGGTCGGCACCGCCGGCACCTGGGCCTGATACCACCCCAAAACACACCCTGGGACAACGACGTCCGGGGGTATGACCATCATTCGCACCGCATGAGGAGCCTGCCATGACCAAGATCCTAATGATCGTCACCGGCGCCGACAGTCTCGTCCTCGCCGACGGCACCAACCACCCGACCGGCTTCTGGGCCGAGGAACTCGCCGCCTCACACAAGGTCTTCCGCGACGCCGGCATCGAGGTCGACATCGCCACGCCCGACGGCGTCGCCCCGACCGTCGACGCGATCAGCCTCGACTCCCGTGGCGGAGTCAGCGACACCGACGCCGCCACCTTCCGCGACTACCTCGCCAGCATCTCCGACGAGCTGGCCAAACCCCTCGCCATCGCGGACGTGAACGCGTCCACCTACAACGCGATCTACATCCCGGGCGGGCACGGGCCGATGGCCGACCTCGCTACCGACACCGACCTCGGACAACTGCTCACCGATGCCGACGGTCGCGGTCAGGTCATCGGCGCTCTCTGCCACGGACCGGCGGCGCTGCTCGCCGCCCGCCGCCCGGACGGCACGTTCACCTTCGCCGGCCGTCGCCTGGTCGTCTTCACCGACGAGGAGGAACGCCAGGGCGGCCTCGCCGACGCCACCCCGTGGTGGGTCGAGACGACGCTCCGCGAGCAGGGCGCCACGGTCGAGGCAGGCGCGCCATGGTCGAGCATCGTCGTGGTCGACGACAACCTCGTCACCGGGCAGAACCCCCAGTCCAGCGTCGCCACCGCTGAGCGGGTCCTCCGCAAGCTCGGCGTCCCCACGACCACTGGTCGGGAGTGAGGCTGCCGCCAGTCGTCATCGGCGATGGGTATCCGGGTTTCTCTCATCGTCGTAGCTGCCGGGCCCTTCGGAGCCGAGCAAAGCCAGCCCACCGACGTTGCTCACCTCGGAGAACGGGACCAGCGACTTCCGGTTCATGATCCGCGACCGCGCCACCAAGTACCGGCAGACCTTCGACGCAGTCCTGACCGCGGACGGCATACGGATGGTGAAGACGCCGCCGCGCACGCCGAGGGCGAACTGTTTCGTGGAGCGCTGGGGTCGCAGCATGCGCGAGGAGTGCACCGACCACATCCTGGTTTACGGCCAGCGGCATGCCAGGGTGGTACTGACCGAGTACGTCCGACACTTCAATCACCATCGGGCGCACCAGGGGCGCGGGCAGGTACCACCCAACCGTGAGCCGGACATCGTGATGCCGATCGACGGCGTTGTCCGACGCCGACGACGACCGGGCGGGGTCATCAACGAGTACCACCGGGCGGCTTAAACGGATCTACGAACTCGCAGGTGTCAATCCCCTGGAATCGTGGAGGACTCGGTTATGCGGCCTGGTCCTCCAGGGCGCGGAT
>NZ_JBAKHU010000224.1:0-1415 GCF_036906895.1 Micromonospora sp. CPCC 206060
TCAGAGGGCGGTTACGGAGATTGTGTCCCTTTCGGGGCCAAAGCAAACATGCCGGGCTCGTTTTCGATGAGGACATGGCGGCTGACCATGCGTTTCAGCTTGGCGCGGGTGCCTTCGACGTGTTTCGGTAGCGGCTCGATGTCGAGAGCAAGGCAGATGTCCTTGGCGCGCATCGCGGCGCCGGAAGCTCCCAGGACAGCGAGGATCTGCTGGTAGGCAGAGCTGATCACGGTCGGGTCGTCGGCGGTGAACTCAGTCGCGGTCAGCATGCGTAGCGTGTTGCGTGTGGTCACCATGTCGGCCAATTCGGCGTCGATGCGGGTCAGTTCGCTGGTGAGTGTGGTGATCTGGGCGCGGATCTGGTCAGCGTTCAGGCGTGCGGCGGTTTCGCGTTCGGTGATCAGGCCGAGGATCGTGTCGAGGTGCACCGTGGCCTACCGGTGTCGCCAGGTCCGGGTGCTGGTGTCGGTCAACCGGCGGACCATGGTTGCCATCGACGCCCACAACGTCCGTGAGACCGATGACTCTGGCCGGATCTCGTACTCGCGGACCAGACGCCGGTGCAGCATCAGCGTGCCGAACGTCTGCTCGACGAGCCACCGCTTCTTGACCGGCACGAACCCGGGCAGGGTGTCGGATCGCTTGACGACCTCGATGTCGATGTCCAGGACCGCGCCATGCACGGCGAAATCCTGTTTGAAGCCCGAGTCGACCCAGGCATGGGTCACCGTCGGGGCATGCTCGGCGACCTTGTCGAGCAGTTTGATCCCGATCGCGTTGTCGGTGACCGACGCCGCGGTGACCACGACCGCGATGATCAGCCCCAACGCGTCCACGGCCAGTCCTCGCTTCCTGCCCGGTACCCGTTTACCCGCGTCTTTGCCGGTCGTGGCGGCAGGGACGTGGTTCGCCGCCCTGATCGACTGGGTGTCGACCGCGACTGCGGACGGGTCCTCGCGACGGCCGGCCTTCTCCCGGGCCTGGCAGCGCAGCAGGTCATGAATCGCGGCATCGGTGCCGTCGTCGCGCCACGCGGCGAAGTAGTAGTAGGTCACCGGCTTCTGTGGCAGGTCGTGCGGCAGGTACGCCCACTGGCAGCCGGTCCGGTTCTGGTACAAGATCGCGTTCACGATCTCCCGGAGATCCTGTTCGCCGTGGCGGCCCGCGACCGAGACCCGCTTGGCTCGCCAGGCGTCCAGGAACGGGCCGATCAACGCCCACTGCTCATCGCTGACATCGCTTGGGTACGGCTTGCGCTGGCTCATGCCGACCCAACGCCGAAGCCCACGAGTAGGACACGACCGCTGTTCATCTTCATGCCATCGAGCGATCACAATCTATCGCGAACCTGCAGAACGATCTCCAAACGGACCCAACGCATAGATCTAACTAAACGTCTGTAACCGCCCTCTCAG
>NZ_JBAKHU010000225.1:0-1409 GCF_036906895.1 Micromonospora sp. CPCC 206060
ACTCACCCCATATCGAAATGATCAACCGGTGATCGCCGCCAACCGCGTCGGTGGATCGAGGCTGAGTGTGGACCGGGCGACCCTGAATATGCGCAGGTATATTGCCCTGCGTCGCTCGTTCGCGGGCGACCCTCATTGCGACGTGTGCGCGTATGTCGCCTGCTTGCGGACCAGCCCACCTGCGTCGCTCGTTCGCGGGCGACCCTCATTGCGACTGCCGGAAGATCGCGGCCAGGGTCTCGTCGGTGACGAACCTGCGTCGCTCGTTCGCGGGCGACCCTCATTGCGACGTGCTCGGCGAGTGGGTGATTGCCGAAGGCGCCGTCTGCGTCGCTCGTTCGCGGGCGACCCTCATTGCGACGAGTCCGGCGGGGTAACCACCACGGCGCGGGCATCCCCCCTGCGTCGCTCGTTCGCGGGCGACCCTCATTGCGACGTTGAGGTGCAGCGCCGTGGCAACCCGGTCGAGAACTGCGTCGCTCGTTCGCGGGCGACCCTCATTGCGACTATGTGCCGGGGCAGGGGACGAAGAGCCATGGTCTGCTGCGTCGCTCGTTCGCGGGCGACCCTCATTGCGACTCCCTGCGCCCCATCCCCCGAAGCCTCTGATGGCCGCTGCGTCGCTCGTTCGCGGGCGACCCTCATTGCGACCACCTCAAGGCGTACCGCACGAGCGAGTCGACCGACATCTGCGTCGCTCGTTCGCGGGCGACCCTCATTGCGACCAGAACTGCGTGGTGCCCATGGCCGGCGGCTGCTGCGCACTGCGTCGCTCGTTCGCGGGCGACCCTCATTGCGACGACGCCTACATGCGGCAGATGCTGACCCGGAAGATCGGCCTGCGTCGCTCGTTCGCGGGCGACCCTCATTGCGACACGCTGGACGGTGGTGAAGCAATCCTTAACCAGGTCCTTGCGTCGCTCGTTTTGCGGGCGACCCTCATTGCGGCCCAAACGGCTCCCACGACGATCAGGTGAACGCCCTCCCTGCGTTGCTCGTTCGCGGGCGACCCTCATTGTGACTTGTAGGCTGCGGTGTGGCGAGGCGCGGCCCGAGCGCTCGGCGTAGCGTGCGTCGCTGCAGGGCGCGCTGCGGGCCGCCACTGCTCTTCGTCGCAACGTGTGGCTCAGGCGTGGCCGCTGCTTCGGCCGATCCCTGTCTGTTCCTGCAAACCTTCGCTAGTTTGTTGAGACGGGTTGTTTGCTGGGTTGCCAAAATCGCCACAGTGGCAAACTGGGCCGCTTCCAGGCGAGTTTGTTGCGACAGCAAACGTGCAGTCATGGCAAACTTGCCTGGTGGAGACATCCGAGACTGAACTCCTAGAGCTTGCGCGGAGCCATCTCGTCGGTCAAGTCCTGTGGAGTGGTGTTTAGCGGTTGTTGCGTGATCGTTTGTTGTTCGGTGGGTTG
>NZ_JBAKHU010000226.1:0-1405 GCF_036906895.1 Micromonospora sp. CPCC 206060
CGCCCATGATCCCTCATCCCGGACAGCGCTCCTGGTAGTCAGAGGCTTACCCGGAATGGCTCACTGCCCTACAGTCGTTCTGTCGACCGGTGAGAAGGCTCCCACTTCAGCGCTCGACATTTTCCGCCCCACAATCCGGTAAGCGACGGAGGGAAACCGTATGTCCACGGTGCAAGCACGCGTATGCCGCTCGGCGGGTCGACTGCTCTTCGCCGCGCTGTTGGCGGCGCTGATGACCATTCCCATGAGCGGTGCCGCCATGGCCGGCGGTTCGGACGGCGGTGTCGGGATCTACACCAAGGACGTCTACATCATGGACTACGTCGGGGACACCGGTCTCGAGCCGAACACCCCGGGTGTTCCCTACTGGAACAGCCCCGACGTCAAGGTCTGCCCCACCACCGTCCCGTGCGCAACCGGCGTGAGCGCGCCCGCCTACACGACCAGCTACATCTTCGTGACCTTGCGGAACCCGGGGCCGTACGGATCTGGCACCGACGTTGGCACCCTGCGCCTTTACTTCACCTATGCGGGCGGCTCCGCAGTCTGGCCGGCCGACTGGACACCCCTCAATTCGGCGATCGTCACGGTCCCGCCCGGCGTCACGACCGTGCTGCTCCCATGGACCACCTCAGGCCCGGGACTCGTCTCCACCCTGTATCGCTGGGTGTCGCCGGATGACCCGATGCTCTACGAGGGAACGAACGCCTACCAGAACGCTCAGTTCAACAACAACGTCGCCTGGAAGAACTTCTCCGTCGTCTAGTGCTCTGGCAACAAGCGGTGGCCGGGTAGGCTACGCGGCTCGGCTGGCTGGTTGGCCCCAGCGGCGTTGCCGTTCGCTGCGGATCTTGGCGCGGTGGCGGCGCTGGGTGGCCAGGGCGTCGGGGTGACGGGCGTTGGTGTGCGCCAACGCAGGTGGGCGCGCAGGCTGCGGGCCAGGGCGGTTGGGGTGATCGGAGCCGGCGATGTCGAAGGTACGCAGCGGCCCGAAATGCGCCTCGGTCGGTCTGCATCCGGGTACGCTGTGCACACTCCTCGGTCCGCATCATTGACGATGTCTGCGACGGACATGCCGCATACGCGGACCTCTATGGACAATGATCGTAGGCTCCGATGCTTCCTTGGCGAAGCCGCGCGACCGCAGTAACCACCGCCGTGGCCGGGCTGGCCGTACGGGATCAGGGGTGCAGCGGCGGGTCACCGGATGCCCGCGGCGTGGAGCTTTCGGGTGGCGGCTACTTCGATGCTGGTCCTCGCCAGCGATCCGGACGGTGACCCCCCAGCATTGAACGCACCCATTACCAGCACGACGAACAGCAACGGCATCAGCAGCGTCCTGAGCCTCGATCCACCGATGAATGTCGGGTCGGCGGGACCCCGGAGATAGAAAGTGCCCTCTGAG
>NZ_JBAKHU010000227.1:0-1355 GCF_036906895.1 Micromonospora sp. CPCC 206060
CGCATCGACGATCAGGCCGGCGACGGCAGCGGGAACCTCGACGCCTGGGCCACCTACCAGGGGCCGGGAATGGACTGGGAACCATCCCCAGCGGTGACCCACACCGACGCTGGCACTCTCTACGCCGGCGAGCCACCCACCACCCCCGCCCCACTCCACCCCGACCAACCCCAACCCCAACCCACTGCGGGCAGCCGGTGGGTGAGCGACCCGGATGGGGCCCGGACGCTGTTCGACCAGCACGCCGACCACATCGCCACCACAAGGAAGCAGCAGGATCAGCTGCGGCAGCTGTGGAACGCCCTGATCGACCGTATGGACGGCGCCGGGTTCATCACCGCCAGCGAGTCAACCCTCGCCGATGCGGCATCCATACCGCATTCGACGATGCATGGCCGGATCGTGGCATTGCGCGACCGTGGTCTGCTGCGGCTGGTCCGGGAAGCACACGGTGGCGTGCCGGCGCGGTACGGGGTGACCGATCCGGGTCAGCCCCGGCAAGCATCGTTGCCGGCCCTTCCTGCGGGCAGCCGATGGGTGAGCGACCCGGATGAGGCCCGGACGCTGTTCGACCAGCACGCCGACCACATCGCCACCACAACGCAGCAGCGGGATCAGCTGCGGCAGCTGTGGAACGCCCTGATCGACCGTATGGACGGCGACGGGTTCATCACCGCCAGCGAGTCAACCCTCGCCGATGCGACATCCACATGGTATTCGACGGTGCATGGCCGGATCGTGGCATTGCGCGACCGTGGTCTGCTGCAGCTGGTCCAGGAAGCACACGGTGGCGTGGCGGCGCGGTACGGGGTGACCGATCCGGGTCAGCCCCGGCAAGCATCGTTGCCGGCCCTTCCTGCGGGCAGCCGATGGGTGAGCGACCCGGATGAGGCCCGGACGCTGTTCGACCAGCACGCCGACCACATCGCCACCACAAGGAAGCAGCAGGATCAGCTGCGGCAGCTGTGGAACGCCCTGATCGACCATATAAACGACGACGGGCTCATCCCCGCCAGCGAGTCAACCCTCGCCGATGCGACATCCACATCGCAGCAGACGGTGCATGGCCGGATCGTGGCATTGCGCGGCCGTGGTCTGCTGCAGCTGGTCCAGGAAGGACGCGGTGGCGTGCCGGCGCAGTACAGGGTGACCGCTCCGGGTCAGCCCCGGCAAGCATCGTTGCCGGGCCCTGCCCCCGGACCGGACCGCCCGCAGCAGGGTGCGGACCTGTCCTGGCTGAACCACGGGGGGACGTCGCCGATGTCCGGGCCGGTACCTGCCCCGCCGGCGGGCACGGGTCTGCCCGGGCTGCCCGGGCCGCTGGACGACCCGGACGCCCTCACGGCGTCGTCCTG
>NZ_JBAKHU010000228.1:0-1333 GCF_036906895.1 Micromonospora sp. CPCC 206060
CGCCGGCCGGGCCTGCTGCTGGTCCTGCGTCAGCCGCGTCGCGGTCGGGTCGGCGCGCAGCACCCCGAGGTTCTCCTCCGCGAACTGCCGGGAGGCCGCCCAGTTGCCGTCCTGGAGCAGCCAGCTCGTCAGCACGTCGGGCTCGACCAGGGTGACGGCCTGCGCCCCGGCGAGTACGTCCTGGAACTGCTGGGCGTCGAGGGTCCGCTCGGCCGTCCCGAGGGCGAACGGGTCGTAGAGCCGGTAGGTGCCGTCGGCGTCGACACGTGCTGCGGCGGCACCCTGGGGGCGGGTGATCCACAGTCGGGTGCCGGGGCGCAGCGTGTCCGGTGCCTGGGGCAGCGGCCCGGTGGTGGTCCATCCCGGCGGCAGGACAGGGGCCAGCAGCCGCCGCGCCTGACCGGCCCGCGTCTGCGGAATGTCGGTGTCGTGCCGGGCGACGTGCGCCGCGAGGGGGTTCGCCGATCGGGCGGGCAGTCCCTCGGTGATCCACTCACGGGCCCGGTCGTCGGCGTCGGCGCGTGCCTCCCGGATGCGCGTCTCCAGCTCCGGGCCCAGCTCCGCGGCGGCGTCCATCTGCACCGGGGTACGCCCCAGCAGCTCGTGGTAGGTGGCCATCTGCCGCCGCAGGCGGATCCCGGCCGCGTCGGCCCGCAGCTTCAGGTCACGGTCCAGGCCGAAGATCACCTCGGCGGCCGTGACCGGGGCGAACGTGCCGTCCGAGCCCTCCCGCAGTTCGACGATCCAGCCCTGCGGGTCGATCCGGTACCGGCTGGCCGCGCCCTGGTCGTCGGTGACGGTCAGGTCGAGGTGGGTCTTCAGCTCGAACGCCACCACCCGGGCCACGGTGCGCGGGTCCTGGGCGAGCAGCTCCACCTCCTCCGGTGGGGTGACCGTTGCGGAGCCGGGGGGCTGCACCGCCTGTACCCGCTCGACGATCCGGGGGATCCGCTCGGCGAACTGCCGCACGTCGGTGGCGGGCAGCACGGCGCCGACCGCGAGCTTACCGACCCGGTTCTTCCAGGCGGTCAGCTCGGCGAGGTCGGCGGTGGCCTGCTGCGTGGCGTTGAGCCGCTGGAGGTGGCCCACCGCCCAGTCCAGGGTCACCTCGTACCGGCGGCGGGCCTGCTCGGCGGCGCTGGCGGTGAGCCGGAGCGGGCGGACCGGGTCGTAGTGGTTGCCGAGCTGGTCGCGGATCAGCAGGGCCGCGTGCTGGGGCGCCTGGGCGGGGTCGAAGTCGCCGGCCTCGATGATGCGGCCGGCCACCGGGGCGGCGGCCATCGCCGCCGGGGTGGCGCGTTGCAGCAGACCCTCCAGGCCGATCGTGGGGGCG
>NZ_JBAKHU010000229.1:0-1296 GCF_036906895.1 Micromonospora sp. CPCC 206060
CTCGTTTCAGCCATGAGCCTCTATCCCTCAAGTCCTGGCCTCCACGTTACGAGGGGAACCACAGCGGTGCTGTTCGTGACACTCACGTTCGTCCTCGCCCACAACATCCTCTATACCTACATCGCCCCGTTCCTCGCACCCTTCGGGCTCGTCGATCGCGTCGACGCCGTGCTACTCGTGTTCGGCGTCGTGTCCCTGCTGAGTATCTGGCTCACCGGCGTGCACATTGACCGGCACCTGCGACCCCTCATGATCGCCAGCTGCGCCCTGTTCGCCCTCGCGACCCTCGCCCTGGGTGTGTTCGCTGCCCTGCCGTGGCTGGTGTTCGCCAGTGCGGCGGTGTGGGGGCTGGCCTTCGGCGGTGCGGCGACCCTGCTTCAAACCGCCTCGGCCGAGGCTGCGGGGGCGGCCGGTGATGTCGCCCAGTCCCTGCTGGAACATCGGTATCGCCAGCGGCGGTATCGTCGGCGGTGTCCTGCTCAGCAGCGTCGGCCCTTCTTCGCTGCCGTGGGCGGCGCTCGCTCTTTTGATCGCTGCGCTGATCATCGCCGTGGCGGCGCATCGACACGGGTTCCCCGGTTTCGTGCAGCGACGCGGTCGGGAGGCGCGGGCGTGAACGAGAGCACGGCGATCGCGCGTCGCGGTAGGCGGTTGGGGTAGTCAGTGGCTGCGGCGAGCACGGTGACGGCGGGGTCCGTGCTCTCCAACGCACCGACACCGTGGTATCCCCGGTGGCGGGCCGAGTGGGCGTTCAACTCGGGCATCCTGGCGGTGGCATTTGCCGCCTACATGGTCGGCCTGATCGCTCCGCTCCTCACAGCCGGCACGGTCGCGGACCGGTACGGTCGCAAGGTCGTGCTCGTGCCCGGCCTGGGCGGTGCGGTCATCGCCTGTCGAACGGGCTTCTGGGCGATCCGATGGGGACGCTCACCCGCGGCCCGCTCGCCGCGTCGGCTGTGCGGCGCGAGGTTGGATCGGCAGTGACCGGGCCCGGCGGCAGAGCGGGAACGGCAGGCACGGACCGCGCGGGCGAAACAGATCATCCGGCAAGCGGGCGAAGCCCCTGGCGAAGGTAGCCATGGATGAGCTGGGGATCACCGACGTGCTGAACTGTCTGATCAAGGGCGACCTGGGCGGCTGTCTGAACAGCGGTCAACCTCGCCGCGTCGTTCGTCGGTGGATTGGTGGCCAAGTTCGCCCGTAGTTACGCCCAACGGCGCTCCCGCGTCCGACGGTCAAGTCCTGTGGAGTGGTGTTTAGCGGTTGTTGCGTGATCGTTTGTTGTTCGGTGGGTTG
>NZ_JBAKHU010000230.1:0-1250 GCF_036906895.1 Micromonospora sp. CPCC 206060
CGAAGCCACCGTCACCATCGCCATCATCGACCAGTGGCTCCGAGCCTTACGAAACGCGGCCTAGGACCCGGTACCAGCGCTGCCGGACCGCCTGCCGAGGACGTCGCGACCCACCAGCGTGTCCATGCCGGTCGCCCACGGGCCAGGCCCCGGCACGAGCCGGGGCCTGAACCACACCAGGGTCCGTAACCGCACGGTGGACCCGCGTACCGTGCGGATCAGCCCCAGGTGCCGGCGTAGATGAGCCGCCAGTGCTGGTTGGGTCCGCCCCAGCAGTCGCCCTGGACGACCCGGGCGCCGTGGGCGATGCTGGCGTTCGCCACGTCCAGGCACTTGTTGCTGTGCCGCGCCCGGATCTCGTACGTGCCGTTGGAGAGCAGGACGAACCGCCAGTGCTGGTTGGTGCCTCCCCAGCAGTCGCCCTGGACGACCGGGGTGCCGTGCGCGGTGCTGGCGTTCGCCACGTCCAGGCACTTGTTGCTGTGCTGCGGCCGGATCTCGTAGTAGCCGTTCCCGACGTGGATCCACCGCCAGTGCTGGTTGGTGCCTCCCCAGCAGTCGCCCTGGACGACCGGGGTGCCGTGGGCGATGCTGGCGTTCGCCACGTCCAGGCACTTGTTGCTGTGATCCGCCCGGAACTCGTAGTAGTCAACCGCCTGGATGCCCGGCGATGTCGCGCTCCGCTGCGCCTCCGGCGCGCTGGTCCCGGCCTGGGCAGCTCCGGCGCCGAGCGCCAGCAGGCTGCCGGCCAGGAGTGCGGAGAACAGCGACGTCAGCGAGACACGCAGGGACCGCCGACGATCAGGCGACCTGCGAGGCAGGCTCTCCGGTTGGGGCTGTTCGCTTCCTTCGATCACGACTGCTCCTTACCTCTGTGGCCAGCCCGGGACGGACCTCTGTGGCTGGCCGGGACGGCGGCGATCAGGTGGCTCCACGCTGATGGGTACCTGTGCTGTCCGGCCGGTTCCCGGACACGGACCAGACGCCGTCGACCCGGCGCAGCACGCCATCCCACGGATGCGGTGTCCGGGCGCCCGGCTGCTTGCGGACCCGGCTAGGAAGCGGCTTCCGGGCCGGCCCCGCGTCCCCGGGACTGGCAGGCCACCACCGTGGTGCCCTGGCCACGGGGCACACCCCGGCGGGAGTGTGGGTTTGTGGTGCCGGGTGATCCCGAGGTCAACGAGTTCGGTCAAGTCCTGTGGAGTGGTGTTTAGCGGTTGTTGCGTGATCGTTTGTTGTTCGGTGGGTTG
>NZ_JBAKHU010000231.1:0-1245 GCF_036906895.1 Micromonospora sp. CPCC 206060
CCGCTGATCCGTGAGCTGGCTCATCACCTTCAGGTGCGCCGCGTGCAGCACCGCCTTGGGCGAGGTGCCGGTACTGCTGGCGAGCTGCCGGACCGGTCCGTCCAGGTCGTGGACGTCCACCGTGTACCGGCAGACCGTCGCCGGACCGGACCGGTCACCGAAGGCGTCCGGCAGGGTGAACTTCCGCTGCTCCGTCACCACCGTCCGCCAGTACCCGGCGGTCTCCTCCGACGCCAGGGCGTCGAGTTCGCCGGCCACGTGGTCGGCGTACCGGACCGCCGGTGGCTCGACCTGCCGGGACGGCTCGCCGGCACTGCGTCGCCGGTAGTCGCCGACCAGCTCGGTGAGCAGGGCGTTGAGGTCCCAGCCGCCGGTGACCAGGTGGCTCAGCGCCACGGTCAGCCACCAGGCCCGGGTGCCGTCGACGTGCGCGGTGACCCGCAGCAGCGGGGACGGGGAGTCCAGGTCGAACGGGGTACGCCGCTCGGTGGCGAGACACGCCTCGTACCCGGTGCCCGGGTGCACGGTGACCGGTACGGCGACCGTGGCGTGCACGAGCTGCATCGGCACCGAGTAGCCGGTCAGGGCGAACGAGGTGCGCAGCGTCTCGTGCCGGGTGACCAGCCCGTCGACGGTCGCCTGGAGCGCGTCGGCGTCGAAGGGTCGCCCGTCGTCGACCCGGATCGAGTGCACGATGTGGTACAGCGCCTTGCCGGGATCCTTCTGGATCTCCACGGCCATGCCGATCTGGGCCTGCGTCGCCGGGTACGCGTCGACCAGCCCGGCCGGCAGGGCGGCCCGGTCGGTGGCGCTGATCAGCGCGTACGGCTCGACGGGGCGAAAGGAGCCCTCCTTGGGAGCCTGCGCCTCGGCGAGTGCGGTGGCCAACCGGCGGATCGTGCGGTGGGCGAAGATGTCCCGGACGGTCACCTCGTGTCCGGCCGCGCGCAGCGCCCCGACCAGGGTGACCGCCGTCATCGAGTCACCGCCGAGGTCGAAGAAACTCTCGGTGACGCTGACCCGGTCCAGGTCCAGCACCCACGACCAGACGCCGGCCATGGCGGACTCGACCGGGCCGTTGGGCCGCACGTAGGCGCTACGGACGAAGGCACGGGCGTCCGGCGCCGGGAGCTGGCGGCGGTCCACCTTGCCGTTCGGGTCGACCGGGACGGCGGGGATACGGACGTAGGCGGCCGGGACCATGGTCTCCGGCAGGCTGGCCAGCAGGTGTTCCCGCAGCCCGGC
>NZ_JBAKHU010000232.1:0-1221 GCF_036906895.1 Micromonospora sp. CPCC 206060
ACGGGAGAACTCGTGTCTGCTGAACCGAAGAAAATGCCACTGGGCCTGCTCGCTCTTGCGATCGGCGGATTCGGCATCGGCCTCACCGAATTCGTGATCATGGGCCTGCTACCCGAGGTCGCCACCGACTTCGCCGTCACCGAATCCACCGCCGGCTGGCTGATCTCCGGCTACGCCCTGTCCGTCGCCGTCGGGGCCATCGGCCTGACCGCCGCCGTCACCCGGTTCAACCGCAAGCACATCCTGATGGGGCTGATGCTCCTGTTCATCGCCGGAAACCTGATCTCGGCGCTGGCCGGGACGTACGAGCTGATGATGGCCGGCCGCGTCGTCGCCGCACTCAGCCACGGGGCGTTCTTCGGCATCGGCTCGGTCGTCGCGGCGAGCCTCGTCACACCATCCCGCCAGGCGGCCGCGATCGCCATGATGTTCACCGGCCTCACCGCCGCCAACGTACTCGGCGTCCCGTTCGGCACCTTCCTCGGCCAGCAACTGGGCTGGCGATCCACGTTCTGGGCGATCACCGCCATCGGCGTCGTCGCCCTCGCCGGCATCGCCGCCCTCGTCCCGCCACACACCGCTACCGCCACCGCCACCACCGGCGGCCTGCGCCACGAGCTCAGGGCCTTCACCCACCCGCAGGTGTGGTTCTCGCTCCTGATCACGATCCTCGGCTTCGGAGGCATGTTCGGCGCATTCACCTACATCGCCTACACCCTGACCGAGGTCAGCGGCTTCGCCAGCGGCACCGTCCCATGGCTGCTCGTCCTGTTCGGCGTGGGCCTGTTCGCCGGCAACACCCTCGGCGGCAAGGCCGCCGACCGCTCGGTGCCCACGACACTCACCGCCGGCCTGGCCGCACTAACCACGGTCCTGGTCATCTTCGCCGTCACGGCGCCGAGCCAGATCATGACCATCGTCTCGCTGGCGTTCATGGGCGCGTTCGGCTTCGCCACCGTGCCCGGCCTACAGATGCGAATCATGCAATACGCCGGGCAGGCCCCCACCCTGGCCTCCGGCGCCAACATCGCCGCCTTCAACGTCGGCAACGCCCTCGGCGCATGGATCGGCGGCGTGACCATCACCGCCGGCCTCGGCTACACCTCCACCCTGTGGGACGGCGCCGCGCTCAGCTTCACCGGCCTCCTGGTCCTACTGATCGCCACCCGGCACGCCGTACGCAACAACGCAACGCCGGCCACGGTCGGCACCGCCGGCACC
>NZ_JBAKHU010000233.1:0-1216 GCF_036906895.1 Micromonospora sp. CPCC 206060
GACGCGGATGGCGCGGATGCTGTCGCCGCCGATGTCGAAGAAGCGGTCGTGGATGCCGACGGGTCGGGTGTGGTTGGTGAGGGCGTGGGTGTAGGCGTCGGCGATGAGCCGCTGGGTGGGGGTGTCCGGTGGGGTGTGTTCGCGCTGACCGTGGTGGGCGTTGGCGTCGGGTGGGGGGAGGGCTTTGCGGTTGGTTTTTCCGCTGGTCGTCAACGGGAGTTCGGTGAGGGTGATCCAGTGGGTGGGGATCATGACCTCGGGTAGGTGTGCTCTGAGGTGGGTGCGGAGTTCGTCGGGGTCGGGGGTGTGGCCGGGGGTGGGGATGAGGTAGGCGACGAGGTGTTGGTCGTGGGTGGGGCCGTGGGGGTGGACGACGGCGGCGGTCAGGTGGGGGTGGTTGGTGAGGGTGGTTTCGATTTCGCCGAGTTCGATGCGGTGGCCGCGGATTTTGATCTGGTGGTCGAGGCGGCCGAGGTATTCGATGGTGCCGTTGGGGGTCCAGCGGGTGAGGTCGCCGGTGTGGTAGGCGCGTTGGCCGCCTGCGGTGGGGGTGAAGCGTTCGGCGGTGAGGGCGGGTTGGTGGTGGTAGCCGCGGGCTAACTGGATGCCGGTGAGGAGGAGTTCGCCGGGGACGCCTATGGGGGTGGGGTTGCCCCAGGGGTCGTGGATGTGTGCCTGGGTGTTGGTGATGGGCTGGCCGATGGTGACGGGGTGGCCGGGATGGCACTCGGTGGCGGTGACGTCGATGGCGGCTTCGGTGGGTCCGTAGAGGTTGTGGAGTTCGGTGTTGAGGTGGGTGTGGACGGTGTGGGCGAGGTCGTCGGGGAGGGCTTCGCCGGAGCAGATGATGCGGCGGAGGGTGGGGAGGGTGTCGCCGGTGGTGGTGAGGTGGGTGGTGAAGGCGCGGAGCATGGAGGGGACGAAGTGGATGGTGGTGATGTGGTGGCGGGTGATTGCCTGGGTGAGGTAGGTGGGGTCGCGGTGGCCGTCGGGTTGGGCCATGACGAGGGTGGCGCCGGTGGTGAGGGGCCAGAAGAATTCCCAGACGCTGACGTCGAAGGTGTGGGGGGTTTTCTGGAGGATGCGGTCGTCGGTGGTGAGGTGGTAGGTGTCCTGCATCCAGCGGAGTCGGTTGGTGATGGCGCGGTGGTCGATGAGGACGCCTTTGGGGTGGCCGGTGGAGCCTGAGGTGTAGATCAGGTAGGCCGGGTTGCGG
>NZ_JBAKHU010000234.1:0-1201 GCF_036906895.1 Micromonospora sp. CPCC 206060
TCCACCCCGACCAACCCCAACCCCAACCCACTGCGGGCAGCCGGTGGGTGAGCGACCCGGATGGGGCCCGGACGCTGTTCGACCAGCACGCCGACCACATCGCCACCACAAGGAAGCAGCAGGATCAGCTGCGGCAGCTGTGGAACGCCCTGATCGACCGTATGGACGGCGCCGGGTTCATCACCGCCAGCGAGCCAACCCTCGCCGATGCGGCATCCATACCGCAGCAGACGGTGCATAGGCGGATCGTGGCATTGCGCGGCCGTGGTCTGCTGCGGCTGGTCCGGGAAGCACACGGTGTCGTGCCGACGCGGTACGGGGTGACCGATCCGGGTCAGCCCCGGCAAGCACCGTTGCCGGCCCTTCCTGCGGGCAGCCGATGGGTGAGCGACCCGGATGAGGCCCGGACGCTGTTCGACCAGCACGCCGACCACATCGCCACCACAAGGAAGCAGCAGGATCAGCTGCGGCAGCTGTGGAACGCCCTGATCGACCATATGAACGGCGACGGGCTCATCCCCGCCAGCGAGTCAACCCTCGCCGATGCGACATCCACATCGCAGCAGACGGTGCATAGCCGGATCGTGGCATTGCGCGGCCGTGGTCTGCTGCAGCTGGTCCGGGAAAGACGCGGTGGCGTGCCGGCGCGGTACGGGGTGACCGCTCCGGGTCAGCCCCGGCAAGCATCGTTGCCGGCCCTTCCTGCGGGCAGCCGATGGGTGAGCGACCCGGATGGGGCCCGGACGCTGTTCGACCAGCACGCCGACCACATCGCCACCACAAGGAAGCAGCAGGATCAGCTGCGGCAGCTGTGGAACGCCCTGATCGACCATATGGACGGCGCCGGGTTCATCACCGCCAGCGAGCCAACCCTCGCCGATGCGACATCCACATCGCATTCGACGGTGCATGGCCGGATCGTGGCATTGCGCGGCCGTGGTCTGCTGCAGCTGGTCCAGGAAGGACGCGGTGGCGTGCCGGCGCAGTACAGGGTGACCGCTCCGGGTCAGCCCCGGCAAGCATCGTTGCCGGGCCCTGCCCCCGGACCGGACCGCCCGCAGCAGGGTGCGGACCTGTCCTGGCTGAACCACGGGGGGACGTCGCCGATGTCCGGGCCGGTACCTGCCCCGCCGGCGGGCACGGGTCTGCCCGGGCTGCCCGGGCCGCTGGACGACCCGGACGCCCTCACGGCGTCGTCCTG
>NZ_JBAKHU010000235.1:0-1193 GCF_036906895.1 Micromonospora sp. CPCC 206060
TGGGTGAGCGACCCGGATGAGGCCCGGACGCTGTTCGACCAGCACGCCGACCACATCGCCACCACAAGGAAGCAGCAGGATCAGCTGCGGCAGCTGTGGAACGCCCTGATCGGCCATATAAACGACGACGGGTTCATCACCGCCAGCGAGTCAACCCTCGCCGATGTGACATCCATACCGCAGCAGACGGTGCATAGGCGGATCGTGGCATTGCGCGACCGTGGTCTGCTGCGGCTGGTCCAGGAAGCACACCGTGGCGTGCCGGCGCGGTACAGGGTGACCGATCCGGGTCAGCCCCGGCAAGCATCGTTGCCGGCCCTTCCTGCGGGCAGCCGATGGGTGCGCGACCCGGATGAGGCCCGGACGCTGTTCGACCAGCACGCCGACCACATCGCCACCACCACAAGGCAGCAGCAGGATCAGCTGCGGCAGCTGTGGAACGCCCTGATCGACCGTATGGACGGCGACGGGCTCATCACCGCCAGCGAGTCAACCCTCGCCGATGCGGCATCCACATGGCATTCGACGGTGCATGACCGGATCGTGGCATTGCGCGGCCGTGGTCTGCTGCGGCTGGTCCAGGAAGGACGCGGTGGCGTGGCGGCGCGGTACAGGGTGACCGATCCGGGTCAGCCCCGGCAAGCACCGTTGCCGGCCCTTCCTGCGGGCAGCCGATGGGTGAGCGACCCGGATGAGGCCCGGACGCTGTTCGACCAGCACGCCGACCACATCGCCACCACAAGGCAGCAGCAGGATCAGCTGCGGCAGCTGTGGAACGCCCTGATCGGCCATATAAACGACGACGGGCTCATCCCCGCCAGCGAGTCAACCCTCGCCGATGCGGCATCCATACCGCAGCCGACGGTGCATAGGCGGATCGTGGCATTGCGCGACCGTGGTCTGCTGCAGCTGGTCCAGGAAGCACACGGTGGCGTGCCGGCGCAGTACAGGGTGACCGCTCCGGGTCAGCCCCGGCAAGCATCGTTGCCGGGCCCTGCCCCCGGACCGGACCGCCCGCAGCAGGGTGCGGACCTGTCCTGGCTGAACCACGGGGGGACGTCGCCGATGTCCGGGCCGGTACCTGCCCCGCCGGCGGGCACGGGTCTGCCCGGGCTGCCCGGGCCGCTGGACGACCCGGACGCCCTCACGGCGTCGTCCTGGCCGGCGGGGCCGGCCGCGTCGTCCTGGCCGGC
>NZ_JBAKHU010000236.1:0-1182 GCF_036906895.1 Micromonospora sp. CPCC 206060
GCAGACAGGCCACGGGCCGGGTAGCGGCCCACCAGACGGCCCGGGTCACGCCCACCCGTCGCCTGTGGCCACGACCGGTTGCCGAATTGCTCTCTACGGGATCAAGGCGCCTACGGCGCGCGGTGAGCCGGCCCGCCGGTACGCCGCCCCGGCTGCCTGACGGCGCCGGGGCGGTAAGCCGCCCTGACGGGCCGGCAGGCCGCGCCTGCCAGAAGGGCCACACCTCTTGCACTATCCAATCGCGCCCCCGGTGGCCCCCACCGCCGAGCCGTCGACGAGCACCAGGAGGACGACGCCGGCAGTAGCCGAACGGTTCTGACGGTCAGCAGTCGTACGATCCGGAAATGGGTACCCCCGACGACGCTGAGCACCTGAAAGTGATGTCGGACGCGGTCCGCGACGAGCAATAGTCAAGACTTGTGGATGAGAAATCTTGATCAGGCGGCTGCGGCCTCGGTCGTGACGGGTTCGGCGGCGGATCGTTCGACGAGTTTGCCGCGTTCGAAGCGGGCGCCGGCGCGGACCAGGGCGACCAGGTGGGGTGCGTTGACCGCTCGCCACCGGTGTTGAGCTGCCTCGATGAGCTTGAACGCCATGGCCAGGCCGGCGGCCTTCGACCCCGAGCCCTTGGTGACCTTGGTGCGGTGCCGGACGGTGGCGAAGGTCGACTCGATCGGGTTGGTGGTGCGCAGGTGCACCCAGTGCTCGGCGGGAAAGTCGTAGAACGCCAGCAACTCGTCCAGATCATCGACGACCTTGGCGACGGCCTTGCCGAACTTCGCCCCGTAGGCGAGCTTGAACGCGGCCACGGCGCGGCGAGCGTGGTCACGGTCCTCGGCGTTCCAGATCTCCGCGAGGGCCTTCTTCGCCCCGGGATGAGCTGATTTCGGCAGCGCGGACAGCACGTTGGCGATCTTGTGGAACCAGCAGCGCTGCTCCCGGGTGTCCGGGAACACCTCGCGCAGCGCGTTCCAGAACCCGAGCGCCCCGTCACCGACGGCCAGGACCGGGGCGCGCATGCCGCGCCGCTTGCAGTCGCGCAGCAGGTCGGCCCACGACCCGGCCGACTCGCGGTAGCCCTCTGCGAGGGCGACGAGCTCCTTGCGGCCGTCGACGCGGGGGTGCGTTTCTTCTTGAGTGAGTTGGGCGGGGGTGTCGTGTCCGGCGGTTGTGGGTGGTCGT
>NZ_JBAKHU010000237.1:0-1176 GCF_036906895.1 Micromonospora sp. CPCC 206060
GGGTGCGTTTCTTCTTGAGTGAGTTGGGCGGGGGTGTCGTGTCCGGCGGTTGTGGGTGGTCGTTGCGGTAGTTGGTGGTGGCCGGGCGGTGGGGAGGTCGGACTGGTGGAGTACGGCGAGGTTGCGCGTCTGCTGGCTGAGCGGGAGGCGGCTTGTCGGGCGGAGGCGGATCGGCTTGAGGGGGAGGCCGAGCGGATCGCGGGTCTGTTGTCGGTGTGCCGTAAGGAGTTGGAGCGGCTGACCGTGGCGCGTGAGGTGATCGGTGAGCTTCCGGTGGCTGATCTGGGCGTGCCTGTTGCGGGAGGGCGGGTCGCTGGTGATGGCCTGCCTGCCTCGGGTGCTGATGTGGCGGGGTTCGCCGATGAGCTGGTCGCGGTGTTGATCGAGTTCGGCCGTCCGGTGCGCTGTCAGGAGGTCGTCGCGCGTCTGGGTGAGGACCCGCGGGTGGCGCGGCATGTCGAGCGGGTACGGCATCGGCTGAAGAAGCTGAAGCAGGCCGGGCGGGTCGTCGAGCCGCGACCAGGCGTGTTCGTCCCTGCGGATGCGGCCGGTGAGACCGTGGGGTGAGAACAGGGCAACCGTGAAGGGCCTTCCCGAGTTGGCCGGGTGACAAGCCTGTGCCGACCCGAGGAAGACCCGGTGACACTGTATCTCCACTCTGGGCTCGAACCCTGCGAGTTCGCTGCTTCCCGTACCCAGTTTGACCAGATCGTCGCGCGTTTGAGCGGCGAGGAGATGTTGGCCTGCACCCAGGCCGACCTGGAGGACTACGTCACCGCCGCCGGGCGGGAGTTGCAGCGGCTGCTGATGCAGGACCAGCTTGACGCGCGGGCCGTCCGCGAGCAGCGTCGTGACCAGGTGACCGGAGCCGACGGGACGGTACGCACCCGGGCCGAGCCCGGTCATCGGCGGCTGGTGGCCACCACGGTGGGACGCGTCGAGGTGCAACGGATCGCCTACCGGGCACCGGGCGTGGGCAACCTCCACCCAGCCGACGCGCAGTTGGCGTTGCCGCAACGGTTGTATTCCTTCCCGCTGCAACGGGCCGTCGCCCAGCGGGCGGCCGCTGGCTCGCTGCGCAGCGCACGCGAAGCGATCATCGAAGCCACCGGCCAGCACCTGGGCACCCGGCAGTTGATGGCCACCACGGTGGTGGCCGCGGCCGATATCCGCGAC
>NZ_JBAKHU010000238.1:0-1165 GCF_036906895.1 Micromonospora sp. CPCC 206060
TACAGATCTTGAATGGCCAGGTTCGTCCGATGTGGTCTGGTGTGACGGGTGTGGGCTGGGGTAGATCGATGGGATGAGGTATCCCGATGGAGGTGGGTTGTCCGCGCGGGGGCGAGCGAAGCGTGAGGCGGTGCGGCGGCAGGCGGCCGGGTGGTTCGCCGAGGATGTGTCGGTGCCGGAGATCGCGGCGCGGTTGCGGGTGTCACAGACTGCCGTGTACGGCTGGCGCAAACGGTGGCAGGCCGGTGGTGAACAGGCGCTCGCCTCGAAAGGGCCTGGCGGGTCTCGGTGCCGGCTGGATGAGGGTCGGCTGCGGCGGCTGGCCGACGCTCTGGAGCAGGGGCCGGCGGCGCACGGCTTCGGTAGTGATCAGCGGTGGACCCTGGCCCGGGTGTCGGACCTGATCGCTCGGATGTTCCATACCCGGTACACGCTGCGGGGTACGGCAAACATCATGTACCGGTTGGGCTGGTCGGTGCAGGTCCCGAAGCACCGTGCGGTCGAGCGTGACGAGGCCGCGGTCACCACCTGGCGCAAGGAGATGTGGCCGGCGGGAAAACGGTAGCGGCGCAGCGGCAGGCGTGGCTGGTCTTCGAGGACGAGGCCGGTCAGACGCTGCGCCCTCCGAAGGCACGCACCTGGGGACGACGCGGACACACCCCTGTGGTTCCGGTGTCGGGTAAGGGCTCCGGCCGGGTGTCGATCGCCGGGTTGACCTGTTATCGGCCCGGACAGCGGTCCCGGCTGATCTACCGCACGATCGTGCACCGTGGCCGCAAGAACGAGCGGCGCAGCTTCAGTGAACGCGACTACATCGCCCTGCTCGACGCCGCTCACCAGCAACTTGGCGGCCCGATCGTGCTGATCTGGGACAACCTGAACACCCACATCAGCGCCGCGATGCGCGCCATGATCGACGCCCGGGACTGGCTGACCGTCATCCGGCTACCGGCCTACGCCCCGGACCTGAACCCGACCGAGGCAGTGTGGTCCCACCTCAAACGCAGCATCGGCAACCTCACCGTGACCGGCGTCGACCACCTCCAGGCGATCATCAAGAACCGCCTCAAGAGCATCCAGTACCGCACCGACCTACTCGACGGCTTCCTCGCACACACCGGACTGACCCTCGAACCCGAGACAACCTGACCATTCAAGGTCTGTA
>NZ_JBAKHU010000239.1:0-1138 GCF_036906895.1 Micromonospora sp. CPCC 206060
TTCGCACTGGGTGCCCCTGATTGGGGGCAGGGAAGGAGCGTTGCGCGTTGGCCGCCGCCGCCGTTCCGACCCTTGAGCTCAGTGAGAGCTCGATGCGGGCTTTGGAAGCGTTCACCGGGTACAGACTGTCCCGGGCGAAGCTGCCGCTGTTGTGGCAGGACACGAGCACGCTCGAAATGCTGGCGCATCGGGTGCGTACCGTGCTGGGTCCGTTGCTGGAGCAGACGATCAGGGCGGTCCGGGAGGCGGGGGAGGGCGAGGCCTTCGACCGGTTCGTGGCCCAGACCGTCCCGTTCGTGAAGAAGATGGCCGAGACGGCCGACCTGATGATCGCCGCGGTCGAGGCGATGGGGGATTTCTTCCTCGAGACGGAGGCCGGCAAGCGTACGGCGGCCGCCATGTTCGCCTTCATGATGGCCGAGTTTGCCGTCGCCGCCGCGATGTGGTTCTGGAATCCTGTGGGGGCGGCGGCACACGTCGCCCAGACACGGACCATCATCCAGGCGATCCTGCGTTCGGCGTTGGTCCGGTCGGCGGCGAGCAGCACGGCTATGCAGATGCTGTTCATGCCGGGTTCTGCGCTGCTGGCCCAGGTGTCCATGATGACCGATGGTCTGCAGTCCGGGGTGAACTGGGCGGTGATCGGTAAGCAGGCGGCGTACGCGGGGGCGGTGGCGTTCCTCAGCACGGTGGCCGGGCCGGCGTTGGGCCGGTTCGCTGGCGCTGTCGGCGGTGCCGTCAGCAAGCTCGGTGTGTCGGATACCACCCGTGTTCTGCTGACCGACCTGCTGACGCGGCCCGTGCTGGAGACCGGCACGGAGGGGCTCTTCGGTGGGCTTTCCAGCTTGATGGTCGATGGGTACTACGACCCCAGTAATCTCGGTGCGGACCTTCTTTCCGGGACGCTTTCGGGGGCAGGGGGATCGGCCGCGAGCGCGCTCGGGCTCGTGGCGAGTCGCCACGTGAATCAGCCCCGGTTGCAGGTGCCTCGCACCGATTTCACGGCGGACGGAACGCCGGTCGTGCCGGTGGAGTCGAAACCGGTTGATCTGGACACGTCCACGGGGTACCAGACCGGGGTCGATGATCCGAAGGCTGTGGGTACCGGCACGCAGGCCCCGCCGCCCACGCCGCCGCC
>NZ_JBAKHU010000240.1:0-1137 GCF_036906895.1 Micromonospora sp. CPCC 206060
TCCACCCCGACCAACCCCAACCCCAACCCACTGCGGGCAGCCGGTGGGTGAGCGACCCGGATGGGGCCCGGACGCTGTTCGACCAGCACGCCGACCACATCGCCACCACAAGGAAGCAGCAGGATCAGCTGCGGCAGCTGTGGAACGCCCTGATCGACCGTATGGACGGCGACGGGTTCATCACCGCCAGCGAGTCAACCCTCGCCGATGCGACATCCACATCGCGGCCGACGGTGCATGACCGGATCGTGGCATTGCGCGACCGTGGTCTGCTGCAGCTGGTCCAGGAAAGACACGGTGGCGTGGCGGCGCGGTACGGGGTGACCGCTCCGGGTCAGCCCCGGCAAGCATCGTTGCCGGCCCTTCCTGCGGGCAGCCGATGGGTGAGCGACCCGGATGGGGCCCGGACGCTGTTCGACCAGCACGCCGACCACATCGCCACCACAACGCAGCAGCAGGATCAGCTGCGGCAGCTGTGGAACGCCCTGATCGACCATATGGACGACGACGGGCTCATCACCGCCAGCGAGTCAACCCTCGCCGATGCGACATCCATACCGCAGCAGACGGTGCATAGGCGGATCGTGGCATTGCGCGACCGTGGTCTGCTGCGGCTGGTCCGGGAAAGACGCGGTGGCGTGCCGGCGCGGTACGGGGTGACCGATCCGGGTCAGCCCCGGCAAGCATCGTTGCCGGCCCTTCCTGCGGGCAGCCGATGGGTGAGCGACCCGGATGGGGCCCGGACGCTGTTCGACCAGCACGCCGACCACATCGCCACCACAAGGAAGCAGCAGGATCAGCTGCGGCAGCTGTGGAACGCCCTGATCGACCGTATGGACGGCGCCGGGTTCATCACCGCCAGCGAGCCAACCCTCGCCGATGCGACATCCACATCGCATTCGACGGTGCATGGCCGGATCGTGGCATTGCGCGGCCGTGGTCTGCTGCAGCTGGTCCAGGAAGGACGCGGTGGCGTGCCGGCGCAGTACGGGGTGACCGCTCCGGGTCAGCCCCGGCAAGCATCGTTGCCGGGCCCTGCCCCCGGACCGGACCGCCCGCAGCAGGGTGCGGACCTGTCCTGGCTGAACCACGGGGGGACGTCGCCGATGTCCGGGCCGGTACCTGCCCCGCCGGCGG
>NZ_JBAKHU010000241.1:0-1066 GCF_036906895.1 Micromonospora sp. CPCC 206060
CCGGTGGCGCAGCTCGACACGGCAGCCGGTCACCTCAGCGACCATCTGGCCACGCTCACCGCTGCGCGCACACCGTCCGCTGCGCTTGCGGCGCTGGCCGCGTTGGAAACGGCGTGCCGGGAAGCCCGCGAATGGGTCGCCGTGGACCTGGTCCTCACTGACGGCTGGTCCTACGCCGACATAGGACGGGCGTTGGGCATCAGCCGGCAAGCGGCCAGCAAGGCATACGCCGACGCGGTCCACGCCCGGATGCGCCGCACCATCACCGGCCGAGACGAACCGGTGGTGATCGTGCCGTGTGGTGGGACCAAACGCGACCGGCCTGCACCCGCAGGGCAGATGTACACCGGCAGCTACCACCAGGCGTGCCGACGCGCCGCAGCACGCATCGGCGGGAGGCTGGTCATCCTGTCCGCCCGTCATGGCCTACTCGACCCGGCGACGTGGATCGAGCCCTACGACCTGCGGATGGGTCAGCCCGGCGCGGTCAGTGTGCCCACCCTGCGCGCGCAAGCACGTCGTCTCGGCATCGACGTGGCCGGCACCGTGACCGTGCTGGCCGGTCGGGACTACGCCGACGCCGTATCGGCCGTCTGGCCGCACGCTCACCGGCCACTCGACGGCACCACCGGCATCTGGCAGCAGATGGCGGTGCTGGCCGAGCTGGCGCGCGCAGCGTCAACCACGGTTGCGCCCGACTCCCGCTCTCGCGCTGTCTCGTTCATGGAAGGACACGCCGCATGACCACCACGAACCGTCTCCAGGTCGGGTCCGGGCCGGAAACGATCCGCGTGCTGAAAGCCGCCCTGCTCGACGGCCTGTTGCCGGACACGTACGTGTCGGGTGGGTCGCTGGTGCACATGGAAGCCGTGTCCGGTGGCCTCACCACCGCCACCGACGAAGACTCACCCCTGCCGGTCACGGCGAGCATGGTCACCCCCGCCGGGCTGGCCGGGCTGCTCGCCGACCACGCCTACGTGTACCGGCTCAAGACCCGCAAGAACGACGCCGGTGACCCCGAGGTGTACGAAGACGAGGTCACCCCACCCCGTGAAGTCCTCTCCGC
>NZ_JBAKHU010000242.1:0-1032 GCF_036906895.1 Micromonospora sp. CPCC 206060
CCATCCGCGCCCTGGAGGACCAGGCCGCATAACCGAGTCCTCCACGATTCCAGGGGATTGACATGGGTCCCATCGCAGCCGGACGAGTACGACGCGGTAGAGCGCGGCGTTGGCCTGTCTGTCGCCGCCGCGGTTGAGCCGGTGCCGGGTGGTCTTGCCGGAGCTCGCCGGGATCGGAGCGGCCCCGCAGAGCATGGCGAACGCGGCTTCGGAGGCGAGCCGGTCGTGGTTCTCGCCGGCGCTGACCAACAGCTGCCCGGCGACGTCGGGTCCGACGCCGTTCGCGGCCAGCAGGGCCGGGTTGATGGCGGCGACCAGTGGTTCGAGTAGTTCGCCGAGGTTGGCGATCTCGGTGGATAGGTTCTGGTGGCGGCGGGCCAGCGAGCGAAGCGCGACGGCGACGGCGACGGCTGGGATGGCCGCGTCGGCTTGGTCGGGTTGCAGATTCGCGCAGGTGGCGATCAGTTTCGTGATGTTCAGGCCGCGCAACTGGGCGCGTAGTTCGTCGGGGGCGGTGACGATCAGGGCCTTCATCTGCCGTTGGGTCTCGGCGCGCTGGTCGACGGCGCTGCGTCGGGCCACCCGCAGGTTGCGCAGGGCCTCGACCCGGCCGTCGCGCTGCTTGGGGGTGCCGGTGCGTTCGCCTGCCAGCGCGGCCCGGGCGGCCTGGATCGCGTCGATCGGATCGGACTTGCCCTGGAACCGGCGGGTCTTGCGGTCTGGCCGATCGACCTCGATCACCTGCATCTGCTCGTCACGCAGCAGGCGGACCAGTCCTGCGCCGTAGGCGCCGGTGCCCTCGACTCCGACCCGGCTTAGCCGGCCGTGTCCGTGCATCCAGGCCAGCAGGGCGGCGTAGCCGGACGCCGTCGCGGGGAACTGCTCGGTGCCCAGCACCCGCCCGACCAGGTCGATCACCGCCGCGGTGTGGGTGTCCTGGTGAGTGTCGACCCCACCGACGACCTCGATCTGAGGGTCCGATGTTCCTGTCACGGAAGGCACTTGCTGGGTGAAGGCTACCGCAACACGTCC
>NZ_JBAKHU010000243.1:0-1029 GCF_036906895.1 Micromonospora sp. CPCC 206060
TGAGCCATTCCGGGTAAGCCTCTGACTACCAGGAGCGCTGTCCGGGATGAGGGATCATGGGCGGGAATCGCCATGATGGGCACGATCAACAGGTAAGGGCGCGGAACTCCGATACGAAGTGGTCCTCTCACAGATCGACTTCTACGGAGCCCCGCGCCGACCATGAGTATCACCTACACCGCCACCCTGCCGGTACGCGACCGGACCGTGTTCTACCTATCGACACTGCTGCACGCCGAACGGCAGCGGCGCGGTACGCGCAACAAGCGCCGTGCGTTGAGCTGCTTCAAGCAGTCCGTCTTGGTCCTGCGCTGGCTGCTGGACGGCACCCGGATGTCCCAGCTGGTCTGCGACAACGAGGTCAGCACGTCCACCGGGTACGACTACCTCAACGAAGGCATCACGGTCCTGGCCGCTCAGGCCCCGGGCCTGCACTCGGCGTTACTGGCTGCGAAAGCCGCCGGCTACGACTATGTACTCCTGGACGGCACCCTGATCGAGACCGACCGGGTGTCGACGCCCGGTCCCACACCGGGGGTGGACCTGTGGTGGTCGAAGAAACACAAGAATCACGGCGGCAACATCCAGATCCTGACCGCTCCGGACGGCTGGCCGCTGTGGACCTCGCCGGTGCGGCCCGGCCGGGAACACGACACCACCTGCCTGCGCACCCACCCCGAACTGCTCGACACCCTCACCAACATCCGCGACGACGTACGCACCCTGGCCGACCTGGGCTACGAAGGCGAAGCCGACACCATCGCCATAGCGTTCAAGACCCCGCCCAACGGGAAGCTCACCGACGTCCAGCAGCAGTTCAACCAGGCCCACAACCGGCTCCGCGCGGTCGGCGAACGCGGAAACAGCCTGCTCAAGATGACCTTCAAAGCCCTGCGCAACGTCAGCCTGTGCCCCTGGAAGATCGGCGACATCGTCGCCGCGGCCCTGGTCATCCTCCACATCGAGCACGGACGAACCACCTGAAACGACCACTACGCACAGTTGCAGACCGTTACTCGGAAACCTTCA
>NZ_JBAKHU010000244.1:0-1006 GCF_036906895.1 Micromonospora sp. CPCC 206060
GACGTTGTCGATCATCGCGATGTGGATCATGGCTTCGGAGCTGGCTGGCAGGGTCTCGTAGTCGCGGACGAGTCTGCGGTGCAGCATCAGCCAGCCCAGGGTTCTCTCCACGACCCATCGCCGTTTGACCACGTGGAAGCCTCTGGTCTCGGTGTTGCGCGGTACGACCTCGGCGTCGATACCGAGGGTGGCGGCGTGTTCGACGAACTGGTTCTTGAAGCCTGCGTCCACCCATGTCTTGGTGACGGTGGGATGGGTGGCCTTGACCTGGTCCAACGCGCGGATGCCGGCGGTGTTCTCGGTCGCGGAGGCGGCCATGACGATGACGGCCAGCAGTAGTCCCAGAGTGTCGGTGACTACGCTGCGTTTGCGGCCGACGATCTTCTTCGCGGCGTCGGTTCCTTGCGTGGCGGTCGGCGGGTTCGTGGATGTCTTCACGCTCTGTGTATCGATGACCGCGGCGGTGGGCTGTGGTTCGCGGCCGGCCTTCACTCGGGCCAGGGCGGTCAGGTCGAGGTTGAGCTGGGCGAAGATGCCTTCGTCGCGCCAGGCGGCGTAGTAGTACACCGTGGTGTGTGGCGGAAAGTCATGAGGGAGGTATTTCCAGGCGATCCCGGTCCGGTTGACGTAGAAAATGGCGTTCAGCACCTCGCGGACGTCGGTGCGGGCGGGCTCGCCGGTGGGTCGCCGGTCGATGCGGGCCTGCTGTCAGGCGAGCAGGGTCGGCGCGATCAGGGCCCAGCGGGCGTCGGAGATGTCGCTGGGGTAGGCGCGGCGTTCAGTCACGGCAGAGATCTACTCTGGACAGTCCTGGCGACGCGGCAGGCGGAGGAAGCGGCGGTTCCGATCCAGATCTACGTCAGACGGAATCTGGTGACCATCTACCCGCGAAACAGGCGCCGATCGCATGGGCGAGGCGAACACGTATCGCTACTCATGGGGCGAATGGGTCGAGCTGGACGTAGGGCAAATGGCGGATAACACGAAAAGGCATCATCGAATGCCC
>NZ_JBAKHU010000245.1:0-996 GCF_036906895.1 Micromonospora sp. CPCC 206060
GGGTGTGAGAGGCGGGGTTCCGGTATCAAGGTTTGTCACTCCAAGACAACCCGAACCAGGAACCCCGCTCGGTGGATCAGATTGCCATAACCCGGACGGTCACGGTAGCTGCCGGACCGTTCGCGGCGGGTCACCTCGGTGAGCTGACCCGCCTCGTGCCGTTCGAGATGATCGATGACGTGCTGGCCGCGACTCGGCGTACACAGCAACGGGTCCGTCTGTTGCCGGCCCGGGTGGTGGTGTACCTGCTGCTGGCCGGCTGCCTGTTCGCCGATTGCGGCTACCGGCAGGTCTGGGCGAAACTCATCGCGGGTCTGCGCGGGCTGTCGGTGCCCGACCCGTGCGGCAGTGCGTTGCGGCAGGCCCGGCAACGACTCGGGCCGGCCCCGTTACGGGCGCTGTTCGACCTGCTGCGCGGCCCAGCGGCTACCGGCGCTGTCGCTGCGGTGTGGTGGCGGGGACTGCTGCCGGTCGCCATCGACGGCACCGTGCTCGCCGTCGCCGACTCGACAGCCAACCTGCGTCGCTACGTCAAACACCGGTGTAACCACGGCGGATCCGGCTATCCGAGACTGCGGTTGAGCGCGCTGCTGGCCTGCGGCACCCGCTCGGTCATCGACGCCGTGTTCGACCCCATCGCCACCGGCGAGACCGTACAGGCACGGCAGCTCGCCCGCAGCCTACGAGCCGGGATGCTGCTGTTGGCCGACCGCAACTACGCCGCCGCCGACCTGATCACCACGTTCGCCGCGACCGGAGCGGACCTGCTGATCCGCTGCAAGACCGGCCGCAGGCTGCCGTTGATCCGCCGCTACCGCGACGGCTCCTGGCTGTCGGTCATCGGCGGCCAGCACGTCCGCGTGATCGAGGCCCGGATCAGCATCACCACCACCAACGGCAGCCACACCGGCGAGTACCGGCTGATCACCACCCTGCTCGACCCGCACCGATACCCGGCCGCCGACCTCGTCGGCCTCTACCACCAGCGGTGGGAGA
>NZ_JBAKHU010000246.1:0-977 GCF_036906895.1 Micromonospora sp. CPCC 206060
TCCACCCCGACCAACCCCAACCCCAACCCACTGCGGGCAGCCGGTGGGTGAGCGACCCGGATGGGGCCCGGACGCTGTTCGACCAGCACGCCGACCACATCGCCACCACCACAAGGCAGCAGCAGGATCAGCTGCGGCAGCTGTGGAACGTCCTGATCGACCATATGGACGGCGACGGGTTCATCACCGCCAGCGAGTCAACCCTCGCCGATGCGACATCCACATGGCAGCCGACGGTGCATAGGCGGATCGTGGCATTGCGCGACCGTGGTCTGCTGCGGCTGGTCCAGGAAGCACACCGTGGCGTGCCGGCGCGGTACAGGGTGACCGATCCGGGTCAGCCCCGGCAAGCACCGTTGCCGGCCCTTCCTGCGGGCAGCCGATGGGTGAGCGACCCGGATGAGGCCCGGACGCTGTTCGACCAGCACGCCGACCACATCGCCACCACAAGGAAGCAGCAGGATCAGCTGCGGCAGCTGTGGAACGTCCTGATCGACCATATGGACGACGACGGGCTCATCACCGCCAGCGAGTCAACCCTCGCCGATGCGACATCCATACCGCAGCCGACGGTGCATGGCCGGATCGTGGCATTGCGCGACCGTGGTCTGCTGCAGCTGGTCCAGGAAGCACACGGTGGCGTGCCGGCGCAGTACGGGGTGACCGCTCCGGGTCAGCCCCGGCAAGCATCGTTGCCGGGCCCTGCCCCCGGACCGGACCGCCCGCAGCAGGGTGCGGACCTGTCCTGGCTGAACCACGGGGGGACGTCGCCGATGTCCGGGCCGGTACCTGCCCCGCCGGCGGACACGGGTCTGCCCGGGCTGCCCGGGCCGCTGGACGACCCGGACGCCCTCACGGCATCGTCCTGGCCGGCGGGGCCGGCCGCGTCGTCCTGGCCGGCAGGGTGGACGGGACCGGCGGGGCCGGTTCCCGGCATTGGTGCGACCGACGGGCACGATGCTGCGATGTCCACCGAC
>NZ_JBAKHU010000247.1:0-952 GCF_036906895.1 Micromonospora sp. CPCC 206060
ACGACCACCCACAACCGCCGGACACGACACCCCCGCCCAACTCACTCAAGAAGAAACGCACCCATCAGCAGGTCCGGTAGCCTCGATTCCTCGTAGATGCCGTCAGCGGCAGCCAGCCATTCGACCGCGCCGGGCAGGCGCAGGAGTTCCGTGAGGAACTGCTGCCCGGCGGTGTCGCGGTCACAGGTCATGAGCAGACGGACCCCGGCGGCGGCCAAACCCTCCAGTAGCAGCCATGCCGCGATCGACGGGCGCCCGTACACGCAGATCAGTGGCAGAGCATGGGGGCCTAGCCGTGCCGCCGCGGTTTCGACCACGACCGGGTTCTCGCACACCCGGACGGTGTGAAGGCCGGATCCGGGTTTCCACGCGCGGCGCAGCGACCGGGCGGTCAGCCAGACTGGCTCACCGGTCTCGGCGGCTGCGGCGGCGATTGCCGCTGCGGCACCGGAGCCGGCCAAGGGCAGGTTGAGGACGAGGACGGTCGCCGAGACTTCGTCGCAGCTGACGCCGACGCTCGCCCACACCTGCCGCCACGCGTCGGCGCTCAACGCGGTGCCGGCCGCAGCTGCGGCGGCGCCGGGGTCCGTGGTGTATGCGGCGGCGAGCAGGCGGGCGGCCAGCCGGCCGAGGTCGGCGTCACGGTCGAGATGGTGCGGATTGCCGAACAGCGAGTTCGCGAGCTCCGGCAGCGGACGGCCGACGGCGGGCAGGTGCTGCCACAGCAGGGCTAGTGCAGCGCCGCATTAGTTCTTCGGGGGTTCATGTGGCTTTGAGTGGGCTGCCTTCGTAGGTCCAGCGGTACGGCTTGGCGGTGCGGTCATAGGCGATGACGAAGTCTTCGATCTTGTCTGCCAGGTCGTGGCGGGAGGTGAAGTGACCCCGGCTAGGGTGCGTTTCTTCTTGAGTGAGTTGGGCGGGGGTGTCGTGTCCGGCGGTTGTGGGTGGTCGT
>NZ_JBAKHU010000248.1:0-939 GCF_036906895.1 Micromonospora sp. CPCC 206060
GCGGCGGGTGGGGCGGGTGTTCCAGCGGTAGAGGGTCCAGGCCTGGCGGATGAGGCTACGGATGATGATGATCGTGTCGGCGAGGTCGAAGTAGGCGTGGATTACGTCTTCCTTGCGTTCGTAGCAGCGTTGGAGCCGGTTGAAGGCGTTGTGCCAGGCGTTCGTGCGCTCGATGTGCCACCGTTGGGTGGCCTGGATGGGGGCTTTGACGCCTTTGCGGGCGATCTTGCCGGTCAGGCCGCGTGCGGCGAGGAGGTCGCGGGTGGTGGTGGAGTCATAGCCGGCGTCCAGGTGCACGGTGATGTCCTCGGGTAGCTGACCGAGGTTTTCGAGCCGGTCGAGGGTGGGTTCCAGCAGCGGGGAGTCGTGGCGGTTGGCGCCGGCCAGGACGCGTCCCAGCGGGATACCGCGGGCCTCGACCATCATCGAGCGTTTCATGCCTTGCTTGCCGCGGTCGACCGGAGACCTGCCGGCGACCTCACCACCGCCGGGGGCCTTGGTGATGCACCCGTCGATGGCGATGTCGTCGAGCAGCAGTCCGACGATGCGGTCGTAGGCGTCGAGCGCGATTGCCTTGAGCTGGGCGAACACGCCGAGGTTGAGCCATTCGTCGCGGCGGTTGCGGATCGTGGTGGCCGAGCAGGTCGAGTCGGCGATGGACTCGTACGAGCAGCCGAACCGCAGCACCTGCAGGAGCTTGTCGAACACGATGCGGTCGGCGATGCGTCGGCGGTGGCAGCCCAACGGGTGAGTCGGATCGGTGGTCGGTCGTACGGGCAGCAGCGCGGCGAACTGGTCCCACAAGGGGTCGCTCAGCCATGATGGGACAGCGGGCACAGGCGTTCCAATGATCACTAGGCGTAGGAACCTTCATGATCACTGACGCCTGTGCCCGTCTCCTACCCACCCGATCCTCACCGACCTATTTGCGCGGGCTCT
>NZ_JBAKHU010000249.1:0-930 GCF_036906895.1 Micromonospora sp. CPCC 206060
CCCGATTGATAGCGAGCATACGGATTATCCGACGATGTGCCGTCGGACCAGACGGCTCCCCCCGATCGAGGAGGCACCAGAGATGCAGCGTCCGACCGCCCGTTCCTCCCGTACCGGCACGGTGGCGGCGCTCTGCGCCGGCCTGCTGCTGACCCAGCAGGCATGCGCCGTCGACCCGGACGGGGAGCCCCCAGCGGCACCGTCGGCCGGCCCGACGACAGGTGCCCCGACCGGCGACCCGCAGGCCACGCCGTCCGCCACCACGCCGTCGGCGACCACCGGTTTGCCGTCGGCGGGAGGTGGCGGTGGTGGAGACGGGGCCATTCTGCGGGGTGAACGTCAGGTCGTCATCACACCGGTCCGTTCGTTCGAGTCGGTCCTGGCCGTCGACGACAAGGGGCGACTGAACCTCACCGACGGTGAGGCGGAGTACGCCCTGTTCGTCCTCGACCCGGTGGGCGGCGGCCGGCATCAGATCAAGACGGCGAAGGCCGGCAGCGGCGGTGAGCCCTTCTGCATGGGCTTGCGGGACAACGGCACCAGCCCGACCACCATCGTGGCGGCCGCCTGCGACACGTCGGCGGCCGGGCAGCTCTTCACGCTGGAGCGGATGTGGGCCACGGACGAGCAGGGCCGCCCGACGTATGCGATCCGTGGCGACGGGGGTGTCCACCTGCGGACCATCGCCAGCAGCGGTCTGGTGGCCCAGGCGGCGGGTGCCGGGGGACCGGACACGACCTTCGCCTTTGTCGACAACGGCAAGGCCACGCTGCCGGAACTCGGCGACTGACGTGCTCCCGGTGGGCCGGACCAGGGTGTCCGGCCCACCGGCGCGATCGCCTCGATCTCGGTGCCGGCCCGCGCCTCGGCGGTGGTGCCGGCCCGCGCCTCGGCGGTGGTGCCGGCCCGCGCCTCGGCGGTGGTGCCGGT
>NZ_JBAKHU010000250.1:0-924 GCF_036906895.1 Micromonospora sp. CPCC 206060
GGGGGCCGGGTTTCTGGAGTTTCTGGAGTCGCGCCCTGCGCGCGGGCGCGCGAGGAACCGAGGACGCCGCCCGGCACTGAAGTAGGGCCGCGCGGAAACACCGACTGCCGAACGGTCGGCCGGTTGGTCCGGACACCGCCCAAACGCGCGTGCGGGGCTGTCGGGTCTTGTCGGGTACGTGCCAAAACACAAGACGTGACAACTCTGCCGCCCTCAGGACGGCCCCCGGGGATCCCTCAGGGAGGCTGCCGAAATCCTCAGCGGACCGGACGGGGATCCCGGGCCCGCCTGTGCCCCGCCTCAGCGGAGATGAGGGACCCTCCGACCCGGAGGGTGTCTGGCTGTCCGGCCGGGGGGGTCACGCCGGTCTGTCACAGCGCCCGCAAGGGCGTCAAAGCCCCCGGTCCAGGCCACCCGGCGGGTAGCACATCGAGCGCACGAACGCCTGGCACAACGCCTTCAACCGGCTACAACGCCGCTACGAACGCAAAGAAGACGTGGCCAACGCTCACGTCGACCTCGCCGACGCCATCGTCACCATCCGTAGCCTCCATCTCGGCCCGCAGTTCCTCGTCGCCCAACATGCTCATCTCGCCGACGCCATCGTCACCATCCGTAGCCTCCATCTCGGCCCGCAGTTCCTCGTCGCCCAACATGCTCATCTCGCCGACGCCATCGTCACCATCCGTAGCCTCCATCTCGGCCCGCAGTTCCTCGTCGCCCAACATGCTCATCTCGTTACCTCCTCTGCTTATCTCACGGCCGGGCCGTAGCGGCGGGTTCATTTCGTACCTACGCGGTCGCGCGGCGCTGAGCGGCCCTGACAGACCACGTGTGAGAGCGCCGGCATCAGGTGCGCGCGCAGACAGGCCACGGGCCGGGTAGCGGCCCACCAGACGGCCCGGGTCACGCCCACCCGTCGCC
>NZ_JBAKHU010000251.1:0-903 GCF_036906895.1 Micromonospora sp. CPCC 206060
GATCGCAAGAGCGAGCAGGCCCAGTGGCATTTTCTTCGGTTCAGCAGACACGAGTTCTCCCGTAGCAATATGTAGCGCGCTTGCAACTACCGGCGCGCGCAACTCCGATACTTGCCCGCGCCGTCTATCGGCGCAAGCGTGCGACTGGTCACATGGCTGGCGTCTGCAACTATCGGCGTGCGCGGCTAGGATCGCGGCGGGATACGCCGCCGATTCGCTCGGGGGTAACGGCACAGCAAGGAGCGCAGGACGTGGGCATCGGCGATGACGCGGTCGAGATCCGCGCCCAGGGCTGGCGGACCCTCGCGGCCCTGCACGGCCTTATCGACACCGCGCTGGAGAAGGCTCTGCAGGCCGAGCACCATCTGTCGGTCGTGGAGTACACGGTGCTCGACGCCCTGTCGCGGCAGGCCGGCTGGCACATGCGCATGCAGCAGCTCGCCCGCGCCGCTGCTCTGTCCAGCAGTGCCACCACCCGGCTGGTCAACCGGCTCGAAGACCGTGGCCTGCTCACCCGCATCCTGTGTCAGGACGACCGCCGCGGCATCTACACCGAGCTGACCAAGCAGGGCTGGGCGCTGCTCAACCAGGCGCGGCCGACGCACAACGAGGTTCTCGCCACCACGTTGACACAGGCCGAGGAACTCCCCGAGCTGGCGCCCCTGGTCGACGCCCTGCATCGCCTGCCCACCAGGACCACGCAAGCCGCCAGTCCCTAACGTGGTCTTGAATCCCGACACGCTGAGGCTCGGCCCGCCGGGTGATCGCGCTGGTCTGGACGTAGATGCCCGCTGCCGTCCGCAGGAGCTGACCCGCGTGAAGGTCGGACGAGTTGCGTCCGGCAGAGTGGTGTACGGCAGACCTGCAGCTCAGAGCCGGTTTGGCGTAGACGTGAGGCGGCCA
>NZ_JBAKHU010000252.1:0-895 GCF_036906895.1 Micromonospora sp. CPCC 206060
TCCGGTGATGCGGGGTGCGCCGTGGCGGGTCCAGTCGAGGACCAGCACGAGCAGGTGCCACAGGACGGTGAGTTGATTGGTGGGGTCGGTGATCCACTGGTCGAGGTGGGGGATACCGAATCCGGTCTGGTCGCGGAGTTCCGGGTGGGGCATGTTCGGGTCCAGGTGCACCCGAACGGTTCTGCTCGCCATGTCGCCACCGACCTGGAGGTTGTTGCCGGTGGCCATCCAGAGCCGGTCGTTGACGGTGGCGATGTTCCGCGACGCGCCGAGCTGCCGGTCGGACCAGACGCCGTTGGTGACGAGCTGGGCGAGCACGGCGGAGTCGATGACGGAACCTTCGGGGACGTTGTCCCAGATGACCACCCCGACCTGTTCGGCGAGCACGGCGGTGATGGACTTGCGGAGTTCCTCTTCGCTGTCGGCCCAGGGCATCATGCGTTGGCCGTAGAGCATGCCGGGGCCGGCGGTCAGGATCGACTTGCCGGACGCGGGCATGGTCGCGTCGATCAACGCGAACGGCGTCAGCGAGCGGGTGTAGTGCCGCAGGATCGGCGTCGCCAACAAGGCGACGTAGTTCGCCCGGTCGGCGGGGCTGGCCCAGGGGAAGTCGCGCAGGAACCGGCCCAGCAGGAACGTCCGGGCGTCGTGCACCTGCTGCGGGGTGGGTGCCTCTGGTACCGGGGGAAGTGCGACTTTGGAGGCGAGGTAGAGGCCGGTGGCCGGGTCGTAGCCGGGCCGCTGGAGCAGGGTGCCGTCACGGCGTAGGACGGGGGCGCCGATGATGCCGCGTAGCGGCGGCACGTTCGGCCAGGTCTTGCGGGCCAGCACGGCGGAGAGGACTTCACGGGGTGGGGTGACCTCGTCTTCGTACACCTCGGGGTCACCGGCGTCG
>NZ_JBAKHU010000253.1:0-891 GCF_036906895.1 Micromonospora sp. CPCC 206060
CGCCCATGATCCCTCATCCCGGACAGCGCTCCTGGTAGTCAGAGGCTTACCCGGAATGGCTCAGTGACTCCTCATACCGCCGAGCTGATCATTCAACGAGCTCCAAGCGGCGGTCACCACCATCCCGTAAGGAGCGCCGTAGCATAGCGGTCATGACAGCACCTACCACCCTGCCGGCGGGCTATCGGTTGGTCGATGGACCACCGACGGTCGGAGACTACCTAATCCTTCGCAAACGATCTGGGCTCTCACCGCGTCGACCCGATCAGGCTGCCGCCGCGGTACAGGGTGGCTGGGCTGCGGTGCACGTATTGCACGAGGAGAGCGGCACGACAGTAGGGATGGGTCGGGTGCTCGGCGATGGCGGGTGGTACTTCCACGTGGTCGACATGGCTGTATTGCCAGAGCACCAGCGCCGGGGCATAGGTGAAGCGATACTGACTGCGTTGCTGGAGACAATCCGTCGGGAAGCGCCGCCCGGTGCGTTCGTGAACTTGCTCGCCGATCCGCCGGGCCGCCGCCTCTACGAGCGGCACGGTTTCCACCAAACGGGGCCGAACTCTGTCGGGATGGCCCGGACCCTTGACTGACGACGCAACTGGCCCATGCCACAAGACCGGCCGACTCCTCAACACCAGCTGACCAGCATCCGTGTAGCCCGATCCACAAACGGGGCATATTCAGAAAAGTTAATCAATGTCCCCACGAATAAGCACTAATGCGAATACGACCTTGGGGTTCCCCGATTTCCGATCACAACCCCTACGACAACGTACACCTTCATCGCCGAACGGCCGACCCGGTCGCTGAAGGCGAAGATCCGAGCACTGAGCCATTCCGCGCAACGGTCTGGTTGCTGGCTGTAGCCGCTTGGGTGTCCGGTAGGTCCGA
>NZ_JBAKHU010000254.1:0-889 GCF_036906895.1 Micromonospora sp. CPCC 206060
TGAGCCATTCCGCGCAACGAGGTCAGCGCGGTGAGTGACGGTCCAGCTTGTCCGGAACGTGCCGGGCGCGCCAGGGATACCGCTGCGTCGAAACGACGCAGGACCTCGATATGAAGGTGGTCCTACCACAGATCAACTTCATAGAGGTCCTGCGTCGACATGAGTGTCACATACACCGGCGTGCTGCCGGTACGCGAGGAGACCGTCCGGTACCTGGCCGACCTGCTCGTCCGGGAACGGGCACGCCGGGGCACCCGGGCCGGCACCCGAGCGCTGTCCTGCCGTGACCAGGCGATTCTGGTGCTGCGATGGTTCTTTGACGGCACCCGGATCACGCAACTGGCGACCGACAACCAGATCAGCGTGTCCACCGGCTACGACTACCTGCACGAGGGCATCGACGTACTCGCCGCCCGGGCGCCCGGCCTGCACGGCGCGCTGCTGGCCGCCAAGGCCGCCGGGCACTGTCACGTGAACATCGACGGCACCCTGATCGAGACCGACCGGTGCCGCACCCCCGGCCCCACACCCGGGGTGGACCTGTGGTGGTCAGCCAAGCACGACAACCACGGCGGCAACGTCCAGGTGATCACCGTCGGCGACGGCTGGCCGATCTGGACCTCGCAGGTGCGACCCGGCCGCGAGCACGACACCACCGCTGTGCGTACCCACACCGAGATCCTCCCGGCGCTGAGAGCAGCCGCCGCAGACCTGCGCATCCTCGGGGACCTGGGCTACGAGGGCGAGTCCGGCACCATCACCGTGGCGTTCAAGAAACCCAAGGGCGGCCGACTCACCACCGCCCAGCAGCAGTTCAACAAGGCCCACAACAGCCTGCGCGCCATCGGCGAACGCGGGAACTCACTGCTCAAGACCACTTTCAAGGCGC
>NZ_JBAKHU010000255.1:0-881 GCF_036906895.1 Micromonospora sp. CPCC 206060
CCGGACGCCCTCACGGCGTCGTCCTGGCCGGCGGGGCCGGCCGCGTCGTCCTGGCCGGCGGGGCCGGCGGGGCCGGTTCCCGGCATTGATGCGACCGACTGGCACGGTACTGCGATGCCCACCGACCCCAACCAGCCGGGCATCTTCAATCAGCCCGGCGACGGCAGCGGGAACCCCGGCGCCTGGGGCACCCAGGGGCCGGGAATGGACTGGCAACCATCCCCAGCGGTGCCCCACACCGACGCTGGCACTCTCTACGCCGGCGAGCCACCCACCACCCCCGCCCCACTCCACCCCGACCAACCCCAACCCCAACCCATTGCGGGCAGCCGGCGGGTGCGCAACAAGGATGAGGCCCGGGCGCTGTTCGACCAGCACGCCGGCCACATCGCCACCACCACACTGCGGCAGCTGCGGCAGCTGCGGGATCTGCAGCGGCTGTGGAACGCCCTGATCGACCATATGGACGACAACGGGCTCATCGCCGTCAGCGAGTCAAAACTCGCCGATGAGACATCCGCATCGCCTTCGGGGGTGCATGGCCGGATGGTGGCATTGCGCCGCCTTGGTCTGCTGCAGCTGGTCGAGGAAACAGACGGTGGCCTGCCGGCGCAGTACGGGGTGACCGCTCCGGGTCAGCCCCGGCAAGCATCGTTGCCGGGCCCTGCCCCCGGACCGGACCGCCCGCAGCAGGGTGCGGACCTGTCCTGGCTGAACCACGGGGGGACGTCGCCGATGTCCGGGCTGGTACCTGCCCCGCCGGCGGACACGGGTCTGCCCGGGCTGCCCGGGCTGCCCGGGCTGCCCGGGCCGCTGGGCGACCCGGGCGTCCCCACGGCGTCGTCCTGGCCGGCGGGGCCGGCCGCGTCGTCCTGGCCGGC
>NZ_JBAKHU010000256.1:0-872 GCF_036906895.1 Micromonospora sp. CPCC 206060
GTCAGGCGGAGTAGCCGCGGGTGGCGGTCCAGGCGGTGAGGTCCTCGGCGGTGATCCAGTAGGAGGCCTGGTCCGGGTTGGCGGGGTCGGCGATCTTCAGGGTGTGGCCGTTGTCGCGGTAGCCGACCACGCTCAGGTAGTGGCCGCCTTCGTAGGAGTGGGCGACACCGTCGGTGTCGACGGCGGTGCCGGCGATGTTGGCCACGACCGCCCGGCCGGAGTCCAGGGCCCGCACCATGTCGGTCCGCAGTTTCTCGACGTGGTTGTCCTTCGCGGTGGCGGGGACCTCGACGGTCTTGTAGGTGTCGGTGCCGGTGACCTTGTTCAGGACGCGGGTGATGTCCACGGCCGAGTTGGTGCCGGCTTCGGTGGTGCCCAGGTCCTTGGCCAGGTCGTCCTGGCTGAGGTTCTTGCCCTGGGCGGTCAGGGCGATGCGGGTCGAGGCGGGGCCGCAGTAGTAGAAGTTGGGCTGGGCCTCGTAGCGGACACCGACCTCGCGGGCGCCGGTGCGGCCTTCACCACGGTCGCGGTCGTTGTCGCGGTCGGTGGTGGGTCGGGTGTCGGTGGTGGCGGCGTGTACGGCGGTGACCGGTCCGGCGATGGCGCCGCCGACGAAGGCGAGGCCGGCGATGGTCAGGGCGCTGGTACGGGTGATCGTGGTCATGGGGATGCACCTTCCGTTCGGGGGGTCGCGCGGCACCCACGGGCAGGACGAAGCCCACGTGGGGCGGGGCACCACGGCGGAAAGAGGAGGATCGGGGACAGGACCAGCGACCGGGGGGTCGGGGTGTGTGTCCCAGGGGGATGTAACGACCCGGCCCGGCCGGTCATTCCCACCGGCCATCGGCCCGCACCGCACCCCGGTGTAGGGG
>NZ_JBAKHU010000257.1:0-855 GCF_036906895.1 Micromonospora sp. CPCC 206060
GTCGGTGGACATCGCAGCATCGTGCCCGTCGGTCGCACCAATGCCGGGAACCGGCCCCGCCGGTCCCGCCCACCCCGCCGGCCAGGACGACGCGGCCGGCCCCGCCGGCCAGGACGACGCCGTGAGGGCGTCCGGGTCGTCCAGCGGCCCGGGCAGCCCGGGCAGACCCGTGTCCGCCGGCGGGGCAGGTACCGGCCCGGACATCGGCGACGTCCCCCCGTGGTTCAGCCAGGACAGGTCCGCACCCTGCTGCGGGCGGTCCGGTCCGGGGGCAGGGCCCGGCAACGATGCTTGCCGGGGCTGACCCGGAGCGGTCACCCTGTACTGCGCCGGCACGCCACCGCGTCCTTCCTGGACCAGCTGCAGCAGACCACGGCCGCGCAATGCCACGATCCGCCTATGCACCGTCGGCTGCGGTGTGGATGTCGCATCGGCGAGGGTTGGCTCGCTGGCGGTGATGAGCCCGTCGTCGTTTATATGGTCGATCAGGGCGTTCCACAGCTGCCGCAGCTGATCCTGCTGCTGCCTTGTGGTGGCGATGTGGTCGGCGTGCTGGTCGAACAGCGTCCGGGCCTCATCCGGGTCGCTCACCCATCGGCTGCCCGCAGGAAGGGCCGGCAACGGTGCTTGCCGGGGCTGACCCGGATCGGTCACCCCGTACCGCGCCGCCACGCCACCGTGTCTTTCCCGGACCAGCCGCAGCAGACCACGGTCGCGCAATGCCACGATCCGCCTATGCACCGTCGGCTGCCATGTGGATGTCGCATCGGCGAGGGTTGACTCGCTGGCGGGGATGAGCCCGTCGCCGTCCATACGGTCGATCAGGGCGTTCCACAGCTGCCGCAGCTGATCCTG
>NZ_JBAKHU010000258.1:0-854 GCF_036906895.1 Micromonospora sp. CPCC 206060
GTCGGTGGACATCGCAGCATCGTGCCCGTCGGTCGCACCAATGCCGGGAACCGGCCCCGCCGGTCCCGTCCACCCTGCCGGCCAGGACGACGCGGCCGGCCCTGCCGGCCAGGACGACGCGGCCGGCCCCGCCGGCCAGGACGATGCCGTGAGGGCGTCCGGGTCGTCCAGCGGCCCGGGCAGCCCGGGCAGACCCGTGTCCGCCGGCGGGGCAGGTACCGGCCCGGACATCGGCGACGTCCCCCCGTGGTTCAGCCAGGACAGGTCCGCACCCTGCTGCGGGCGGTCCGGTCCGGGGGCAGGGCCCGGCAACGATGCTTGCCGGGGCTGACCCGGAGCGGTCACCCCGTACTGCGCCGGCACGCCACCGTGTGCTTCCTGGACCAGCTGCAGCAGACCACGGCCGCGCAATGCCACGATCCGGCCATGCACCGTCGAATGCGGTATGGATGCCGCATCGGCGAGGGTTGACTCGCTGGCGGTGATGAGCCCGTCGTCGTCCATACGGTCGATCAGGGCGTTCCACAGCTGCCGCAGCTGATCCTGCTGCTGCGTTGTGGTGGCGATGTGGTCGGCGTGCTGGTCGAACAGCGTCCGGGCCTCATCCGGGTCGCTCACCCATCGGCTGCCCGCAGGAAGGGCCGGCAACGGTGCTTGCCGGGGCTGACCCGGAGCGGTCACCCCGTACTGCGCCGGCACGCCACCGTGTGCTTCCTGGACCAGCTGCAGCAGACCACGGCCGCGCAATGCCACGATCCGCCTATGCACCGTCGAATGCGGTATGGATGCCGCATCGGCGAGGGTTGACTCGCTGGCGGTGATGAACCCGTCGTCGTTTATATGGCCGATCAGGG
>NZ_JBAKHU010000259.1:0-843 GCF_036906895.1 Micromonospora sp. CPCC 206060
GGGAGTGTCAAGTTAACGGCTGATCTTGGTTGTTGAGGTGGTCAGTGGTTGGCCGGGGTGAGCCGGCCCTCGAAGGCGATCTGGAACGCGTTCAGGGGCGCTTTCCAGCGCATCGTCCAGCGGCGGCGTCCGGTGCCGGTCGGGTCGAGGCTCATCAACGCCATGTACACGCACTTGAGCGCGGCCTGCTCATTCGGGAAGTGTCCACGAGCCCGGACGGCCTTGCGGATGCGCGCGTTGACGCTCTCGATCGCGTTCGTGGAGCAGATGACCTTGCGGATCTCGACGTCGAAGGCCAGGAACGGCACGAACTCCGCCCAGGCGTTCTCCCACAGCTTGACGATCGCCGGATACTTCCTGCCCCATGCCTCGGCGAACTCCAGGAACCGCTCGGTCGCGGCGTCCTCGGTCGCGGCGGTGTACACCGGCTTGAGCGCGGCGGCGATCTTCGCCCAGTCCTGGCGGGCCGCGTACCGGAACGAGTTACGCAGCAGGTGAACGACACAGGTTTGCACGATTGTGCGCGGCCACACCGTCTCCACCGCCTCCGGCAGGCCCTTGAGGCCGTCGCAGACGAGCATGAGCACGTCAGCCACGCCGCGGTTCTTCAACTCGGTCAGCACGTGCAGCCAGTGCTTGGCGCCTTCGCCACCATCGCCGGCCCAGATCCCGAGGACGTCCCGGTGACCGTCGACGGTGACCGCCATCGCGACGTAGATCGGCCGGTTCGCGACCTGCCCGTCCCGGATCTTCACGTTGATCGCGTCGATGAACACGACCGGATACACCGGGTCGAGAGGCCGGTTCTGCCACTCGGTCATCCCCTCGATCACCTTGTCGGTG
>NZ_JBAKHU010000260.1:0-838 GCF_036906895.1 Micromonospora sp. CPCC 206060
TATCGACCATGACCGCACCACGTGACCACTATCAGTAGTCAGAACCTTGCGCGGAATGGCTCACTGACCCACAGGACATCACAGCAGGACCTCGGGTACGTGCTGACCCGCCTCAACCAGGTCATGCACGGCTGGGCCAACTACTTCCGGCACGCCGTCGCCAAACACACCTTCCACACCCTGGACCGGTTCGCCTGGCAACGGCTGATCAGGATGCTGATACACCGGCACCGCTGGAACTGGAAGGCCGTCCGCCGAAGATTCACCACGCCAACCGGCAAGTGGCTACCCATCAACGCGGACGGGACCGAGTACCGACCGATAGCGGCCATCCCCGTGACCCGCTACCGCCGACGCATGATCCCCAGCCCATGGCCTGCGACCGACCACGCCTGACGACAGCAACCGTGGAGAGCCCGTTGCGCGGAGACGCGCACGGCGGGTTCGGCGAGCGGCCTGAAGAAACGGACCAGCAGCAATGCCGGCACCGCGCTCCAGGCCGACTCAACTAGAACCAGCCAGCCCCACCCGAGCGCCTCACCCCGGCCAGGGGCCGCTGCGGATTTCGGTGCTTGTGCGCCGTCCCGCACAAGCACCGAAATCCGCCATTCCATACGCGTCGCGAGTTAGGCGGTGTCGCGTCTACGTCCGATCAGCCGTCGATGACTGATCGCGATAAATGCCGCACCGAGGCCGATCGCAGTCAGGGCGATGGTGACGTAGGTTGAGTATCGGCTTCCGGTGACGGGCAGAGTGCTTTTGTGGACCGTGATGCTTGCCGAGGCGGGGGCGCCCGGGCCGCTTTCGTTCGAGTCCACCGGGCCGCTGGTGTTCACCT
>NZ_JBAKHU010000261.1:0-838 GCF_036906895.1 Micromonospora sp. CPCC 206060
CACCGAACTCGTCGCCGGCTGTCCCTGGCTACCCACCGGCGCAGCGACCACCTGACCAGTCACAGCTGATCTTCCTTACGGTCGATAGTGGGCTGCAGAAATGGTACGCCCATCTCCGACAAGACCGATGTAGATCACTCGGACTAGTGAATTGATTCTCGGATTGGCGCACCCGGCCGTGGCGACGCGCGCGAGGCCGACCGGTAGTGCCCAAGGGATCGGCTCCTGCGGTGGTCCGTCAACGGTGGTACCTAGAGGTCATACGAGCCGGCGTGCCACGCTGGCTACCGCGCTCCACTCGGGCTACCTTCATTCGTGAGGCGGCACGCGCCCGCCGGATCCTGCTGAACAGACGCCCACGCCGGTTCAGCCAGCGGACAAGCGGCTCCGACGCAGCGCAGTTCATCCGTGTCTGCCTTCTGGCGGCGCGAGCGTGGGCCGTGTCGCAGGAGAAGCTATGACCAAGAAGAACCGTGACTGGTCAGGTGCTCGTCGGCGGGTCGGCTTGACCTGGGTCGTTCGGGTTGGATCATGGTTGGGTGTCCGGAACGCCGTCCATCGTGGAGCTGCTTGAGCGGCTTGCCCGGTTGGAGGCCCGGGTTCTTGAGTTGGAGCGGGACAACGCCGGGTTGCGGCGGGAAAACGCGGTGTTGCGGCGGGAAAACGCGGTGTTGCGGGCGGAGAACGCGGATCTGCGGGCTCGGCTCGGGCAGGACTCGTCGAACTCGTCGCGGCCGCCGTCGTCGGATGGGCTGGCCAAGCCGGCGCCGAGGTCGTTGCGGGCGCGTTCGGGTCGGCGGCCGGGTGGGCAGCCTGGTCATGAGGGTCGCACGTTGCG
>NZ_JBAKHU010000262.1:0-834 GCF_036906895.1 Micromonospora sp. CPCC 206060
CGGCCGTCGGCCGCATCCCAGATCCGCACCGTCCCATCCGTGCTGGCAGAGGCCAGCAGCCGCCGGCCCGACTCCTCCTGCCACGACGTCACCGCCGACACCGCGTCGGTGTGGCCTTCCAACCTCCGGACCAGGCGACCGTCGGCCGCATCCCAGATCCGCACCGTCCCATCCGTGCTGGCGGAGGCCAGCAGCCGCTGGCCCTGCCCCGCCGGCCACGACGTCACCGCCAACACCGTGCCGATGTGGCCTTCCAACGTCTGGATCAGGCGGCCGTCGGCCGCATCCCAGATCCGCACCGTCCCATCCGTGCTGGCAGAGGCCAGCAGCCGCCGGCCCGACTCCTCCTGCCACGACGTCACCGCCCACACCGGGCCGGTGTGGCCGGTCAGCAACTGCGGAGACACCACCGCCTCGGCGGGGCCGGCAGCACTGGCGAAACCCCGAACCGTCCGGAACACCTCCCCCGACACCGCGGACACAGGTCCGGGGTCGTTTCCAGCGGCAACACGCCCACCCGGCACGGCAGGCAACCCCGCCAGCCCCGCAGCAGCCTCCGGCAGGGTCCACAACCGCACCGTCTGATCCATGCTGGTGGAGGCCAGCATCCGCCGGCCCGGTCCCGCCGGCCACGACGTCACCGCCGACACCGTGCCGGTGTGGCCTTCCAATGTCCGGATCAGGCGGCCGTCGGCCGCATCCCAGATCCGCACCGTCTGATCCCCGCTGGTGGAGGCCAGCAGCCGCTGGCCCGACTCCTCCTGCCACGACGTCACCGCCCGCACCGAGCTGGTGTGGCCTTCCAATGTCTGGAGCAGGCGGCCGTCGGCCGCA
>NZ_JBAKHU010000263.1:0-825 GCF_036906895.1 Micromonospora sp. CPCC 206060
TGTGGTTCCCCTCGTAACGTGGAGGCCAGGACTTGAGGGATAGAGGCTCATGGCTGAAACGAGACGCCGATTCGATCCGGAGTTCCGCGCGGGCGCGGTCCGGATCGTGCGGGAGACCGGTAAGTCGATCGCGCAGGTAGCGCGTGATCTGGGGATCAATAGCGGCACCCTCGCCAACTGGGTGCAGCAGGATCGTGCGGCTCGCGGCGAGGCGGCCGCTGGGCAGTTGTCCGAGGACGAGCGGGCCGAGCTCGCGCGGTTGCGGCGGGAGAACGCCGAACTGGCGATGGAGCGTGATGTCCTCAAGCGATCCGTGGTCCTGTGGGTCAAGGAAGCGACGAGCCGGTGAGCGTGGCCGCCTTCATCGCTTCCCAGAGGACCGAGCACAACGTGCCGCACGCGGTGGCCTGCCGGGCACTCGGGGTGTCCGAGTCGTGGTTCTACAAGTGGCGGGACCGTCCGCCGACACCCCGCCAGGACCGTAGGACCAGGCTCGCGGCTGCGGTCCGGCGCGTCTTTGACACCTCGGGCGGCACCTACGGCAGTCCGCGTGTCGGTGTCGAACTGCGCGAGCAGGGGTGGCGGGTGTCGGACAACACGATCGCTGCGCTCATGGCCGAACGGGGACTCGTCGCCAGAGCGAAACGACGCCGGCGTGGCCTGACCCGGCAGGGCAAACGGCCGGCCGCCCCCGACCTGATCAAGCGGAACTTCACCGCGCCCGCGCCGGACGTGGCCTGGTGCGGCGACATGACCGAGATCATCACCGGTGAGGGCAAGCTCTACCTCGCCACCGTCATCGACCTGCACTCCCGGCGCATCCTC
>NZ_JBAKHU010000264.1:0-820 GCF_036906895.1 Micromonospora sp. CPCC 206060
CACTCGTTGACTGGGTGTGGGTGACGTGGAGAAGTACTGCCCGGATGCGTTGTGGCACCTCGCGTGGCCGTTGCTGCCCGCGCATCCGGAAAGGCATCAGGGTGGCGGGCGGCGTCGTACCGATGACCGGGCCGTGCTCGCGGCGGTGCTGTACGTGCTGGAGTCCGGGTGTTCCTGGCGCAAGCTTCCTGGTTCGTTCCCGGTGCACTGGCGTACCGTGCACCGCCGGTTCGCCGAGTGGGTCGCTGCCGGGGTGATGACCGCGTTGCACCAGGCCGTCCTCGACGTGCTGGGCGCCGCGGGTGAGATCGACTGGTCACGGGCCAGTATCGACAGCATGCACGTCCGGGCGGTGAAAAGGGGGACCTGACCGGGCCCAGCCCGGTGGACCGGGGCAAACCCGGCTCCAAGATCCACGCGGTCGCCGATCGCGGTGGGCTGCCACTGCACGTGGATGTCTCCGCCGCTAATCTCAACGATCACCTGCTGTTCGAGGACATGATCGAGGGCATCGCCCCGATCCGGCAGCCGGTCGGCCGGCCCCGGAAGCGACCGGGCAAGCTGCACGGCGACAAGGGCTATGACTACCCGATCTGCCGTACGGCGCTCAGGAAACGCAACATCATCGGGCGGATCGCCCGGCGTGGTATCGAGTCGGCAACCCGGCTCGGCCGGCACCGCTACGTCATCGAACGCTGCCTGGAATGGACCACCCGGTTCCGGCGCCTGGTCCGCCGCTACGAGCGCAAGGCTTCCCACTTCCTCGGATTCCTACGCCTGGCCTGCGCGATCATCTGCTACCGCCGCGCCACCCGACTCA
>NZ_JBAKHU010000265.1:0-812 GCF_036906895.1 Micromonospora sp. CPCC 206060
CACGGACGAACCACCTGAAACGACCACTACGCACAGTTGCAGACCGTTACTCGGAAACCTTCACTGTGGCGAGCTGAGGGCTTCGACCAGGCGATTGCGTTGGCGGAGGCAGAGGCGCTCGAGTACGTGGCTGAGCAGCCCGGCGTCGTCTTCGCGGGGCTCTCTCAGGCGTATCGGCTGTTCGATGAACCGGGACACGGAGCGGAAGTCTTCTCACTGATCAGGGAGAGCGGGCAGGGGCCGCGCGAATACCTGACGAGGTTCTTCGATACCGGCAAGGAGAGACAGGGTGACATCACTCCTGGCGCCTGACCGAGCGACGACCCAGCCCCATCCAAGCCTGCTGTCCATCCCGCGCCCGATCGGCGGCAGAAGCGTGCACCCGCCCATAAGCGCGGGCTCAAAAGACGGCCGGAAAGTTAGGAACGAGTGGTCTGCGATGCGGTTCGGCTGAAACAGCGTTTACCGGGCGTTCGAGGGGCGCGATGCGGCGTCGTCAAGGTGGAGAGCCAAAGCCGTCACTCATATCCCATGGCCGGGATGACCTTGCCGAGTGCTTCTTCGATGAACTCGCGGGTTTCGTCGTCGAATTGGTCGTTGCGGTTCGTCAGCTTGTGCGACTGAAACGTTGAAGGGGTGGCGAAGTCGTCGACGTCGAGCCGTTCGAACAGGGCGCGGCGCTGCCCGGGCCAGTCGGCTGCGAGATCTTCTGCTTTCACCTCGATGTATCGCCTGCCCGTCAGGTCGACTGTGGTTCCCCTCGTAACGTGGAGGCCAGGACTTGAGGGATAGAGGCTCATGGCTGAAACGAG
>NZ_JBAKHU010000266.1:0-809 GCF_036906895.1 Micromonospora sp. CPCC 206060
CTGGCCAGCGCGTACAAGGTGGTGCTCACCGAAGCCAGCACCGTTGACGACCTGAACACCTGGCTCAACGCCGACCTCCTCCTGCGGCTCTGGCCCACCCTCTGGCTGCCACCCCAGCTACGACGGCGCTGGGAGGAAGCCTTCCCCGAACTCGCAGCGACCCGCACGAACGCCACGTAACGGTGGACCCGTTTCACGAACGACTCGCCCGCACCGGGCTTGCGGCCGCCCACCGGTACGGCTTCGCCCTTGCCGGCGGTTACGCGGTCCAGGCAGCCGGCCTTCTTGAGCGGCCCAGCGAAGACGTTGACCTGTTCACCGCATGGGACCGCCGTGAGGAGTTCAGCACCGCGGTCACCGCCGTCGTGCACGCCTACCGTGTCGACGGCCTGACCGTCGACGTTGAGCGGCAGTACGAGATGTTCGCCCGGCTGGCGGTCACCGATGGCCTGCCTGTTTCCAAGGTCGAACTCGGCGTGGACTGGCGCGCCAACGAACCCGTCCTCATGGCCATCGGACCGGTCCTACACCCCGACGATGCGGTCGCGAACAAGATGAGCGCACTCTATGGGCGAGCGTTCGCCCGTGACTTCGTCGACATCGACGCCACGCTTCAGTCCGACCGATACACCCATGAAACTGTCCTCAACCTCGCCGAACGCGCCGACAGAGGTTTCGACCGGCGGGTCTTCGCCGACGCTCTCGGGCAAGCCAGCCTGCTCGATCCTGACGACTTCGCCCAGTACGGCGTCACCGGCCAGGCGCTGAACAACCTCCGTGGCCGGTTCGCGGCATGGCGCCGCGAGCTA
>NZ_JBAKHU010000267.1:0-779 GCF_036906895.1 Micromonospora sp. CPCC 206060
GTTCCTGGTTCGGGTTGTCTTGGAGTGACAAACCTTGATACCGGAACCCCGCCTCTCACACCCCGATCAACACACCCTTGACCAGCCACGCCCACGCCTAACTGAACGGCGTTGGATCTAGTAGTGCTTTTTGACGTTATGCCGCCGGATGGGCGGATGTAGAGGCGGCACGCGCCGGCCATGACGGCGAGCAGTAGTCGCAGCTCGCGGAGCACGGCGTAGCGGGTCAGGCCGGCGCAGCCGCTTCTGGGTCGAGGCACAGCAGGGTGCAGAAGGCTTGGACGAGGACGAGGACGAGGACGGTGAGGGTGACGTGGCATTGCCAGCCGGTGAAACTGCGTCCGTCGACGTGGTCGAGGCCGAGGCCGGTCCGAGTTCGCGGTAGTCGCGTTCGATCCGCCAGCGGATCTCCGCTAGCCGTACCCGGCCCGGTCGATCGCGTCCACCGTCCACCGTGCCACGTTCGCCCGCACCGCCGGGTAGTCCCACGTCGAGGACGTGATGAATCGCTGTAACTGCTGATGATCGACGCCGGGGCGTTCCGCCATCGGCTGCATCGACTTCCGCGCGCCGTCGGTGAGCAGGCCACGCATATACAATTCGAAGTCAAACACCAACCACGATAGACAGCTACCCGACGCGCCGTGCACATGACAAAGCACTACTAAGGCGGCACTCAATGTGTATCCGCAGGCTGCATTGCCTGCGTGTTTCCTAGTGAGCCATTCCGCGCAACGGTCTGGTTGCTGGCTGTAGCCGCTTGGGTGTCCGGTAGGTCC
>NZ_JBAKHU010000268.1:0-745 GCF_036906895.1 Micromonospora sp. CPCC 206060
GGCCGGCACGCTCGCGGTGGCCTCCAGCCAGTACCGCTGGTGCTGGAAGGCGTACGTCGGCAGATCGACCCGCTTCCCGCCGGACAGCAGGGCGGAGAAGTCGACGTTCACGCCCCGGGCCCAGAGGGCACCGAGTCCAGTGGTGAAGGTGACGGCCGCGTCCCGGTCCTTCCGGACCAGCGGGACCGCGGTGGCGTCCGCCAGGATCTGCCCGGTCAGCGCGGTCAGGATCGCGTCCGGACCGATCTCCACGAACGTGACCACACCGGAAGCCTGGGCAGCGGTCACCGCGTCGGCGAACCGGACCCCGGCCTTGACGTGCTCCACCCAGTAATCCGCGTCAGCCCACACCGCAGCGGTGGTCAACTCACCCGTCACCGTCGACGCCACCGGGATGTCGGAAGCGGTGAAGGACAGGCCGGCGACAACAGTGTTGAACTCGTCCAACATCGGCGCCATCAACGGCGAATGGAACGCATGCGACACCGACAACCGCTTCGTCTTCCGACCCTGGGACCGGAAATGCTCCGCGACCTCCTCCACCGCCGCCTCAGCACCCGAGAGAACCACGGAGGTGGGGCCGTTGACCGCACCGATCCCCACACGGTCATCCCGGCCGGCCAGCAGCGGCAACACCTCGGCCTCGGTGGCCTGCACCGACACCATCACCCCACCAGCCGGCAGAGCCTGCATCAACCGACCACGAGCCGCCACAAGCTTCGCCGCATCAGCGAGCGACAGCACC
>NZ_JBAKHU010000269.1:0-736 GCF_036906895.1 Micromonospora sp. CPCC 206060
GGTGAGCGACCCGGATGAGGCCCGGACGCTGTTCGACCAGCACGCCGACCACATCGCCACCACCACAAGGCAGCAGCAGGATCAGCTGCGGCAGCTGTGGAACGTCCTGATCGACCATATGGACGGCGACGGGCTCATCCCCGCCAGCGAGTCAACCCTCGCCGATGCGACATCCACATGGCAGCCGACGGTGCATAGGCGGATCGTGGCATTGCGCGACCGTGGTCTGCTGCGGCTGGTCCAGGAAGCACACCGTGGCGTGCCGGCGCGGTACGGGGTGACCGATCCGGGTCAGCCCCGGCAAGCACCGTTGCCGGCCCTTCCTGCGGGCAGCCGATGGGTGAGCGACCCGGATGAGGCCCGGACGCTGTTCGACCAGCACGCCGACCACATCGCCACCACAAGGAAGCAGCGGGATCAGCTGCGGCAGCTGTGGAACGCCCTGATCGACCATATAAACGACGACGGGCTCATCACCGCCAGCGAGCCAACCCTCGCCGATGCGACATCCATACCGCAGCAGACGGTGCATAGGCGGATCGTGGCATTGCGCGACCGTGGTCTGCTGCAGCTGGTCCAGGAAAGACACGGTGGCGTGCCGGCGCAGTACGGGGTGACCGATCCGGGTCAGCCCCGGCAAGCACCGTTGCCGGCCCTTCCTGCGGGCAGCCGATGGGTGAGCGACCCGGATGAGGCCCGGACGCTGTTCGACCAGCACGCCGACCACATCGCCACC
>NZ_JBAKHU010000270.1:0-732 GCF_036906895.1 Micromonospora sp. CPCC 206060
GAACTCCATGATCACCGACGTGATCTCACCCGCTCTTCCGGCCTCCACACAGGCCACTCACTGCGCACATCACCAGCTCAGGGCGTCCGCCGACTGACTACGCAATCGCCCTGCCCTGGCAGCGGCCGACGAACGAGAACACGAACGGGCTGCTACGTCAGTACTTTCCGAAGGGCACTGACCTGTCGAGGTGGTCCAACGAGGACCTCGAAGCCGTCGCCCTCGCGGTCAACAACCGGCCCCGCAAGATCCTTGGCTGGAAGACCCCGGCCGAGGTCTTCGCTGAACAGCTACGCTCATTACAACAGCCCGGTGTTGCAACAACCGATTGAACTCGCCCAGTACACCTCCGCCGAGTTCACCCGCTACTGCCGCGACAACCGGATACGCACCAGCGTGGGGCGTACCGGTGTGTGCTGGGACAACGCCGCCGCCGAATCGTTCTTCGCCACCCTGAAGAACGAGATGTACCACCGGCAGCGCTTCGACACCCGCGCCCGTGCCCGGTTCGCCGTCGCCGAATACATCGAAGTCTTCTACAACCGGCAACGGCTGCACTCCGCCCTTGACTACCGCACCCCAGCCGAAGCCCTCACCGACTACCCGCCGATCCCGATAGCAGCCTGACCAGCAAATCCACGAAGACCTGTCCAAGATCCTTGACACAGCGTGACTGGTCAGGTGCTCGTCGGCGGGTCGGCTTGACCTGGGTCGTTCGGGTTGGATCATGGT
>NZ_JBAKHU010000271.1:0-729 GCF_036906895.1 Micromonospora sp. CPCC 206060
GGCAATCCTGGTCCTGCGCTGGTTCCTCGACGGCACCCGGATGCGGCAACTCGCCCGCGATAACGCCATCAGCGGCTCGACCGGATACGACTACCTGCACGAGGGTGTCGACGTTCTCGCCGCCCGATCGCCGAACCTGCACGGCGCTCTGCTCGCGGCGAAGGCTGCCGGCCATGACCATGTGAACATCGACGGGATCCTGGTCGAGACCGACCGCTGCCGTACCCCAGGCCCCACCGCAGGCGTCGATCTGTGGTGGTCCGGCAAACACGACAACCACGGCGGCAACATCCAGGTCGTCACCGTGCCCGACGGCTGGCCGATCTGGACCTCCGGCGTTCGGCCCGGCCGTGAACACGACACCACCGCGGCCCGTACCCACGGCGAGATCCTGCCCGCCCTCACCGCGGCAGGCGCTGACCTGCGCACTCTCGGCGACCTGGGCTACGAAGGGCTGTCCGGCGCCATCACCGTCGCGTTCAAGAAACCGAAGAACGGCCAGCTCACCCTCACCCAGCAGCAACTCAACAAGGCCCACAACAGCCTGCGCGCGATCGGCGAACGCGGGAACTCCCTGCTCAAGATGACCTTCAAAGCCCTGCGCAACGTCAGCCTTGATCCATGGCGGATCGGGAAGATCGTCGCTGCCGCCCTGGTCATCCTCCATATCGACCATGACCGCACCACGTGACCACTATCAGTAGTCAGAACCTTGCGCGGAATGGCTCA
>NZ_JBAKHU010000272.1:0-722 GCF_036906895.1 Micromonospora sp. CPCC 206060
CAGCGGCAAAGAAGACGAAGTCCGTCAATCCCCGTCCACGCCGCACAGGTTAAAGATCAAGCTAGGCATACGACAGTCGGTGACGCGACGATGCGCCGGGCCCGAGGGCCCAGCGCATCGCAACGGCGATCTCAGCAGCCCATGACGAAGGTCGCTCCGACCGTCGTGACGGTGAGGAACACCGTGGTCGTGGGTAGTTCGGCGTCTCCGACCTCGGCGAAGTTCAGCTCCTCCGCGTCGGTGTAGGCCTGGTAACCGTCCATCAGCTTCTCGTCAGCCATCGGTGTCCCTTCAAAATCGTGATTTCCCCATCTTTAGATGGAGTTGCAGGGCGCATCGTCGCGAGCAACGCCGTCAACAATGGATCTGGCCGAATCGCGTCAGCCGGAGGCACCAAGGCGAGAGTCGGCAAGACCCTGAAACTGACCGGACCACGCCAGGCAGCAGCCTGCCGGCGCGGTCCGATGGCGATTCAGCAGCCGGTGTAGATGGTGTGGATGAGCGAGGCGACCGTGAGCACGATTCCCGGCGTGGTGGGAGCTTCGCTGTCCCCCGCCTCCTCGAACGCGAGTTCTTCCGCATCCGTGTAGGACTGGTAGCCGTCCATGAGCTTTTCGTCAGCCATGATGAATTCCTTCAGATCGTTGATGCTCCGCCTGAGCCTCGATCCACCGACGCGGTTGGCGGCGATCACCGGTTGATCATTTCGATATGGGGTGAGT
>NZ_JBAKHU010000273.1:0-720 GCF_036906895.1 Micromonospora sp. CPCC 206060
CCCAGGGTCATTGCGTTGTCGGATAGGTGCTGGTCACGGCGGTGATGAGGTCGTGTGGGCGGCGGTTGGCGCGTCGGGTGGCGCGGGCGATGATGGCCTCGCCGTTGGTGCGGTGGTAGCCGATTGAGGTGTTGCGCAGGGTGGCCAGGACGGCGGGTCCGGTGCCGGTGCGGGCTTGGTGGAGGTCTTCACGGAACGTGATGTCCCGGATGTGGTGGACGCGGTTCTCGATGTGCCATTCGCGGCGGGCCCAGTCCTGCAGGTCGGCGGGTTGGGCCTGCTCGGCGGGTAGGGACACGGTGAAGTAGGTGGTCTCGCGGCTGGTCTTTCCGCTGGTGGTGCGGGTCCGGATGATCCGGATGGCCTGCTGGGCGTGGGGGAACCTGATTCCGTCAGGGGTGTGCACGGTGATGGCTTTGACGGTGCGGGTCTCGCGGCGGCCGTGCCCGGTGTCGCGGCGGCGGTCGCCGAGGGGGATGTCGGGCCAGGGTAGGGATTTGAGCTGCTTGAGCGGGGTGGGCTGGTTGCCTTTCGTGGGGATCATCAGGTGGGCGCCGCGGGCGGCGATCTCGTCGGCGTGGGCGGTCTGGGTGTGCAGCGCGTCGGCGATGAACAGCAGGCCGGTCAGGGTGCCCAACACGGTCTCGACCGCGTCGGGTAGAGGCGCGAACGCGGGGGTCTCATTGCTCTTGGCGCTCACGGTGACCTGGGCCAGGACGA
>NZ_JBAKHU010000274.1:0-705 GCF_036906895.1 Micromonospora sp. CPCC 206060
GCGCAGGATCAGGGAGCGGCGGCGGCCGGTGCCGTGGCAGCGTCGGCAGCGCCGGAACGGCCGTACCCAACAGACGGCGAGGTAGCCGAGAGTAACCATGGTGATGCCGATCAGGAGAAGAACGGCGAGGCCGGTGCTGGTGGTAGCAGTAGCGGCGAGCAGGGTCATGAAAGTGCCTCCGGGGCCGGTTTTCGGGCGTAGAGGACTGCTGGCGCTACCCGCTACATGGGGATGTAGGGGCTGGCCAGGTATGTAGCGAGGAGATGTAGCGGCGGCGCTACATGTTTCGGCGCCGCCGCTACATGTCAGGCGGAGTTGCGGCCGGCGATGAGCCGGTCAATATCGACCTTTCGGGCACCTCGGTTGACCGACCCGCGCATGTTGACACTCACGCTCGGTATACCGACTGCCCGGCACTGCGCCGAGATCGACTCATCAGTGGCGTCGGCGTAGTGCTCCGGCATCTGCTCGGCCAGCCGGGCGGCGACGACCTTCCAGTGCAGGCTCGGTTCCTTGCCCTGAAACACTCCGTGGACATCGGCGAGCACGTCTCGCGTCTCCCGGGTGACGTCTTCCCCGGCGGCCATGCCGGTGAGGGTGCCGGCCTGCTCGCGGAGCTTCCGGGCGGCTAGGAGGATCTTCTCGGCGTCTTCCTGGTCGGCGAGGTAGGTGCGCACGGTCGGGGTGTCATCGGAGGCGCCGCGT
>NZ_JBAKHU010000275.1:0-704 GCF_036906895.1 Micromonospora sp. CPCC 206060
GCGCAGGATCAGGGAGCGGCGGCGGCCGGTGCCGTGGCAGCGTCGGCAGCGCCGGAACGGCCGAAACCAACACACGGCCAGGTAGCAGAGGGTGACGGCGGCGGTGGTGAGTAGGAACAGGACGGCGGCGGTGCCGGTGGTGGTTGCGGTCGCGGCGAGGGTGGGCACGGTAGGGCCTCCCAGGGCGGTTTCCGGGCTGTGACAGGTGGTGGGGCGACCCGCGACCGGCCAATGTTCGTGCTGACCAGGCCGGTCGCGGGTCGAGTCGCGTGGACGCGACCGGTCGCGGGCGGCCCGCGACCGTTCAGGCGCTCTTGCGGCGGCCGATCGCAGCGTCGATGGCGTCGGCCTTGGCGCCCTTGAGGGCCTTACCGGCCCGCTTGACATCTACGCTCGGTACACCGAACGCGCGGACCTGAGCGGAGATCGATTCGGCGGTGAGGTCGGCGTAGTGCTCCGGCATCCGCTCGGCGAGGCGGGCGGCGATGTCTTCCCACTGCAAGCCACGCTCGTCGGGGCCGAACAGGGACCGCACGTCGGCGAGCACGTCGCGGGACGTGCGGGTGACGTCTTCCCCGGCGGCCATGCCGGTGAGGGTTCCGGCCTGCTCGCGTAGCTTCCGGGCGGCGGTCAGGATCTTTTCGGCGTCTTCCTGGTCGGCGAGGTAGGTGCGCACGGTCGGGGTGTCATCGGAGGCGCCGCGT
>NZ_JBAKHU010000276.1:0-703 GCF_036906895.1 Micromonospora sp. CPCC 206060
GGGTGCGTTTCTTTTTGAGTGAGGTTGTTGTCCGGGTCATGCGGCTAGGGCGAGTTGGTCCTTGTAGCGGCTGGCATGGGTGCGCTGGTACTCGCGTTGGAGGTGGTAGCGCCAGTACTGGTCGAAGTCGCCGTTGGCGATGACAGCGCGGAGCAGGAGGACGGCTTCGCCGCTGGTCAGGCTCCAGCGGGCGCCGGTGATGTCAAGGCGGTCTTTGACCAGGTAGCGGCAGGATCCTTCGATCACGCCGGTGGCGATCGGCCAGCCCAGGGCAAGGGCGATGTGGTAGTTGAGGTAGGGCTGTTTGGCGGTGAGGTAGGCGGTAGCGCGTTCCAGACCGGGGGTGTGGTGGTCGGTCAGGCGTTGGAGGTGTGCGCGCAGGTCGGTGATCACGCGGGGTGCGTGGCCTTGTAGGAGATCGCGGGCGGTGTGGTGGACGAAGGCGGCGCGGGCCTGGTGGGAGGGGTGTAGGTCTTCGGCGGCTTTCCACAGGTATTCGAGTACGTGGATGAAGTCGATGATGATGTCGATGTGGACGCTGCGGTGGTGGGCTTCCCGTTGGAGGCAGTCGAGTTGGTGGTTGGCGCCGTCGACCAGGACCACCCAGCGGCGTTCGTGACGTGGGTCGCGGGCTTCGGCGTGGTCGAACAGGGCGGTGACCATCTCGGCGGTGCCGTGTTCCAGTGAGGCGTCGACCTGCCGC
>NZ_JBAKHU010000277.1:0-694 GCF_036906895.1 Micromonospora sp. CPCC 206060
CACCCCATATCGAAATGATCAACCGGTGATCGCCGCCAACCGCGTCGGTGGATCGAGGCTAAGGCGCTTGATAGAGCGAGGAGTGCGCGGCCGGGTGAGTTGCTAGATACGCAGTGGGAGCTTCTGCAGATAGATAAAGCCGGAATGATGGATTCGGTGGACTTTTACCGGTGGAATCGAAAGCTTGGAGATTGGGCCAAAGTTGGATGAGGTGAAGCTGCTTCGCGGTGAATTGCCCTTGGTGATCGAGGGGTCATTTAAGCCGTGGGCGATCTCAGTCGGGCACAGTAAGTTACTCGTACGAGGCGTCATAGGTGATCCGGAAGGGGATGATCCGCTTCGCGTCTTTGACATTCTTTTTCAGGATGTTTCGCGGATTGCTCTATCTGATCAGTATGATGGCATCGATCTTCGGCTTGCGCAGGCAGGTGTGAAAGATGTTGAAGAGAGGCGAGTTGGTCATAAGTGGCCTGCCGCGTCTATGTGGCTACTTTCCAGGGAGCGGCTGGCTGACTACGTGGTAGCCGGGCGCGTGTATTGGGCAGAAGTGGCTGTGCCTGCGGGCATGCCAAGTCCTCTGCTTACCGAAAATCCTGAGCCTGGCGACTTTGTTGGATGCCTTTACTTCTTGGTGACTGGTCAGGTGCTCGTCGGCGGGTCGGCTTGACCTGGGTCGTTCGGGTTGGATCATGGT
>NZ_JBAKHU010000278.1:0-693 GCF_036906895.1 Micromonospora sp. CPCC 206060
CACCGAACTCGTCGCCGGCTGTCCCTGGCTACCCACCGGCGCAGCGACCACCTGACCAGTCACGACACAGCTCACGGTGAAGGCGTTGTCCGGCAACGGTGTTGGTGTCACCCGGCGAGGATGATGTTGTGGAGGTGGGCGATACCGGAAGCGGTGTCGGTCAATGTGCTGGCGGCGCGGCGGTAGTCGCGCAGGATCTTGAAGCGCTTCATGCGGGCCAGGGCGTGTTCGACCTGTGCTCGGACGGTGCGGTGTTGCTTGTTCAGGTCCGCCTTCCACTCGGGTAACTCGCTGCCGTCGGCGGGCTTGTGGTACGGGATGATCACCTGTGACTGGTCAGGTGCTCGTCGGCGGGTCGGCTTGACCTGGGTCGTTCGGGTTGGATCATGGTTGGGTGTCCGGAACGCCGTCCATCGTGGAGCTGCTTGAGCGGCTTGCCCGGTTGGAGGCCCGGGTTCTTGAGTTGGAGCGGGAAAACGCCGGGTTGCGGCGGGAAAACGCGGTGTTGCGGCGGGAAAACGCGGTGTTGCGGGCGGAGAACGCGGATCTGCGGGCTCGGCTCGGGCAGGACTCGTCGAACTCGTCGCGGCCGCCGTCGTCGGATGGGCTGGCCAAGCCGGCGCCGAGGTCGTTGCGGGCGCGTTCGGGTCGGCGGCCGGGTGGGCAGCCTGGTCATGAGGGTCGCACGTTGCG
>NZ_JBAKHU010000279.1:0-663 GCF_036906895.1 Micromonospora sp. CPCC 206060
ATGGATCAACAAACCCGACAACAGCGACCCCGAACAGACCACCGCCCCGCCCGTGCCCAACCGACCAGCAGCACAAAGCTGAACAAAATCAAGAAAATGTCTCAGTTGACTTGACAGGTTCCGGGACCGCATCAGCTTGGACCCGCTCACCGGACTCGCCGGCATCAACGATGCGTTCGATCTCCAGGAACTACTAACTGCGTGGGCTGTATACGTAAAGCAGATCTCTCGACCCTCGTCGTCAGTCTCGGGCTCACTGGACTCCCGAAATGTAGTGGGCATCGACACCGTCAGGACCGTCATCCCACGGCTCAAGGCCCCACTCATCTTCAAGAGTCGGCCGTATGCGCCACAACGCTAGCCAGGGGAGGCCCGTGGAGACGACGAAAGACCCCGCCGCTATGGTGGACCGATGGCGTCGGTCAAGCAGATCCAAGTTACCTTCGACTGCGCAGAACCTGAGCGCGTCGCTCGTTTCTGGTGCGAGGTGTTGGGGTACGTCGTACCGCCGCCACCGGAGGGGTTTGCTACTTGGGACGATTTCGATCGCGCGCTACCGCCTGAGCAGCAGGGTTCAGCGTTCGCATGCATTGATCCCTCAGCCTCGATCCACCGATGAATGTCGGGTCGGCGGGACCCCGGAGATAGAAAGTGCCCTCTGAG
>NZ_JBAKHU010000280.1:0-658 GCF_036906895.1 Micromonospora sp. CPCC 206060
AACACCATGCGCAACGACCAGATGCCGGGCCACCAACGCACCCAGACCCGACGTACCACCGGTGACAAGGACCGCTCCGGTGCCGGCGCGCCACACATCGGACGCGTCGCCACCGGACGCGTCGCCACCGGACGCCGCAGCGCGAGCCAGCCGCGGCACGAACACCTGACCAGCACGTACCACCACCTCCGGCTCGCCCAGCTCGACGGCGGCTGGTACGGCGAGCAGCGACTCGGTCTGCTCGTCCACGTCGACCAGCACGAACCGGCCCGGGTTCTCCGACTGGGCGGACCGCACCAGACCGGCTACCGCCGCGTACGGCGGGTCGGTCTGCTCCGTGTCACCGGTGACGCCGGTCGCCCGACGGGTGACCACCACGACCCGGCTGTCGAGGAGCGCCTGCTCGGTGAGGAACCGCTGTACGGTCAGCAGCGCCCGCTGCGTCGCCTCCCGCGCCTCTCGGGCCGCATCCGCGGATCCGGCCTCCGGCACGAACGGGACCACGACAGTGGAGTGGTCGCCCGCACCGGCCAGCAGGTCGTCGAGGGTGGCGAACCCGGGTACCAGGCCGGTGAGTCCGGGCAGGTCAGGCGTACCGAGGAGGGCCCAGGTGCCGGTCGGGGTCACCCGATCAACCGCCATCGGCGACCACTCCACC
>NZ_JBAKHU010000281.1:0-658 GCF_036906895.1 Micromonospora sp. CPCC 206060
TGGCCGCCTCACGTCTACGCCAAACCGGCTCTGAGCTGCAGGTCTGCCGTACACCACTCTGCCGGACGCAACTCCGAGGAGGGGAGCGGCGTTGACCTCGACGAAATGCCTGGGGCGAGTCTGCGGTGGGCCCTCGGCTACTTCCTCGACGAGACAACACGGCAGGGCCGGGCAGAGGTGCAGTTGTCCTGGAAGACCGGATCCGACACGGCCGCTGCACCTCCACACCGCAGCGCTTCCGGGAAAGAGATCCTCGACCAGTGGGAGCGGCTGGCCGCACTCGTCACACACCCGGCCGCCGCCGCCCGACTACGTGATCTGTTGACACAGGGCCGCCGCGGAGCTCCGCACCAATCGGCGTCCGCAATCAGTCATTACCTCGAGCATGTTCGCCAGCCGCAGGCAACGATCTCCCTGGCAAGTGGCGCCGAGGTCACCCGCCGCTGGTCGCAACATGCCGTGGACCTGTCGCTGGGGCGCGCTCTGACACTTCTTCCGATTGCCAAGGCAACCCCTGCCGGACGACCGGCAGCCGACCAGGCTCTGCGGACCGGCCTGGATACTGCGGCAGCCGCCATTCGCTCACCGCACTCTCAGCCTCGATCCACCGATGAATGTCGGGTCGGCGGGACCCCGGAGATAGAAAGTGCCCTCTGAG
>NZ_JBAKHU010000282.1:0-646 GCF_036906895.1 Micromonospora sp. CPCC 206060
CTCGTTTCAGCCATGAGCCTCTATCCCTCAAGTCCTGGCCTCCACGTTACGAGGGGAACCACACCGGCGGGGGCACGGCGACCGACGCGCAGTTGCGGGACGCCGTCGCCTCGGGCGGGGTGAACCTGCTCGACCTGCCGACTTACGGGACCTACCAGCACACCTATGCCGAGCTGTTGGCTGCGCACGACGACCTGATTACCGCAGCCGGTGACCGGGTGACCTTGCTGCGTCTCGGCGACGCCGCCGACGTGGAAGCCACCCGGCTCTATCTGGCCCTGGCCGGTAGCTCGACGCCACACGGCGAGGCGGACCTCGCGATCCTCAGCGAGCTCGCAGTCGCCTGCGTGGACGGCGTGCAGCCGGTCGAGATTCCGGTACGGGAGAACCGTGCCGTGCTCAACGGGGTCCGGCTCGTCCTCGGCCGGCCGCTGGTCGGCGTGGACACGACGACCGACGTGCTGCGTCTTGCCTGCCAGGTCTCCGGCGGGGACGCCTCGCTCGTGACGCCCACGCGATTCCGTGCCTTCCGGCGCCCGGAGCGGCGGATGCTGCTGGCCGCACTGGACAGGGTTGTCGGTGCTACAGATCTTGAATGGCCAGGTTCGTCCGATGTGGTCTGGTGTGACGGGTGTGGGCTGGGGTA
>NZ_JBAKHU010000283.1:0-639 GCF_036906895.1 Micromonospora sp. CPCC 206060
ACTCACCCCATATCGAAATGATCAACCGGTGATCGCCGCCAACCGCGTCGGTGGATCGAGGCTGAGACCGTCGGGCGCCGCAACCGGCCCAGACCGTCGACGTCTCAGCCGGCCCGGTGCGCCTGGATCGCCCGACGCCGGGCCAGCCGGTGCGCCCGGCGGATCTCCGCCTCCCGGTAGCGCCGCTCGTCCTCCGAGGTCTCCGGCAGCACCGGCCGCACCTCGCGCGGGCCGCCACCGACGTCCACGCCGACGAAGACCAGGTACGCCGTGCCCACCAGGACCGCCTCGTCCTCGGCCGAGTCCCACCGCTCGGCGACCACCCGGACCCCCACCTCCATCGAGGTCCGCCCGGTCCAGTTGACCTGGGCGTGGGCGTGCAGCAGATCACCGACCCGGACCGGCTCGGCGAAGACGATCTCGTCGATCGCCGCAGTCACCGCCGTACCGCCGCTGTGCCGGGCCGCCGCCGCGCCCGCCACGTCGTCGATGAACTTCATCAGCACACCACCGTGCACGGTGCCGTAGAGATTGACGTCGACCGCCGTCATGATCCGACTCAACGTGACCCGGGAGGTGACTGGTCAGGTGCTCGTCGGCGGGTCGGCTTGACCTGGGTCGTTCGGGTTGGATCATGGT
>NZ_JBAKHU010000284.1:0-619 GCF_036906895.1 Micromonospora sp. CPCC 206060
GTGACTGGTCAGGTGGTCGCTGCGCCGGTGGGTAGCCAGGGACAGCCGGCGACGAGTTCGGTGAGGGCGTTCATGATGTTGCGGCCGTGGGCGGTGGCGGTGGCGAGGTAGGAGCGGATCAGCGCGAATTGCTGGGCTCCGTCGAGGGTGCGTAAGCCCCCGGATACTTTCTGTCGGATCTTGACCATACGGATCTGTTGCTCGGCGCGGTTGTTGTCGAACGGGGACCGCAGGTCGACCGCGAAGCGCAGGTAGTCGTCGATGCGGTCGCGCATCCGGCGGCCGAGCGCGGTCAGTTTCCGGCCGGTCTTCGACTTCTCGTGCTGGTGGTCCTTGACTGCGACCAGGGCGGCCTGGCGGAACAGGCCGGTCTGCTCGGTCAGCAGGTCCGGGTCGATCCCAGCCTGGCCCTCGGTGCGGGCGGTGTCGGCGGCGGTCTTGAGCCGCAGGAGCGCGTCGGCCGCCTGACCGGGCCATACCGCCTGCGGTGCCAGCTCGGCGGCGGCGGTCAGCTCGCGTAGCAGATGCGCGCAGCACAACTGGTGCCCGGCCGGGGTGTAGGTGTCGTACGGCGCCCACGCGTCGTGCACGGCAATCCCGGTCATCGAGCCCATCACCT
>NZ_JBAKHU010000285.1:0-618 GCF_036906895.1 Micromonospora sp. CPCC 206060
GTTGCGGGCGCGTTCGGGTCGGCGGCCGGGTGGGCAGCCTGGTCATGAGGGTCGCACGTTGCGGCAGGTGGCTGATCCGCACGAGCGGTTCGAGCATGAGCCGGCTGGGTGCGGCGGGTGCGGTGATGATCTGACCGGTGCCGCGGTGACCGGGGTGGCGGTGCGGCAGGTGTTCGATCTGCCGGACGTCGGCGTGCGGGTCAGTGAGCATCGGATCGTGTCGCGCCGGTGCCGGTGCGGGTACGTCACCGCCGGTCGGGCACCGGACGGGGTCGACGCCCCGGTCCAGTACGGGCCGAGAGTGAACGCGGCCGCGGTGTATCTGCAGCAGGCGCTGTTCGGGGCGCAGGCGCGGACCGCGCGGGCGATGACGGATCTGTTCGGGGTGGCGATGTCGGCCGGCGCGGTCGCTGCCGCGCACGCCCGTGCCGGTGACGCCCTGGCCGATTCGGAGTTCGTGGATCAGGTCCGTGACGCGTTGACCAGCGCGAGCGTGGTGCATGTCGACGAGTCCGGGCTGCGGGTCGCCGGCAGGCTGCACTGGGTGCATGTGGCCACCACCGGGAAGTACACCCTGGTCTGGGTGAACCCGAAACGCGGCCGGGCCGGGATCGACGC
>NZ_JBAKHU010000286.1:0-611 GCF_036906895.1 Micromonospora sp. CPCC 206060
TGGCCGCCTCACGTCTACGCCAAACCGGCTCTGAGCTGCAGGTCTGCCGTACACCACTCTGCCGGACGCAACTGGGTGGGGTCCGCCGTGGCCGAGGCCGAGAACCCAGGAGCCGGTATGTCCTGTGGCTGAGGTCGGGTCAAAGGCGAAGGCACAGCAACGGCGACCGTCGTTCTCCTGGCCGTACCGCGGTAACAGTGCCCGCCGCTGGTCATCGTCCAGGCCGACGAGCAGGACGCAGGCCAGCGAGGCGTACGTAGATCTCCCGCTTGGCGACCGCCTGGCCCCGGTCATTGAGCTGATATCCGGTCAGCCACACCCAGCCGTGGTAGGTGGGGTCTGGGCTCACCGAGATGACCCGGAACGTGAAGGGCGGCTGTCCCGCGAACTGCACCGATGCGTCCCAGCTGATCAATAGTTCCTCGCCGGGTCGTGGCCGCCGCAGTTCCATCATGACCGTGTGGGCGCCTTCCTGCTCGGGCAGTGCTCTGCCCGGCCGGGTACGGGGAGAAGCCCGGCCGGGCAGAGGGTTGCGCCGTACCGGGGCGGAGCAATAGTCAAGAGTTGTGGATGAGAGATCTTGATTAGGCGGCTGCGGCTGGGGTCGTGGT
>NZ_JBAKHU010000287.1:0-607 GCF_036906895.1 Micromonospora sp. CPCC 206060
ACCATGATCCAACCCGAACGACCCAGGTCAAGCCGACCCGCCGACGAGCACCTGACCAGTCACCACCGCTGAAGGCATCACCGTGGTCAAGACCCCGCCCCGCACGCCCAGGGCGAACTGCTTTATTGGACGCTGGGGCCGCAGCCTACGCGAAGAGTGCACCGACCATTTGTCGATCTACAACGAACGGCACGCGCTGGTCGTGGTCGGTGAGTACGTCGAGAACAGAAGGTCATGGCCGTTGAACGAGTTTCGGCACGGTACACACCGGTACACACCTCCACCACCGCCCTGATGGCCGACCGGAAGACCGTCCTCGGCCCCGCCAACGTCAGCTCACAGCCAGCACGCGGTCAGCGGCAGAAGAGTGCGGCCTTGTCGAGTCGTATCCGGTTCGCTGCGGAAGGGCCAGAGCGGGACGATATGTGGATGGACAGACCGGGCGATGAGGGACAGCAGGGTGAGGTTGGCTGGTTTTCCGTGCGGTGCGTCTTCCGCGTCAGGTCCGACCCGGCGAGTCAGTTGTATGAAGAGCGGCTGACACTGAGCCATTCCGGGTAAGCCTCTGACTACCAGGAGCGCTGTCCGGGATGAGGGATCATGGGCG
>NZ_JBAKHU010000288.1:0-601 GCF_036906895.1 Micromonospora sp. CPCC 206060
TCCGACTCCAGCCGCTGGATCAGCGTCTTGCGGGCCTTGCCACCGCGCTCACGCCGCAGTGCCGTCCTGAGCTGGCGCGTGTCGAGGCCCCGCACGAGTTTGCCCGCCTCGGCGACCGGCAGGTCCGTCAGTTGCTCGGGCAAGGCAGCCTCCCTGCGCGCGCGACTGGCCGGTCCCGTGTTGGCGACGTACTGCCGGCCGGTCCTGGAGGCCTTCCGCTTCCGGTCGTCGGTCGCGCGTCGTTGCTCTTCGGAGAGCCGCGCCCAGGCCAGCTTGGGTAGGTATCGGCTTGTCTCGCCGTTTCGCCGCGCGCGGGCGGGGCCCTCCTTCGTCTGCCACTCCTCGGCACCCCACCGTTGCAGGGACCTCTGCCGCTGGTCCTTCGGCCCCTGGTAGCCCCCGCCGCGCTTCTCGTACTCCTTGGTGAGCAGCTGCGACTTGCGCGCCGACCACTGTCCCGGCTTGCCGCCCTTGTCGGAAGCCCTGATCTCCGCCTTGATCTGCTCCCTGAGGTCCGGTTTCGTGTACCGCGCCATACCGTGCCGTTACCCGACGCCACGCGGTGTGAACATCACGCGACCGGCACCACCGCCGAGGCGCG
>NZ_JBAKHU010000289.1:0-581 GCF_036906895.1 Micromonospora sp. CPCC 206060
ACCCGGTGCATGTCGTACGGCTGGTTGGCCGAGTCGGGGATCAGGGTGTCCAGCTCCCGATCCGCATCGGTCACGTCGAGGTCGGCCGGCGTGTCGAACATCGGCGGCTCGTCCAGGTTGTTCGCCGGCAGGTACGACAGCAGCGCCTTGACGTAGTCGATGGCGTCGGACTCGTCGGTGGCGAGGTAGTGCGCGTTGCCGCTGCGGGTGTTGTGGGTACGCGCACCACCCAGTTCCTCCATCGCCACGTCCTCGCCGGTGACCGTCTTGATGACGTCCGGGCCGGTGATGAACATGTGCGAGGTCTGGTCGACCATCACGGTGAAGTCGGTGACCGCCGGGGAGTAGACCGCACCACCCGCGCACGGCCCCATCACCAGGGAGATCTGCGGGATGACGCCGGAGGCGCGTACGTTGCGGAAGAAGATCTCGCCGTAGAGGCCGAGGCTGACCACGCCCTCCTGGATGCGGGCGCCCCCGGAGTCGTTGATCCCGACGACCGGGCAACCGATCTTCATGGCCAGGTCCATCACCTTGACGATCTTGGAGCCGAAGACCTCGCCGAGGGAGCCGCCGAAGAC
>NZ_JBAKHU010000290.1:0-576 GCF_036906895.1 Micromonospora sp. CPCC 206060
ACCATGATCCAACCCGAACGACCCAGGTCAAGCCGACCCGCCGACGAGCACCTGACCAGTCACCCCACATGCACACACGACCATCGTCACAGGCGGTGGTCTCGGTGAACGGCTTCACCGGAGCCGCTGCGGCAGGAGCGGCCAACACCAGCGACATCACCACACCGGCACCGACAGAATAGAGCGATCGCCTCACTCGACTCTCCCTATTCTTGATATTCACTTAGGTGATTGTCAGCCGACCTCGACGAGGCTACCCAGGCAGCATCACAGCGTCAACACCTATTCATCTCAAGCGAATTCACGAGCCTGATGCGCCTTCTATTCGATCAATTAGCCAGGCAAACAGGTGCGCCCATTGGCGAACCCTTCTGCATGTTTCGGACACAGGAAGACGCAGGCGGGCTCAGATCCTGCAACTTCCGCCCGCCTTTCCGGTCGCACCGGGTCATAGGGCGCGAGGGCCCCACCGTCGCGCTTGGCTATCGTGCCTGCGCGCGCAGTTCGCGCCACTGAGCCATTCCGCGCAAGGTTCTGACTACTGATAGTGGTCACGTGGTGCGGTCATGGTCGATA
>NZ_JBAKHU010000291.1:0-557 GCF_036906895.1 Micromonospora sp. CPCC 206060
TCGGCGTCTTCCTGGTCGGCGAGGTAGGTGCGCACGGTCGGGGTGTCATCGGAGGCGCCGCGTAGGATGCCGACGCCCTTGTAGGTGGGCAGCAGGGTGGACGAGTCGTGCCCTTCCGAGTAGGCACCCGAACCGAGTACCAGGTCGGACACCTGCCATGAGCCGGTGCGGAGGCTGAACCGCACCTGGTGGTTGTCGCGGTAGGAGATGAACTGCTGCGCGACCTGCCCGGTACCGACGCCGGAGGGCCGCTGGGTGGCGTCGATGAGGATCACCCCGGCGGCCGGGGCGACCTTCACCAGGTAGACCAGCAGGGAGGCGATCTCCTTGGACTGCTCGCCCAGGTCGAAGTACTCCTGAAACTCGTCCAGGATCACCATCCGCACCGGCATCCGGTACTTCGGGTCCCGGGCGATCTCCCGCGTGAGTTTGCCTTCGGGGCACACGTCGACGGGCAGGGCGGAGAGCCGTTCGTAGCGGTCCTGCACGTCGGCCTTCAACTCCCGCAGCGCCTCCAGCAGGATTTCGGCGGGGTCACCGTCGCGGGTCATGGCCAG
>NZ_JBAKHU010000292.1:0-555 GCF_036906895.1 Micromonospora sp. CPCC 206060
CGATCCGGTGTCGGGTCGCCCGCTGCTGGTGGAGGTGTACCGGGTGACGGCGTCGGTGCTGGTGAAGCTCGGCGAGATCGATCTGGCGTGGTTGGCCGCCGACCGGGCCATGGCCGTCGCTACGGGTGATCCGGTGCTGGTGGCCGCCGCTGCGGTGCAGCTCGGTCAGGTGCTGCGCGCGGCCGGTCGGGCATCGTCGGCGCTGTCGACGATGCGGGCCGCCGCGTACCGGATCTCCCCACCGGACCCGGACGGTGCAACCCCGGAGAAGGTGTCGTTGTGCGGGACGCTGCTCGTCCAGGCGGCTCTGGCCGCCGCCGGCAACGGCGACGAGCGTGCCACCGTCGCGCTGATCGACGAGGCGGCCGACCTGGCGGCCCGGGTGGGTGACGGTCACGATCATCATCGGACCGGGTTCGGGCCGACCGCGGTCGACCTGGCCCGCACCACGGCAGCAGTCGAGCTGGGCCACGCAGACGAGGCGGTCGCCTGGCACGAGAAGGCGATCGGGCGGGACGGCTGGCGGTGGCTTGCCGCCGAGCACCGCGCCGCGCA
>NZ_JBAKHU010000293.1:0-554 GCF_036906895.1 Micromonospora sp. CPCC 206060
GGCGTTCCAGATCTCCGCGAGGGCCTTCTTCGCTCCGGGGTGGGCGGATCTCGGTAGCGCGGCGAGGACGTTGCCGATCTTGTGGAGCCGTCAAGGATCAACTTGTCGGTGTGTCGTGGCCCGAGCCTGGGGCGGTGGCGAGGAGGTCGGCGGCAGTGCGGTAACGGGTGGCTGTCGGCTGTGGGATCCAGCCTTCCTGTTCGAGCAGGGGGCGTGTCTCGCGGATGACTTGGCCGATCAGGGACCGGCTGACATCTCCGAGGGCGTCGGCGAGGACGTCGAGGGTGCACAACTTCCTGAGGTAGAGGACGGTGAGCAGGATCCGTTCACTATTGTCGATCTTTTGGGGGAAGACGCCGCCGCGGGCACCGGGCTGGCGGTCGCCGCCGCGGCGCTGGTGAGCGAGGCGTTCGGCCTTGGCCGCCTGCCGTGGGGCGAGGCGCCGCACGAGGGTGTCCAGTTCCTTGTGGCGCATCCCGGTCAGCGTCGGGTCTGACAGCTTCTCGATGATCGTGGTCCTGGCCGGGATGCTGTCGTGTTCGAGGAAGGCGAGC
>NZ_JBAKHU010000294.1:0-551 GCF_036906895.1 Micromonospora sp. CPCC 206060
GGCAGAGTGGTGTACGGCAGACCTGCAGCTCAGAGCCGGTTTGGCGTAGACGTGAGGCGGCCACCGCGTGATCATTCGAACTGAGTTCCCGCTCAAGATCGAGGAGATCAACGCGATGGCCAACCCTAGTATCGACCCTGCCCGGTTCCTGCACGAGCACCTCACCGCGGCGTCCCCGGACCTGCTGCGCTCGCTGCTGACCACGTTCATCGACACCCTCATGTCCGCTGAGGCCGACGCGATCTGCGGCGCGGAGTACGGCACCAGCTCGCCGGAGCGGGTCAACACCCGTAACGGCTACCGGCACCGCGACTTCGACACCCGCGCCGGCACCCTCGACATCGCCATCCCCAAACTGCGCTCCGGCTCGTACTTCCCCGACTGGCTGCTGGAGCGCCGCAAACGTGCCGAGGCGGCCCTGACCTCGGTCGTCGCGACGTGTTACCTGCTCGGCGTCAGCACCCGACGGATGGACAAACTCGTCGAGTCGTTGGGGATCACCCGACTGTCGAAGTCGCAGGTCAGCGTGATGGCCCGTGACCTCGACGAAC
>NZ_JBAKHU010000295.1:0-551 GCF_036906895.1 Micromonospora sp. CPCC 206060
GTATGGGCTGAAGGTGCCCGGTTGTGATGGATGTCCGGCGTGGTGGTGATCGGTAAAAGTTGAGGTCTCCGGTAAGTGGGTTAGCGACAAGCAAACCTGAATACCGGAGACCTCGTGGCCAGCGTAACGGCGACGCGGCGGCATGACCTCACCGACACCGAGTGGGAACGGTTGGAAGCCGTCCTGCCTGCGGTTTCGGGCCGGGGTCGGCCGCTTCGATGGACCAGACGGCAGATCATCGACGGCATCCGGTGGCGGGTGCGGGCCGGGACACCGTGGCGTGACGTGCCACAGGTGTACGCGCCCTGGCAGACCTTGTACCGGTGGTTCCGTCGCTGGCAGCGCGAGGGGACCTGGGCGAAGATCCTGTCCGGTCTGCAGACTGCTGCCGACGCCGCCGGTGGGATCGAGTGGACGGTCAGCGTCGACTCCACTGTCAGTCGCGCCCACCAGCACGCCGCGGGCGCCCGCAACGACGGTGGCCTGCAGAAGGAGCCACCGGGTGGTGTGTACGACGAGCCTGCCGATCACGCGTTGGGGCGTTCGCGGGG
>NZ_JBAKHU010000296.1:0-549 GCF_036906895.1 Micromonospora sp. CPCC 206060
CTCGTTTCAGCCATGAGCCTCTATCCCTCAAGTCCTGGCCTCCACGTTACGAGGGGAACCACACCTCGCCGTCATCGTCACCGCCGCCAGCGCCAGCGACAACACCATCGGCATGGACCTGCTCGACCAGGCCACCACCGCCTACCCCACCCTGACCAAGACCTGGGTCGACGCCGGATTCAAGAACCGCGTCGTCGAACACGGCGCCACACTCGGCGTCGACGTCGAGATCGTCACCAAGGACCCACAGGCCAAGGGCTTCAGCGTCGTCAAACGGCGATGGGTCGTCGAACGCACCCTGGGCTGGCTCATGCACCACCGCCGACTCGTCCGCGACTACGAAGCCCGACCCGACAACTCCGCCAGCATGATCACCATCGCCATGATCGACAACCTCGCCAAACGCCTCACCACCGAAACCACCCCAACCTGGCGAGACGGCTAAACCGCCATAACACACAAAGTACGTGAATCAGACGTCCTCTTAGAGGGCGTTCGAATAGGGTTTGCAGCTATAAGAGTTCTTTGCGTCGTGCGGCTTATGCGGCC
>NZ_JBAKHU010000297.1:0-548 GCF_036906895.1 Micromonospora sp. CPCC 206060
ACTCACCCCATATCGAAATGATCAACCGGTGATCGCCGCCAACCGCGTCGGTGGATCGAGGCTCAGGTGTGGGCCCGCGACTGTTCTTCCAGCGCGTTCCCGAAGGCAAGGTCGTCAAGAATCGGCTGCATCTTGACGTGCGGGTCGGCACCGGGCTCGTGGGTGAAGAGCGCCTGGCCGCACTTGAGGCCGAATGCGCACGACTGGTCGCGCTCGGCGCGGTACGCGTGCGACTACTGCCTGCCGATGACGACAACGAGTCGTGCCTCGTGATGCAGGACATCGAGGGCAACGAGTTCTGTCTCGACTGAGTGGCCGCGCACCTTCGCGAGTCGACTGGTGCAGTTCGCCATCACGAGGGTCGCCGTCCCGCGGCGCGCCAACGGTCCTGATCCAGAACCATCCCTCGGTGTCCACGAGCACGAATCTGGCGGCGATCGGCGCCAACATCCGCTTAGAGATCGCGCAAGTAGGTGGTTTCATGGGCGGCGGGTGGGGCGGGTGTTCCAGCGGTAGAGGGTCCAGGCCTGGCGGATGAGGCTACGGAT
>NZ_JBAKHU010000298.1:0-533 GCF_036906895.1 Micromonospora sp. CPCC 206060
GGGTGTGTACAACTAACGGCTGATCGACCGATCAAGGGAGAGACGCCAGATGACGACCGAGACCACCGTGGGAGAGCCGGCTGTGGAGCCGGTGGGTGCGGTCACGGATGAGCAGTTGATCGCGATGCTGGTCGATCGGGCTCGTGGGGACGGGTTGAAGCTGACCGGTGAGGGCGGGTTGCTGCAGCAGCTCACGAAGCGGGTCCTGGAGTCCGCCCTCGAGGGGGAGATCACCGACCATGTCGGCTACGACAAGCACGACCCGGCCGGTCGGGGCAGCGGGAACACCCGTAACGGCAGCCGGACCAAGACCGTGCTCACCGACGTCGGACCGGTCGAGGTCCGGGTCCCACGGGACGCGGCGGGAACCTTCGAGCCGCAGATCGTACGCAAGCGGCAGCGTCGCCTGTCCGGGGTCGACGACCTGGTGCTGTCGTTGTCGGCCAAAGGGCTGACGCACGGGGAGATCGCCGCCCATCTGGCCGAGGTGTACGGCACCGAGGTGTCGAAGCAGACCATCTCCACCATCACCG
>NZ_JBAKHU010000299.1:0-526 GCF_036906895.1 Micromonospora sp. CPCC 206060
CTCAGAGGGCACTTTCTATCTCCGGGGTCCCGCCGACCCGACATTCATCGGTGGATCGAGGCTGAGTAGGGTCAGCTTCATGAATGAGGTCCTGTATGTGTATACCGCTGTGGGCAGTCTGGAGGTCGCGCGGCGGTTGGTGCAGGGCGCGGTGCGGAAGCGGTTGGCGGCTGGTGGCCAGGTCGTGGGGCCGGCCGAGTCAGCCTTCTGGCACGAGGGGTCCTTCGGCACCGGCCAGGAGTGGCAGGTGGTGCTGAGGTCCAGTGCGGGAGCGTACCCCCAGTTGGAGAGCTACCTGAAGGAGCATCACGAGTGGTCCAACCCGGAGATCGTCGCGCTGCCAGTGGTCGCTGGCTCACGGCCATATCTGCAGTGGGTGCGCGGTGTCACCGAAACCGCCGGTGACGGTGGATGAGGCGGCTGTCCTACAGGTGACGTCCACCGGTAGACCTTGTCTCGGCGCGAGCAATAGTCAAGAGTTGTGGATGAGAGATCTTGATTAGGCGGCTGCGGCTGGGGTCGTGGT
>NZ_JBAKHU010000300.1:0-516 GCF_036906895.1 Micromonospora sp. CPCC 206060
TTACGGGCCGACGAAGAGGGCCTTGGCCCGCCAGTCGACACCGTCCACGGCGGGACCGCTGCGGACGGTCGGGGTGCCCGACGGGGCCAGGTTGATCCAGTCCTGGCTGGCGAGGTTGCCGGTGCTGCGGGCCACCGTGTAGAGGGTGTTTCCGGCGACGAAGATGCCGGAGATGTCGGTGAACCCGGTGGCTCCGGCGACGGTGAACTTGTCCGCGCCGACGGTGCCGCTGTCCGGGTTGAACCAGCGCCAGTAGAGGCCGGTCTGCCCGGAGAGGGTGTAGTAGAGGCGGCCGGCGGTGTAGAACATGCCGGTCACGTTGGGGATCTCGGCATAGAAGTTGACCGTCATCCCGGCGTACGTCTGGCCGTCCGGCCCCGAGTCGGTCACCACGTTGTCCCAGTACGCGTCGTGGTACGGGTCGACGGCGGTGGCCGGGCCGAAGGTGGTGCCGTTGAAGCTGCGGCGGTGGAGCGTGCTGCCCATGCCGTAGAAGAGCGTGCCACCGACCCAGAA
>NZ_JBAKHU010000301.1:0-515 GCF_036906895.1 Micromonospora sp. CPCC 206060
CTCGCCCGCGCGTTGAGGAACTGGGCTGACTCCCGGTCGGGCAAGCGAGCCGGTCGACCAGTCGGGTTCCCCCGGTTCAAGTCCCGCCGCCGGGCGGTGCCGTCGGTGCGGTTCACCACCGGCGTCATCCGTGTCGAGCCTGACCGGATGCATGTGGTGCTGCCCCGGCTGGGTCGGATGAAGCTGCACGAGTCCGCCCGGAAGCTGGCTCGGCGTGTGCACGACGGCACCGCCCGGATCATGTCGGCCACCCTCCGGCGGGACGGCGGACGCTGGCACGTGGCGTTCTGCGCCGAGGTCGAACGGGTCGACCGCGTGCCGTCGCGGCCCGCCTCAACGGTCGGTGTTGATGTGGGCGTCACGCATCTCGCGGTGTTGTCGACCGGTGAGCTGGTTCCGAACCCACGCCACCTGAGCGACGCCCAACGACGCCTTCGCGGGCTCGGCCGGGCGGTGTCACGCAAGACCGGCCCGGACCGGCGGACCGGTCGGCGCCCGTCGAACCGGTGGCAGCG
>NZ_JBAKHU010000302.1:0-512 GCF_036906895.1 Micromonospora sp. CPCC 206060
CGCAGGTGTCGATTGACCTGCCGTACGGCAAGACGTTCGACGACGCGGTGAAAGCCCGCGGTGCCATCGCGTCGGGTTTGGACGTGGCGGTGTCGCAGGTGTTCATCTCCCGCGACCCCAGCAGCCACCGGCGGCACACGTTGTGGGTGGCCGACCGTGACCCGCTCGCCGTGGGTGCGGGTCGGACGCCGTTGCTGCGGTGCAAGCCCACCGACGTGTGGCAGCCAGCCCCGTTCGGCCTGGACGAGCGGGGCAACAAGGTCACCGTGCCGCTGATGTGGACGAGCATGCTGATCGGGGCGCAGCCCCGGCAGGGTAAGACGTTCGCCGCCCGCTCCCTGGCCCTGTACGGCGCCCTGGACCCGTACGTGAAGCTGTCCGTGTTCGACGGTGGCGGTAAGCCGGACTGGCGGAAGTTCTCCCTCGTCGCCGACCGGTACGCGTTCGGCCTGGCCATGACCCGCGACGGTGACCCCGCCGAAATCCTGCTGGAGGCGCTGCGGGAGTTGAAG
>NZ_JBAKHU010000303.1:0-512 GCF_036906895.1 Micromonospora sp. CPCC 206060
CGCAGGTGTCGATTGACCTGCCGTACGGCAAGACGTTCGACGACGCGGTGAAAGCCCGCGGTGGCATCGCGTCGGGTTTGGATGTGGCGGTGTCGCAGGTGTTCATCTCCCGCGATCCTTCCTCCCATCGGCGGCACACGTTGTGGGTGGCCGACCGTGACCCGCTCGCTGTGGGTGCGGGTCGGACGCCGTTGCTGCGGTGCAAGCCCACCGACGTGTGGCAGCCGGCCCCGTTCGGCCTGGACGAGCGGGGCAACAAGGTCACCGTGCCGCTGATGTGGACGTCGATGTTGATCGGGGCGCAGCCCCGGCAGGGTAAGACGTTCGCCGCCCGCTCCCTGGCCCTGTACGGGGCCCTGGACCCGTACGTGAAGCTGTCCGTCTTCGACGGTGGTGGTAAGCCGGACTGGCGGAAGTTCTCCCTGGTCGCCGACCGGTACGCGTTCGGTCTGGCCATGACCCGCGACGGTGACCCCGCCGAAATCCTGCTGGAGGCGCTGCGGGAGTTGAAG
>NZ_JBAKHU010000304.1:0-512 GCF_036906895.1 Micromonospora sp. CPCC 206060
TGGCCTCCGGTTGGTGCGGAGGTGGTGTCGGTGGATGAGTTGTATGACGGTTTGGCTGCGGTGGGTCTGGAGTACGGGCCGGTGTTCCGTGGTGTGCGGGCGGCGTGGCGTCGTGGTGGTGAGGTGTTCACCGAGGTCGGGTTGCCGGCTGGTGTGGTGGTGGATGGGTTCGGGTTGCATCCGGCGTTGTGGGATGCGGCTTTGCATGGTGTGGGTTTGTTGTCGGGGGGTGTGGAGCGGGCCGAGTTGCCGTTTGCGTTCTCGGGTGTGGGGTTGTCGGCCACGGGTGCGGTGGCGTTGCGGGTGCGGTTGGTGTCGTCGGCTTCGGGTGTGGTGTTGGAGCTGGCTGATGCGGTGGGTGCGCCGGTGGCGTCGGTGGCTGGTTTGGCGTTGCGGCCGGTTGATGTGGGTTCGTTGGGTGGCTCTGGTGTGGTGGAGCCGTTGTACCGGGTGGAGTGGTCGCCGATGGCGGTTGATCGGGTGACCCCGACCGGCACCTGGGCCCTCCTCGG
>NZ_JBAKHU010000305.1:0-508 GCF_036906895.1 Micromonospora sp. CPCC 206060
GAAAATTGAACCAAGATACAGGTTTAAGCACGATTGAATTGTAAATGAGAAAAAAAGAAGGCAGGAAGCAAAGGCAAAAGCATTGGGAAAGGCACTAAAAGATGTCAAAAATGCCATAATAAGACCAAAAGACAATGATGACCTGAAAGTAATTGGCGGTCTTCTCAAAAATTGCATAGGAACACTGAAAGGGCAAGTTCCAAAAAACTTTTACCTTATAGTGCTGAACAAAAAGAAAATTGGTGTTGAACTCATAAACGGTAAACTTAGGGACATGAGATATTTCCAAAACGCACCAGTTGACAAGAAAACGCAAGAAAAGGTTTTGGAATACATAAAGGCTACACGATCCTCAAAGCAAAGTGAAATCAAACAATGAATAGGAGACAAATATGAAATTTAAATATTTAAACAACAAAGTTGCCGATATTGTAGAGCAATTAGGGCAAAAAGCGCCATCAGTAGGCACAATGAAAGATGAAGACTTGCAACTATTTAACCAAGCAAT